>JBBSTU010000033.1:0-24922 GCA_038235595.1 Actinomycetales bacterium | reverse complement strand
CGGTCAGCGACGTAGTGCACCAGCGTCGGCCGAGTGACGAAGAGCGAACCGCCGGAGTTGAGCCGCTGGAGGTCGAAAGGGGGGACCTGGCCGCTCGCGCCGCCGAAGAGCACCATCATTCCTCGTGGCCGCAGCGACGCCAGCGAGGCGTCGAAGGTCGACTTCCCGACGCCGTCGTAGACCACGTCGACTCCCTGAGGGGCGATGTCCCTCACAGCGCCCGCGAGGTCGCCGACGTCGGTGTAGTCGATCAGGTGCGTGGCGCCGAGCCGTCTTGCGATCTCGAGCTTCTTGGGCGATCCCGCGGTGGCCACCACGGTGCCGCCCTTGGCCGTGACCAGCTGCACGAGCAGCTGCCCGACCCCGCCGGCCGCGGCGTGCACCAGGGCGATGTCGTCGCGCCGCACGGCGTACGTGCTGTTGACCAGATAGTGCGCCGTCAGCCCCTGCAGCATCACCGAGGCAGCGACCTCCAGGTCGAGCCCGTCGGGCACCGGAACCAGCGCGGCGGCCGGCTTGTTGACGACGGTCGACTGGCTGCCGGTCGACTGGCACCAGGCCACGCGGTCGCCGGCCTGGATGCCGACCACGCCGGGCCCGACAGCGACGACCGTGCCGGCTCCCTCCTCTCCCAGCACGAAGGGGGTCGGCACCGGGTAGACGCCCTGCCGCTTGTACACGTCGATGAAGTTCACTCCCGCGGCCGCGACCTCGATCTGCACCTCGCCGTTCGCCGGTGCCGGCAGGTCGTGGGTCTGCACGGCCAGAACGCTGGCGTCGCCGGGCTCGGTCACGAACACACTCGTCGCAGTGGTCATGGTCGCCACCCTATGACTGTCTCAGCCCTCGCCGGCCAGCCGGTCGAGCGCCTCACCGTCGAGCCGGAACGTCGTCCACTCGCTCTGGGGTAGGGCGCCACGCGAGCGGTAGAACTCGATCGAGGGGGTGTTCCAGTCGAGCACGGTCCACTCGAACCGCGGGTACTGCCGCTCGACGCAGATCTGCGCCAGCCGTGCGAGCAGGGCGCGGCCGATCCCCGAGCCACGCTGGTCGGGTTCGACGAAGAGGTCCTCCAACCACATGCCCTGCTGCCCGGTCCACGTCGAGAACGTGGTGAACCACAGGGCCATGGCCACCACCTGCTCGTCCCGTTCGACCACGAGGCAGGATGCCGCTGGGCTGCCCTGCACGGGGAAGAGTGCGTCTGCGAAGTGCTCGGTCGTGGCGACGGCCGAGTCCGGCTCTCTCTCGTACTCGGCGAGGGCCCGCACGAGACGGATCAGGTCGGGGACGTCGTCACGGCGCGCGTTGCGGATCTCGAAGTCGGTCATCTGACCATTGTCGCGGTCGCGCAGCCCTGGGTGTGCGTGGCTGGCCGGGCGTGTGGGCGGCGAGACGTAGGCTGATGGCCATCATGAGCACGCTCTTCGACGACCTCCCGATCTCTGGGCCCCCGGGTCCCGACCACCCCACCGGGGGTGGCTCGAGTGGACGTGATGCGTCGACAGAGCTCAGGCGAGATGTGACCGAGCGGGGGGTTCCCACCTGGGCCGAAGCGGCAGCGGCAGGGGGAGTGGGCGCCGCCGGACGGCATCCGAGCATGGATCCGACACAGCTGCTCGAGGGGCTCAACCCCAGCCAGCGGGCCGCCGTCGTGCACGAGGGGGCTCCGCTGCTGATCGTCGCCGGGGCCGGCTCGGGCAAGACGCGGGTGCTCACCCATCGCATCGCCTGGCTGCTCGGCGAACGGGGGGTCCAACCCGGGCAGGTGCTAGCCATCACCTTCACCAACAAGGCTGCGGCCGAGATGCGCGAGCGGGTCGCGAACCTCGTCGGCCCCCGGGCCCGGGCCATGTGGGTGATGACCTTCCACTCGGCGTGCGTGCGCATCCTGCGGCGTGAGGCGGCCAAGGTAGGCATGAAGTCGACGTTCTCGATCTACGACGCCGCCGACAGCCAGCGGCTGATGGCGCTCGTGCTGCGCGACCTCGACCTCGACCCCAAGCGCTACCCCGCGCGCGGCTTCACCCATCAGGTCAGCAACCTCAAGAACGAGCTGGTCGACGAGGAGACCTACACGTCGAGGGTCGCCGAGGGCGACCACTACGAGCGCACCGTGGCTCAGGCCTACACGCAGTACCAGCGTCGGCTGCGACAGGCCAACGCGCTCGACTTCGACGACATCATCATGATGACCGTCAACGTGCTGCAGGCCTTTCCCGACGTCGCCGAGTACTACCGCCGACGGTTCCGGCACGTTCTCGTCGACGAGTACCAAGACACCAACCAGGCTCAGTACCAGCTGATCCGCGAGCTGGTCGGGGCCGTCCCGACCGGTGCGAGCCCCCAGGGGGCCTACGCCGTGCCGCCGGCCGAGCTGTGCGTGGTCGGTGACTCCGACCAGTCGATCTACGCCTTCCGTGGGGCGAGCATCCGCAACATCCTCGAGTTCGAGAACGACTACCCCGACGCCAAGACGATCCTGCTCGAGCAGAACTACCGCTCGACCCAGCGCATCCTCCGAGCCGCCAACTCGGTCATCAGCCGAAACGAAGGCCGGCGGGCGAAGAACCTCTGGACCGACTCGGGCGACGGCGCCCTGATCACCGGTTACGTCGCCGACAACGAGCACGACGAGGCGGCGTTCGTGGCCAAGGAGATCGACGACCTGGCCGAGCACGGCGTCAAGCCGGGCGACGTCGCGGTCTTCTACCGCACCAACGCCCAGAGCCGCGCCGTCGAGGAGGTGCTCGTGCGGGTCGGCCTGCCCTACAAGGTGGTCGGCGGCACGCGGTTCTACGAACGCCGTGAGGTCAAGGACGCGCTCGCCTACCTTCGCGTCATCTCCAACCCGACCGACACCGTCAACCTGCGCCGCATCCTCAACACCCCCAAGCGGGGGATCGGAGACCGGGCGCAGGCGTGCGTCGCCGCACTGGCCGATCGCGAACGCATCCCGTTCGTCGCCGCGCTCGGCCGGGCCGAGGACGCCCCCGGCATCGCCACCCGATCGGTGGTGGCGATCAAGGGCTTCACTGCGCTGCTCGAGAAGATCCGCGTGATCTACGAGACCGACGACTCGATTGCAGCCCTGCTCGAGGCCACCCTGGAGGCGAGCGGCTACCTCGGCGAGCTGCGGGCCAGCCACGACCCTCAGGACGAGACCCGGGTCGAGAACCTCGCCGAGCTCGTCGCGGTCGCCCAGGAGTACGACGAGCGGCGCGCCACCGAGCTCGAGGAGTCGGGTGGCGAGCTGCCTCCGGGGGTGGAACCCGAAGACGTCGGTCCGGCCGGCGCGCTCGAGGAGTTTCTCGAGCAGGTCTCGCTCGTAGCCGACGCCGACGAGATCCCCGACTCACCCGAGGGTCACGCGGCGGCGGAGCAGGGTGTCGTCACGCTGATGACGCTGCACACAGCCAAGGGGCTCGAGTTCCCGGTCGTGTTCCTCACCGGGCTCGAAGACGGCACCTTTCCACACCTGCGCTCCCTCGGTGACCCGAAGGAGCTGGAGGAGGAGCGCCGCCTCGCCTACGTCGGCATCACCCGCGCCCGAGAGCGGCTCTACCTCTCGCGGGCCTCGGTGCGTTCGGCGTGGGGCGCTCCGCAGTACAACCCGCCATCGCGCTTCCTCGACGAGATCCCGAGCGACCTGGTCGACTGGCAACGTCTCGGACCGTCGTTCAGTGGCGCCCGTGGCGCGGGCCAGCCGGCGGTCGCCACGCTCGCGGCTCGTCCCGGGGTGCGCAGCCTGGGCAAGCGACCGATCCTGTCGTTGCGCCCCGGAGACAAGGTCAGCCACGACACGTTCGGCCTCGGCACGGTCGTGCGGGTCGAGGGCGAGGGCGAGAAGTCGATGGCGCACGTCGACTTCGGCGTCGACACCGGCACCAAACGGCTGCTGCTTCGCTACGCACCCCTGCTCAAGCTCTGACGGATGCCGCTCACGCTGACCCCGTGTGCGTGGGCTCCGCTGAACCGATGACGCTGCGCCTCGACTGACCCTGCGCCTCGACGGCGCGGGGTGCTAGGTTTCCGGGCATGCGTTCAGCTTGAGCAGCGTGCACTCCTCCGAGTGATGCCAGCCGGTCAACCGTCCGGGTGGGGTCGAGTGCGCCGTCACGAACCACGGTCGATCCGCCCGGATCCACCGCGGCTGTGCCCTACCCGTAGGGGGCCGCTCTCCGTGACCGTCCCGGGCCGTACCCGGCCCGCTGCTCGAGGAAACCGCCATGACGCTGATCGGCCGCAGGCCCCTTCGCCCTCCCACTGCCTACTACTGGTTCGAGGGCAGCTGGTCGCTGCTGCACGCCCTCGCGTTCACCCTCGCCCTGCTCTACCAGGTTCAGGTGGCTGGGTTGACCCCGTTCCAGCTGATCCTCGTCGGGACCGTCGTGGAGGCGACGTGCTTCCTGTTCGAGATCCCCACGGGGATCGTCGCCGACCTCTACTCTCGAAGGCTGTCGGCGCTCATCGGCGCGTTCGTGGTCGGCATCGGCATCCTGACCCAGGGGATCTGGCCCTCGTTCGGGCCGATAGTGCTCGCCACGGTGGTGTGGGGCATCGGCTACACCTTCGTCTCCGGCGCGGTCGACGCCTGGATCACCGACGAGGTCGGCGAGAACGCTGTGCAACCGCTCTTCACCCGGGTCCAGCAGCAGCATCTGGCCCTGACGGTTGTCGGAACCATCCTGGCCGGCGCCGTCGGGCAGGTGAACCTCCAGCTACCCATGATCGTCGCCGGCGCCGGCTTCCTGGTGCTCGGCGTGGTGATGACGGTCGTGATGCCGGAGAACGGCTTCCACCCGGTCCCGAGGCAGGAGCGCGACACCTGGTCACACCTGCGGCGCACGTTGCTCACGGGCTTGGCTGCAGCGCGAGGCCCTGGGGTGGTCCGGTCGTTCCTGCTCATCGCCGTGCTGACCGGCGTCTCGTCGGAGGTGTTCGACCGGCTCTGGACGGCCCGCGTGCTCGAGGCCTTCACGTTGCCGACGGTCGGAGGGGTCGACGACCCGGCGGTCTGGTTCACGGCGTTCGCGCTGATGGGCAGTCTGCTGGCCCTGCTGATGAGCCTGCTCGCGAACCGCCTCGCCACCGAGCGGCTCAACGCGCTGCACCCGGCTGGGCTGCTTGCCACCCTGCTGCTGGTGCAGGTCGCGGGGATGGTGGGGTTCGCCCTGTCCGGGTCGTTGTGGTCGGCCCTGGTCGCCATGTGGGTCCGCGACTCCGCCCGGGCCATCGCCTACCCGGTGCAGGGTGCGTGGATCAACCGCAACGTCGAGTCGAGCACCCGGGCCACCACGCTGTCGCTGACCAGTCAGGCGGATGCCATCGGCCAGGTGGTCGGCGGTCCGCCGCTCGGAGCGCTCGCCACCCGAACCTCGATCCCCGTGGCCCTGCTCGTCTCGGCCGGGGTGCTGGCCCCCGCCGCCCTGGTCTACGCCCGAGTTCGGCCCAGCCCGAGTGAAACCGCCTGAGCTGCCGGCCCTCTCGTTCGCGTACGGATAACGACCGTCAGAGCCGGATGCCGCGGTTGGCCAGCCACGTCACCGGTGGGACGGCTTCGCCTGCGCCGGGGTGGATCTCGAGGTGCACGTGCGGGCCGGTCGATTGGCCGGTGTTGCCGCTGTAGGCGACGAGCTGCCCCGGCGTCACCTTCTCGCCGGCCGAGACGACCAGACGGCTGTTGTGGGCCATGAACGACACGGTGCCGTCCCAGTACTGGATGCGCACGAGGTTGCCGTAGCCGGTGCTGTCCCAGCCGGCGAACACGACGGTGCCGCTGGAGAGGGAGTGCACCCGGCTACCCACGGGCGTCGCGAGGTCTTGGGCCGGGTGCAGCTTGCCCCAGCGAAAGCCGTACCCGGAGGTCAGCGTGTAGCTCGCCAGCGGGGAGACCCAACGGCGGGCAGCGGCCGCAGCGTTGGCCCTGTCCTTGGCGGCCTTCGCTTTGGCTGCTTTGGCTGCCCTGTCCGCCTTGGACCTGGCCACCTTGTCGGCGGCGGCCTTGGATCTCTGGTCCCCGAGCGCCTTGGCCGCGGCGGACGGGTCCGCCGAGGTGGCCAGAGTGGTGCCGGAGAGCGCTTCACGACTGGTGTCGCGCGAGGTACCGCCACCAGCACGGGCGACGGTGGCGGCTGAGACGGCGTCGGGATCCGCCGGTAGGCCGAGGGCGTCGACCGAGGTCGACGCGTTGCTCATGGACCCGGCAGCGGCAGGGCCCAGCTCGCCGGCCCGTGCTTCGCGGATCACCAGACCACCCGCGACGGTGGCAGAGAGCAGAGCAACGGGGACGACGTAACGTCGACCCCGTGGTGTCTTGGCTGCCGGCCGATGTCGACCGGTGTAGGTGGCGTTTCTCACGAAATGATGACCTAACTGGGTTTGAGGGTAGGTTTTCGACGATACCGTGATCGTTTCGTTATGCAAAAACGGGCTTTCAGGCGTTGTCTGACGTGCTGGGCGCCAGCGGACGGCATCCGGGCGCATCGTCAGAGTCCGGTAGCGGGCCTTTTCACCGTAGGTGATCCGAGACCAGCCCTCTCCCCGATCTCCACAGGGGCCGGGCGGTCTGCCGTCAGAGGCCGGTCGACTCGCGGGGCGCCGAACGACGACGGGTGCCCAAGGCACTGACCCCGGGCGTGACGGTGGCCCCGGACGCGTCGATGTGGGCCAGTGCCGCCGAGATGCCCTGCACGACGGTGCTCGTGATCGGCAGGCTCATGTGGCCCACGCCGTGCAGCGAGATGTTGTGCACGTTGAGGCTCTCGTGCCGCAGGGCGGCGTTGCTCCCCGGTATGACGACCTGGTCGAGATCGGAGCTGTAGGCGATGAAGCGGGTCTTGCAGTCTCGTACCGGGCCGGCCAGCTCGGCGTAGAGCGCGCTACCCGGCCGCAGCTGCCGGGTCAGCGAGTTGCTCCAGAGGTAGGCGAGGTAGCTGCCCTGGTGGGGGGTGCCCAGCGTGACGAGCGTGTGCACGTGCTCGTCACCACCGAGCCGGGTCACGTAGTACCGGGCGATCAGGCCGCCCATCGAGTGGCCGATCACGTGGATCCGTTCGTAACCGGTCTCCTCGACGAGGCGCTCGACCTCCTCGCTGAGCTGGGCGGCCGCGACGCGAATGTCACCGGTGAAGATCGAGTAGTTGATCGTCTCGATGCGACCGAACCCGCGCTTCCTCAGCCCGCGCCGCAGCACGGTGAAGATCGAGCGGTTGTCGACCATGCCGTGCACGAGCAGGATCGGCGTGTGCGCTGCCTCCACGTCGTGGATCGCCAGGCCTCGCTGAGAGGGCGGCAGGTGGTCGAGGGCATAGCCGTCGCGGTGGTCTCGCGCCCGCGACCCGAGCAGACCCAAGGGGTAGAGGCCGAGGTGCAGGCCCATCCACGTCGCCTCGAGGGCCGCGCCGGCCAGACCGGTGGGAGTGAGCAGAGCCTTGGCGACTCCTCCCGCGATGCCCAGCAGCCCTCGACCCGGCGCGTCGTCAGCCTCGGGCGGGGGATTCTGGAACGGCACCGTCGCCGTTCGTGCTGCCATGACCACCTTTGGACGGTACCCCGAGACTGAGCCGCAGGTCGGGTCAACGCAGGCCGCGTGTCGCGACCGTGACCCAGACGGACCCAGACGGACCCAGACGGACCCAGACGGACCCCGACGGACCCCGCTGGGCCCGGATGGGCGGCGGTCCCGGTGGTATCGCAGGCAGGCAGTGGCACTAGAGTCCGATGGACAGCCTGTTCGACCGCGCCGTCGCCTGCGAAACGGCTGGGACCGACCGCTCGGGAGCAATCTCGGCGCGGACAGGGCCCCGGGTCACCGCTTCGGCGCGGTCGAAACCACCTTTCGACGATGAGGACGGACCCCCGTGGATCTCTTCGAGTACCAAGCGCGCGACATGTTCGAGGCGCATGGCGTGCCGGTTCTGGCCGGCGCCATCGCCACCACCCCTGAGCAGGCCCGTGCGGCGGCCGAGAAGATCGGGGCGGGTTCGGGCGGCGTCACGGTCGTCAAGGCCCAGGTGAAGGTGGGGGGGCGCGGCAAAGCGGGTGGCGTCAAGGTCACCAAGAGCCCCGACGAGGCCGAGGAGGCCGCGAAGGCCATCCTCGGCATGGACATCAAGGGCCACACCGTGGGCACCGTGATGATTGCCGAGGGCGCTCGCATCGCCGAGGAGTACTACTTCTCCATCCTGCTCGACCGCGCGAACCGAAGCTACCTGTCGATGTGTTCCAAGGAGGGCGGCGTCGAGATCGAGCTGCTCGCCGTGGAGCGGCCAGAGGCGCTCGCCCGCATCGCCATCGACCCGAACACGGGGGTCGACGACGCCAAGGCGAAGGAGATCGCCGACGCAGCCGGGTTCGACGACGCCGACAAGCCCGCGCTTGTCGAAGCGTTCAAGGCGCTGTGGACCGTCTACCGCGACGAGGACGCCACGCTCGTCGAGGTGAACCCCCTCGTCAAGACCGAGGACGGTCAGATCATCGCCCTCGACGGCAAGGTGACCCTCGACGAGAACGCCGGCTTCCGGCACGCCGACCACGCGGCGCTCGAGGACAAGGCTGCGGCCGACCCGCTGGAGGCGGCGGCCAAGGCGAAGGGGCTCAACTACGTCAAGCTCGACGGTTCGGTGGGCATCATCGGCAACGGTGCGGGCCTGGTGATGAGCACCCTCGACGTCGTGGCCTACGCCGGGGAGGACCTCAGCGGGTCAGCGGGCGGGTTCGTCGCCAAGCCGGCCAACTTCCTCGACATCGGCGGCGGCGCCAGCGCAGAGGTGATGGCCAACGGCTTGCACATCATCCTCGGCGACGAGCAGGTCAAGAGCGTGTTCGTCAACGTCTTCGGGGGTATCACCTCCTGCGACGCCGTGGCCACCGGAATCGTGGGCGCGCTCGACGCCCTCGGTGACGAGGCCACCAAGCCCCTGGTCGTGCGCCTCGACGGCAACAACGTCGAAGAGGGACGTCGCATCCTTGCCGAGCGGGCCCACCCGCTCGTCACCATCGAAGCCACCATGGACGGCGCCGCGCGCCGTGCCGCCGAGCTCGCCGCCGCGGCGAGCTGACCCGAGCCTCAGGAGAACTGACACACCATGGCAATCTTCCTCAACGCCGACTCCAAGGTCATCGTGCAGGGCATGACGGGCTCGGAAGGCATGAAGCACACGCAGCGGATGCTGAAGTCGGGCACCACGATCGTCGGCGGGGTCAACCCCCGCAAGGCCGGCACCACCGTCGACTTCGACGACGACGTGACCGTGCCGGTGTTCGGCACCGTCACGGAGGCAATCGAGGCCACCGGCGCCAACGTCTCGGTCATCTTCGTGCCGGCCGCCTACACGAAGTCGGCGGTGGTCGAGGCGATCGATGCCGAGATCCCGCTCGCCGTCGTGATCACCGAGGGCGTCGCGGTCAAGGACACCGCGGAGTTCTACGCGTACGCCACCGACCAGGGCACGACCCGCATCGTCGGGCCGAACTGTCCCGGACTGATCACGCCCGGTGTCTCGAACGCCGGCATCATCCCGGCCACCATCGCCGGCAGTGGCCGGGTCGGGCTCGTCTCGAAGTCAGGCACCCTCACCTACCAGATGATGTACGAGCTGCGTGACTTCGGGTTCAGCACCGCGGTCGGCATCGGTGGCGACCCGATCATCGGCACGACGCACATCGACTGCCTCGAGGCCTTCCAGAACGACCCCGACACCGACGCGATCGTGATGATCGGCGAGATCGGCGGCGACGCCGAGGAGCGTGCTGCCGCCTACATCCAGGAGCACGTGACCAAGCCGGTCGTCGGCTACGTCGCCGGCTTCACCGCCCCCGAGGGCAAGACGATGGGCCACGCAGGGGCCATCGTGTCGGGCTCCTCGGGCACCGCGCAGGGCAAGAAGGAGGCGCTGGAGGCCGCAGGCGTCAAGGTCGGCAAGACCCCGTCCGAGACGGCCGAGCTCATGCGCGAGATCATGAACGGCCTCGCGGCCCGCTGAGCGTGACCCCGCTGGTCCCGCTGCCGCGCGCTGCGGCATCCGGACGACGTGGCGGCCGGCGGCCGACCGCGACAGTCCGATCGCCCTGGCCCGATCGGCAGAACTCGGCAACCAGGCTGCGGCGTGGGTGCTCGCCCGAGGCCCTCGCAGTTGTGACCATGGGGTGTGCCCACCTCTACGACCGCCAGCAGGGGAGCGAAGTCCGCGGCCAAGCGCGCACCATCAGCGCCTGCCCGGCCCGCCGGCCTCCCCACCACGCTGACCTCAGCCCTGCGGGCCGGTGCGCTGGCGGCGGTCGCGACCTGGGCGCTGGTCGTTCTTCCCTCCCTCGTCGGATGGATTGCCGCGCCGGAGAGCTCTCTCGGGTGGTTCTCGGCCGTCTCGGTGGGCAGCGCTCTGTGGTTCCTCGGGCACGGGCAGTCGATCGGTGCTGGTGAGCTGTCGGTCTCGCTGACCCCGATCCTGCTGCTGCTCGCCAACGTCTACATCGGCGCTCGCTTCCTCCGACGCCTCGTCGCCACCGGACGCCCGAGCTTCAGCGCCGCCGACTGGAGCCGGCTGACGGCGAGATCGGTCATCCCGGGCTTTCTCGGGGGCTACCTGCTCATCGCTGCGGTGGTGGCCCTGCTCACCCTGGCCGGGCCGGCAAGCCCCGGCCTCGGAGCCATCGTCGGCGCCCTGATCGTGCCGCTGGCCGCCCTGGGGTTCGTGTTCCTGAGACCCGACGATGAGACGTCTCCGGCTTTCGTTCTCTCCTGGTTCCGGCGCGGGCCGACCTGGCTACCCGCTGTCTGGCGCACCGGTTGGCGTGGCGCCGGCCTGCTCATGATCGTCGGTCTCGCGGTCGTGCTCGCGCGCGTACTCGTCTCGTTCGGCGCCGTCGCCTCCGTGCAGAGCCAGTACGGCATCAACGTCGTGGCCGCCCTCGTCGTCATCGTGGGTCAGCTGCTGATGTTGGGCAACGCCGCCACCTGGGCCCTGTCGTTCGTCGCAGGCCCCGGCTTCAGTGTCGCCGCCGGCGCGCTGATCAGCCCGGCCGCGGCCCATCCTGGGTTGATGCCGCTGGTTCCCGTGCTGGCGGCCCTCCCTGACGAAGCCAGCTACCCGCGCGCGCTCTATGGCGTCGTGCTGCTGCCTATCGCCGCGGGAGCCGTCATCGCGCGCTGGGTAGACCGAGAGCTGGAGTTCTTCGGCAACGTCGGTGCGCGCTTTGCGGCGGTCGTCACGGCGGCCGGAGTCGCCGTGGCCGCCGTGATGGTGCTGACCGCCATCGGCAACGGTGCCCTGGGGGTCGAGCGGCTTGCGAACATCGGCCCGGCTGTTATGCCGTTCGGTGCGGCGCTGTTCGTCGAGGTGGCCGGTGGGGCAGCGCTCTGGGTCGGCTGGCGGCTGCTGCGCGAGCGCCGGGTCGTCGACACGCTCGAGGAGTCAGAACCGGGCGCCGAGTCCGACGACTGACCGGGTCTGCCATCAGTCGGCGGATCAGTCGGCGGATCAGTCTGCAGTCGCTGTCGTCAGAGCAGCACCCGACGCCGCTTGATCCGCCGACTGATCGCGGCGGCCACCGGTCAGCGAGCCGGCGCGAGGCAGGGCCTCAGGCCAGGCGGATCACGTCGCCCAGCACGATCGAGTCGCGCAGTCCCTCGCAGTCGGCTCTGGCCTGTGCGGTCTGGGCCCCGTCGATGCACTGCTCGTAGGCCTGCACCGTTCGGTAGAACGCCCCCTGCACGGCCAGCGACGCGAGCAGCAGCCCCACGATGCCGAGCGTCATGGCCGGCCAGATCTTCTCGCGCCCTCGTCGGTTCGACAGGAACCTCAGCAGCCGAACGCTCAGGCCGACCGCCAACAGCAGGGGCACCACTGCGATGAACCGCTTCGGCAGCGGCAGGTACATGGCGACGACCGCCAGCAGCACGCAGATGAGCACCGGCACGGTGCGCCGCGCCTTCTCGCGGGCGTAGGCGATCGACCGCTCCCTTTCCTCGCTGCTCATGCGCCCCATCCTCGCTCATCGTGCCCGTCGTGGTGAATTCATGCCCGCCTGCCGCCACCGCGTCACCGTCATGGCGCCCTCCGCCCAGATCGCCGCCCGATACACTCGCGCACGTGACGAGCGACGCGAGACCGGGCCCCGACAGCGTCGACATCGTGGTGCTGGTCTCCGGCTCGGGGACTCTGCTGCAGGCCCTCATCGACGCCTGCGCCGACCCGGCCTACGGGGTGCGTATCGCGCTCGTGGGTGCAGACCGTGCGTGCGTCGGCATCGAACGCGCCGAGCGAGCCGGCATCCCGACGTTCGTGTGCCGCCTACGTGACTTCGCGACCAGAGACGAGTGGGATGCCGCTCTCGCGACCCACCTCGAGGCGGCCGTCCCGCAGCTGGTCGTGACGGCCGGGTTCATGAAGCTGCTGGGCCCTCGTGCCCTGGGCGAGCGGCACGTCGTCAACACCCATCCGGCCCTCTTGCCGAGCTTTCCCGGGGCCCACGGGGTGCGCGACGCCATCGTCTACGGGGTCAAGGTGACCGGTTCGACCTGCCACCTCGTCGACGGCGGTGTCGACACGGGGCCCATCATCGAGCAACGCACCGTGGCCGTGGCCGACGACGACACGGAGCACACCCTGCACGAGCGCATCAAGGTGCAGGAACGGCAGATGCTCGTCGACAATGTCGGCCGGATGGCCCGAGACGGCTTCACCGTCGAGGGCCGACGAGTTCGGCTCGGCCGCCCCTGACCGCTACTCTGGCCGCACACGACTGGCGCAGGTGGGTCAACCACCAGGGAGTGACGTCGGAGCATCGAACGCCTGGGTGCCTCGGTCGCAGGCTCGTCCCCAGACACCGTCACAGGAGTGAACATGGCTGCCATCCCGCCCCCGACCCTGACCCCGACCAGTGAAGCCGAGGCACCCGACGAGGGTCGCCGCCCCGTCAGGCGGGCGTTGGTCTCGGTCTACGACAAGACCGGCCTGGCCGAGCTCGCAGGTGCCCTCGGTGCCGCCGGCGTGACCATCGTCTCGACCGGTTCGACGGCGAAGACCATTGCGGCGGCAGGTATCGCGGTCACCCAGGTCGAAGAGCTCACCGGGTTCCCGGAGTGCTTCGACGGCCGGGTCAAGACGCTCCACCCGAAGGTGCACGCGGGCATCCTCGCCGATACCCGCAACGCGGACCACCGCAAGCAGCTGGGCGACCTGGGGATCGAGCCGTTCGACCTCGTCGTCGTCAACCTCTACCCGTTCCGCGAGACCGTGGCCTCGGGGGCGAGCCCCGACGAGTGCGTCGAGCAGATCGACATCGGTGGGCCGTCCATGGTGCGCGCGGCCGCCAAGAACCACGCCAGTGTCGCCGTCGTCACCAGCCCGGCAACCTACGCCCAGGCTCTCGAGGCGGTCGGGTCGGGTGGCTTCACGCTCGACCAGCGGCGGCGCTTGGCCGCGGAGGCGTTCGTGCACACCGCGAGCTACGACAACGCAGTGGCCAGCTGGATGGGCAACGTGGTCGTCGATACCAGTGACGGCACCGGCTTCCCGGCCTGGCTCGGGGCCACGTGGGACCGCGCCGACGTGCTGCGCTACGGCGAGAACCCGCACCAGCGTGCCGGCCTCTACCGGCACGGGCGCCCCGGCGTGGCCAGCGCTGAGCAGCTGCACGGAAAAGCGATGTCGTACAACAACTACGTCGACACGGATGCCGCGGTGCGTGCGGCCCACGACCACGGCGACCAGCCGACGGTGGCCGTCGTCAAGCACGCGAACCCGTGTGGCATCGCTATCGGCGACACGATCGAGCAGGCCTACGAGCGCGCCCACGCCACCGACCCGGTGAGCGCGTACGGCGGCATCATCGCGGCCAACCGCACGGTCACGGCTGCCATGGCCCGCGCGGCCAAGCCCGTGTTCACCGAGGTCATCATCGCGCCCGACTTCGAGCCCGAGGCGCTTGAGATCCTCACCGCCAAGAAGAACCTTCGGGTGCTGCGCCTGCCCGCCGGCATGGCGGAGGCGGCCGGCTCCCTCGAGACCCGGGCCGTCAGCGGCGGGCTGCTCGTGCAGACGGTCGACCGGGTCGATGCGGTCGTTCGCGGTGACGACGGCCAGGTCACGGGCGGCGACGAGGCCGTGAACTGGCGTCTCGTGGCAGGAGAGGCCTCTGACGAGGCGACCCTGGCCGACCTCCAGTTCGCCTGGCGGGCCATCCGCGCGGTCAAGAGCAACGCGATCCTGCTCGCTCGCGGCGGCGCAGCGGTCGGCGTGGGAATGGGGCAGGTCAACCGGGTCGACGCTTGCTGGCTGGCCGTACGGCGCGCGGGGGAGGAACGAGCTCGGGGCTCGGTCGCGGCATCCGACGCGTTCTTCCCGTTCGCCGACGGGCTCTCGATCCTGCTGGATGCCGGGGTGCGGGCGGTCGTCTCTCCCGGCGGCTCGATCCGCGACGAGGAGGTCGTCGCGGCGGCCGAGGCGGCCGGGGTGACGATGTACTTCACCGGAACGCGCCACTTCGCCCACTGAGTAACCCAGGCACGCCGGCTCTCACCGCCCAGACTTCAGTCCGAGGGTCGGGGGGACGACCCGACCCCGGCGTCATCTCTCGCGGCGCGGATGGAAGGCTGTCCCGGTGACCGAGACTCGACCCGCCCGTGCCGCGCCCGCCGACCTCACCTGGCTGGTAGCGGTGGCGGCCTCATTCTGGGGGCTCTCGGCTTTGTGGCGTGAGCCCCTCGCCAAGGAGTATCCGGCGCTGACGGTCGTGTTCTGGGAGCACCTCGTGCTCACCCTGCTCGTCAGCCCCTGGCTGGTGCCGGCCGTGCGACGTCTGCTCGCCTCGAGCACCCGCACCAAGGTCAGCGTGCTCGTGATCGGCGCAGGCAGCTCCGCGATCGCCACGACCCTGTTCACCGCCGCCTTCCGCCTGGGTGACCCGATCACTCCGCAGGTGCTCCAGAAGCTGCAGCCGCTCATCGCAGTGGCGCTGGCGGCACTGCTGCTCGGCGAGCGACTGAGCGCACGGTACGCGTTGTTCGCCGTTCCCGCGCTCGTCGGGGCCTGGCTGCTCGCGTTCCCCGACCCGCTGGGCGTCAGCGTGTCCAATGCCCAGGCGGCACTGCTCGCAGTCGGGGCTGCGGCCCTCTGGGCGGCCGGCACCGTGCTCGGGCGGGCGGCCAGCGCCGAGCTGCGGTTCGCCGACATCACGGCGTTGCGGTTCGGAGTCGGGCTGCTGACCCTGCTGGCCCTCAGCGGCGTGACCCGCACCTCGCTCGCGATCGGTCTCGACGCGGCGCCGAACCTGTTGCTGCTGGCGGTGGTGCCCGGTCTGCTCGCACTGCTGCTCTACTACCGGGCTCTGGGGCGCACGCCCGCCTCCCGCGCCACGCTCGCCGAGCTGGCCTTCCCGCTGACCGCAGCGGTCGTCGGGGTCACCGCCCTCGGCGCCACCCTGGCCGGCTCGCAATGGCTGGGGCTGGTCGTGGTGCTCCTGTCGGTGGTGGGGCTGGCCGTTCACGAGCAACGCGCCCGCCGTCCTTCGGTGCCCGTGCCCGACCGCGCCGACGAGGCGCTCAAGCCGACACCGGTCGCGAGCAGCCACTGACCCCTGGACGATGAGGAGGGTCTGGGTCAGCGGGCGCGGGCCAGTCCCTTGCGGCCGGCCCGCACCACGAGCCAGGCCGCGACCAACACCCCGAGCAGGCTCCCCACGGTTCTCAGGGCGTTGGGCAGTGGGCTGAGCAGCATCAGCCACACCGCCAGGATGGGAAGAGTGGCAGTCATCGCCACCTTCTCCCTGGGGACCCAGAGCCGTGAGATGCCCACCAAGATCGCCACGACCGGCCAGGCCGGCGGCACGAACAACAACGTGAGCAGCTCGATGGGGTGCAGGGCCAGGGCCGAGCTGCCGCTTGACCCGACGACGATCACGGCGGGCGCGACGAGCCACAGCAGCGAGACGAACATGACGATCACCGGCACCCACGCGCGCTCCATCAGGCGGGGACTGCCTGGTGCCGACGCTTGGTCGGGCACAGCGGCATACGCCTCGTCGGCGATCTGCTCGGGGGTGCCGAGCTCGCGCAGCACCGAGCGCACCTGATCAGGGCTGGCATCGACGGGCAGGCAGGCGGTGAGGTGCTCACGGATACCGGCCATGACTTCGGCCTGCGTCTCGCTCGGAGCGCGGACGAGCAGCCGGTCGAGGCGCTCGAGATATATGCCGACCAGGGGGTGGGTCGTGTTCATGGCTGACTCCTCTTGGGGTCGGCGGCGACAGCGTCGTCGACGGCTTCACGAAACGGCATCCAGACGGCACGAAAGGCTTCGAGCGATGTTCGTCCGGCGGGGGTGATGGCGTAGTACCGGCGCGGCGGGCCCTCGGTCGACTCACGCCAGGTGGTCTCGACATGGCCCGCGGAGCGTAGCCGCGAGAGCAGCGGGTAGAGGGTGCCCTCACCCGACATCAGGATGCCGTCACGCGTGAGGCGGCGAGCGATGTCGAGACCGTAGGCGGGGGCGTGAGCGATCATGGCGAGCACGCAGTACTCGACCGCACCACGGCGCAGGTGCGTCAGGATGCGTTCGTCGCCGGGTACCATGCGTCACATGCTACCTGGTTGAACCGACGCTCAACGACGCCAGGTGTAGCCGGTCGGTTCGCCCTGGCCGAGGTCGGCGATGGCCGCCACCGGGCCGCCGCCGTCTGGCCCCTGGTGCGCGGCCGAGACCGACACGAAACAGGCCGGGTCACCCGTCACGGCGGCCGTGACGCCGCCGACGCACGCCTTGATCTGGCGGTGCCAGTGCACGTCGGAGTCATCGAGCATGGCGTTGCGCCGACCGTGCACCTGCCCGTCGGCGCTCACCTCGCACTTGAGGAACACGTTGACCAACCGGCCCGCGATGTCGCTCGGGTGCGCGCGCTCGGGCAGCTCAAGACCGGCATCGCGGATCGCGTCCCAGATGCCGTCGGCGTCGAGGGCATCGCGCATCACGGAGTGACCGATGCGGTAGCGCCCCCCGATGCCCCGGGCGTTGCCGACCACGACCACCTGGGCCTGGTCGAGCTCGACTCCCGAGCTGCACGAGGCGACCGACGAGAACAGTGACCGGTCGTGCATGACGTCGGCATCGGTGGGCATCTCGATCTCGCCGAGCGCGACGGCGACGCCGAGCCCGGTGGTGCCGTTGGAGAGGTCCATCGACTCGTGGGTGTGCTCGGTCCAGACCTGGTGGCCGCGCGCCTTCGCCTCGCGGATCGTGTGGATGGTGAGCAGCGGGGTCTTGGTCTGCACGTAGTGCACATCGGCGGGGTCGGTGATGCCGGCCCGCTCCATCGCCACCCGCACGGCATCCGCCACCTTCGTGACCATGGCCACATAGCCGATCTCCTCAGGCAGGAGGGGCTCGCTCATGGCGAAGCCGACGGTCAGCCGGGGCTCGTCGCTCTGCTCGGCTCGCTCGGCGGGCACGGTGGCGAAGATCGTGGCGTGCGGGCTGATCACCCCGTCGGTGCCGCCTGACCAGACGATCGGCACCTGTCTGACCTGCTCGGCCGGGGCGCCCTTGGCGATCAACACCTCCCGGAAAGCGCGGTCGGCGATGATCCGGGTGTAGTCGTTGACACCGCCGTTGCCCTCGGTCTTGCCGATGACCGCGACGACGCGGGAGGCGTCCATCACCCCGTCGTCGATGAGCCGGGCCAGCCCGGACGCATCGCTGACGGAGTCGAGCACAACCTTGCGGACCTCGATGGCTTCAGGCACGGGATCACCTTTCGGGGGTAGGGGTTTGGAGCGCTGTCGGAATGAGCTGTGCAGGCGCAGAACGTCTTTCGATGATCGTTCCGACCTCGCCGTCGATGGCTGCGGCGATCTGGTCGAGGGAGGTGATCACCGACCTCGACCCGCCGGCGCGAACGAAGCGCATCGCCGCCTCGACCTTGGGGCCCATCGACCCCGACGCGAACTCGCCCTGGGCGGTATAGGCCTGCGCTTGTTCGAGGCTGACCCGCCCGATCGGCGAGGCCCTCGGGGTGCCCCAGCCGAGAACCGCGTTCGGAACGTCGGTGGCGATCACCAGCACCTCGGCCGCGACTGCCCTCGCCAGCAGGGCGGCCGTGAGGTCCTTGTCGATGACGGCCTCGACGCCATGCAGCTGACCGTTCGCCGAGCGGAGCACGGGAATGCCGCCACCGCCGGCCGCGACCACGACGTAGCCCGCGGTGAGCAGGGTGAGCAGCGTGTGCGTCTCGAGCACCTCGACCGGCTCAGGGGAGGCGACCACGCGGCGCCAGCCACGTTCACCGCGGTTCTCCCACCGCTCGCCGTGCTCGATGAGGGTCTGGGCCTGCTCGCAGGGCAGGTAGCGCCCGATCGGTTTCGTCGGGTGGGTGAAGCCGGCGTCGTCGGCGTCGACAAGGGTGCGGGTCACGATCGCGGCCACCGGTGTCGTCAACCCGCGTTCGGTGAGCGCGGCCTCCAGGGTGTCGAGCATCGTGAAGCCGATCGTGGCCTGGGTCTGGGCTCCACACCAGTCGAGCGGAACCGGCGGCACGACGCTCGCCGCGAGCTCGTTCTTGACGAGGATGTTGCCCACCTGGGGGCCGTTGCCGTGGGTGAGCACGACCTCGTGGCCCGCCGCGACGAGGTCGGCGACCGGGGCCATTGCGGCCGCGATGGCGTGACGTTGGGCCATCGGGGTCGCACTGCCGTCGGGCCCGATCATGGCGTTGCCGCCGAGCGCCACCACCACTCTCACGTCGGGCTCACCATCGTGGCCCGGGTGCGGACTCGCTGGTCATGGCGCGAGCATAGACAGTGCCGCGTGGAGTCGGCCTGGTCACGACCGGCCCGAGCCGGCCTGGTGGTCGGCGCACGTCAGCGTGGGTCGTGTAGCGGATGCCGTTCACAGCCAGTCGACCTCGGCCGCCTGCCGTCCGCCCGACAGCCTGGTGTAGCCGGGCCCGCGGTCGAAGAAGGGCTGGTGCTCTGGTCGGGCGGCTCGAAGCCCCGCTCGAAGCTCATCGGAGGCGGCGCGGTCGACGGCGAGGAGGTCGCCGTCGCCAGAGGTGACGACACCGTAGTCGCGACGGGCCCCGGCGGCACTGACCTTGCCCCAGTGGAGGTCGCGCTCGACCTCCTCGCAGGGTCGGTCGAGCGGGTCACCCCAGCCGCCACCACCCGTCGTGCGAATGCGGATGACCTGACCGGCCGGCACCGGTTCCGCATCGGCCAGGGCGTCGACGACGCGCTCGTGGCGGCCCCCGGGATCGATCGTCACCTCGAAGGAGCGACCGGCCCGACCGCCCCTGACCCCCCAGCAGGCGAGGATCGACCGGTCGGCGATCGACATGAAGTGGGCGTCACGCAGCATGCGGATGTGCTTCTCGTAGCCGAGCCCGCCACGGTGGCGACCGGGGCCTCCAGAGTCGACGGCGAGGCCGAGCCGCTCGACGATGAAGGGGAACCGGCTTTCGGTGAACTCCGTCGGCAGGTTGCGACTGTCGGGCACCACGTGGATGGTGTCCTCGCCATCGGCGTAGGGGCGCCCCCCGGAGCCGCCACCCAGCACCTCCCGCATGAGGTAGTCGTGGCCGTCGCGGTCCTGGCCGTAGACACCGGTGTAACGGATCGTCTCCTGGTCGGCCGGCATCTGACCGTCGACCGCCTTGGCGACGACGCCCGCCAGCACCCCCAGCAGCCGCAGGATGACGAAGGTGCGCGCGTTGGTGGGCGCGGGGTAGATCGGGGTGAGCAACGTGCCCTTCTCCGGGAACCGCATCTCGATGAGCGGAACGACGCCCTCGTTGACGTCGAGCTCGGCCATCCGCTCCGGCGAATCGGCGAGGTTGCGCAGGATCGGCGCCAGCCACTTCTTGAGGAAGTTGCCACCGATGTAGTCACCACAGTGGTTGATCGGGCCCTTGGCCTGCGGTGACGTACCGGTGAAGTCGATGATGATCCTCGGCCCGCCGCCGGGATAGCGGTCGGGGTGGCCCGGGCCGCCGGTAGAGGTCTTGGTCAGGGTGATCCGCTGGGTGTGCAGCCGCGGCTCGTCAACGCCGTCGTGCTCGGCGTAGTCCTCCCAGACGTACGTGCCGTCGGGGATCTTCGACAGGATCTCGCGGCGGTAGGTCTCGGTCGTTCGGTCGAGAATCTCGTCGAACGCGGTCTCTACCGCGGTTCGACCGTAGCGTGCGAAGAGCTCGGCCAACCGGCGCGCTCCCATCAGGCAGGCCGAGCATTCGGCATCGAGATCGGCCGCGAGGCTGTCCGGCATCCGACTGTTCCGGGTCATGATCCGCAGGGCGGCACGGTTGGGAACCCCTCTGTCCCACAGCCTGATCGGCGGAACCATGAGCCCCTCCTCGTAGACCGACCGGGCGTGGCTCGGCATCGACCCGGGCACGGCGCCGCCGATGTCGTCGTGGTGCCCGAAGGCCTGTACGAAGGCGACGACCTCGCCGTCGCAGAAAACGGGAACCGTGACGCAAAGGTCAGGCAGGTGACCGATACCGCCCTCGGACTCGTAGACGTCGTTGTGGAAGAAGACGTCGCCCTCGGCCATCTCGGCCAGGGGGAAGTCACGTGCGACCGGATGGACGAGCGCACTGTAGGAGCGCCCGGTCAGCTTGCGCAGCTGTCGGTCGTGGATGCCGGCCCGGAAGTCGTGGGCGTCACGGATCATCGGTGACCGCGACGTGCGGCCGATCGCGGTCTCCACCTCCAGCTCGACACTCGCCAGAGTGCCCTCGACGATCTCGACGAGGATGGGGTCGACCACGGCGCCCTCGGGGGTGAGCCGATGGCCGTGCTCGTAGGCGGTGGGCAGCCCCGCCCGGTTGACCGGGGTTCCTCCGGGCTCAGACAGCGGCTCCACAGCCGGCCTCCTTCGTGATGACAAGGTCTCCGAGCCGGCCTACTCGCACCACGAAGCCCGGGTGCACCGGCACGGTCGCACCGAACTCCTCGATGACGGCCGGGCCCACGATCGTGTCTTCGAACAGCAAGGCTGGACGCCACCACACGTCGGCGTCGACGTAGCCGGCGTCGGCGTCGAAACAGACCGGCCGGACACTGCGGTGGGCGCGCTCACGCACGGCCCCGCTGTTGTCGGAGTCGGCTCGGTCGAGTGGTTGCGGCTCGGGCCGGCTGATGGGCCCGACTCCGGAGACGCGAAGGTTGACCCACTCGACCTGTTGCGTGGGGTCGGAGCGGAAGTCGTAGCCGTAGAGGGCGCGATGCTCGTCGTGGAAGCGCGTGGCGACGGCGTCGGCAAACGCGGCGTCGACGGCGCCGTCGGGGGCCGCGACCGGAACCTCGAAGGCCTGACCGAAGTAGCGTAGGTCGGCAGTTCGCACGTACCGCTGGGCATTGCGCGGGAACCCTTCAGCGTCAAGGGCTCTCGCGGCCTTTGCGGTGAGCGCATCGAACGACCTCTGCACCATCGCGTGGTCGAGCGCGTGGTGACGGACGACCGAAGTCTGCACGTAGTCGCTCTTGACGTCGACGGTGAGCAGCCCGAAAGCCGACACGTTGCCGGGGTCGAGCGGTACGAGCACCCCAGCCAGGCTGAGGATGTCGACCAGCCGGCAGGCGAGCAGCGAGCCGGAGCCGCCGAACGTGGTGAGCATGAAGTCGCGCACGTCGAGCCCGCGTTTGACACTGACCTGGCGTAGCGCGTTGGCCTGGTTCCAGGCGGAGATCTCGAGGATGCCGGCGGCACAGTGCGGGGTCTCGAGCCCGAGGCGGTCGGCGAGGTGCTGGAGGCCGTTCCGCGCCGCCTCGACGTCGAGCGGGATCTCGCCGCCGAGCAGGTGCGCCGGGATGCGGCCGAGCACCAGGTGGGCATCGGTGATCGTCGGGTCGCCTCCACCCTTGCCGTAGCAAAGTGGTCCCGGCTCGGCTCCGGCCGACTGTGGGCCGACCTTGAGCGAACCCTGGGGAGTGACCCACGCTATCGACCCGCCGCCGGCGCCGACGGTGACGACGTCGACCATCGGGATCTTGCTGGGGTAGGCCCCGATCGACCCCTCGGTCGTCAAGCTCGGTTCACCCCCGATGACGACGGAAACGTCGGTCGAGGTGCCACCTCCGTCACAGGTCAGCACCCGGTCGAACCCCGCCCGGCTGGAGATGAGGCCGGCGCCGAGAGCCCCCGCCGCCGGACCGGACAGCACGGTGGTGATCGGCTGGTGCACGACCTCGTCGGCCGACAGCACGCCGCCATTGGACTTCATGATGTGGAACGACCCACCGGGTCTGGCGTCCGTGGCCCGTCGGTGGGCGGTGACATCACGGTCGTCGGTCGACATGGCACGGAGCCGCTCGGCGATCGTGGCGACGTAGCGTGACACGGTGGGCTTGACCGCGGCGTCGAGCAGCGTCGTCATGGAGCGTTCGTACTCGCGGTACTCGCGCAGCACCTCGGAGCTGATCGACACGACCGCCTCGGGGTGCTCGCGGCGTAGCACCTCGCGCATCGCGATCTCGTGCCGGTCGTCGGCGTAGGAGTGCAGCAGGCAGACGCCGATCGTCGTGATGGCGCGGTCACGGAACCACCGCGCCGCGGCCACCGCATCGGCCTCTTGGAACGGGCGGATCTCGTGGCCCTCGAAGTCAAGACGGCCGCCCACGGTTCTGACGTGGTCGGCCGCAACGATGCGGGGCGGCTTGACCCAGAAGTAGGAGTTGCCGTAGCCGTCTGGCACCGACTGACGGGCGATCTCGAGGATGAACTCGTACCCCTCCGTCGTGATGAAACCCAGCGACCCGACCTTGCCCTCGAGAAGCTGGTTCGTCGCTACCGTCGTGCCGTGTGACACGGAGCTGATGTCGTTGCTGACGGCGCCCATCATGGCCAGCACCTTGTGCACCCCCGTCATGAAGCCGTCGGCGGGGTTGCCCGACGTCGACGGGGTCTTGGTGGTCACCAGCGCGCCGGAGTCCTCGTCGAGCGCCACGACGTCGGTGAAGGTGCCGCCGGTGTCGATACCGATACGGATACGGCGCACCGCAGTCACCCTGGCGGTGGAGCCGAAGCGGTCATGACCCGATTCAACCCGTGCTCCCTCGACGAGGGCGCTGGCACAACCTGCCAACCCGCGCGGGTGGCTCGGTCAACCCTCGCCGGTCACGTTCCTCGAATACTGCAGTCGACCCGGCCGGGTGCGCTGGCCGTCCTCATCAAGCGGTTGCCCACGAGCAGCCGACAGCGCAGCTGGGAGCCCGGGGTGCGCGCCGTCGCTGTCACCTGAACGGTCTGGGTGGCCGCGGCCGAGTCACTCGACGCCGCCAGGTTGCCCCGGTACGGCAACGAGACCTGCAGCGTCTCGACCCCGAAGGCGGTGCCCACGACGAGCTCGGCCTCGCCCGACCCGTCGAGCTCGACGGCGATGGTGGTGAGGGAGTCGGGGGCGCCGGCCTGGCCCTGGCCGCCGGACGGAACGTTCGCCTGGGCTCGCTCGGCCGCGACGACCTGCTCGCCCACCCCGGGCCGCTGGGGCGGTGTCTCACCGATGGCAGACCGGCCCGACACCCCGATGACGAGGGCACCGAGCACCGCCACGGCTGTCACTGCGGCCGCCAAACGCAGCGGTGCAGCGGTGCGTCGAGGCGGGACGGAGTCTGCGTCGAGATCGTAATCAGGCACCAGGGGTGGCACCTCGGCACCGAGGGGCAGGCCCGGGGGCAGGTCGGGTGGCAGCCCGGTCCGGGAGGTGGCGGGGAGTTTCGCGGGCCGAGCGGCATCCGGACCGCCGAGAGCGCGGGTGGTCTGGTCAACGTCGCTCATCGGGTCCCTCATCTCGTACGGCAGTGAACGCACAGTACGTCACCGTGGCGCGACGCCGGCGACCTACCCCTCACCGTCGCGGCAGGCGTGGGCGTGTCGCACCAGGTCCCAGTCGCTCCTTGTCATGACAATCGCGGCCCTGGCCCCCCTCGGAAAGGGCATTTCGGCCGCCAGGGCGATGTCCTCGTCGTCAGTTACGGTCGGCAAGGTGCCGGCCGTAGCCTGGCGCAGGCAGTTCGACCAGAAGTCGTGAAAGCCCCCGAGAACCAAGGGCTGCCCACTGTGCCTGCGCAGCTCGTCCCCTCGAACGCAGACGGTGAACTGACCCGACGTCAGCTCCGGCACCTCGCTCAGCTCTCGCCCGAAAAGGTCGAGCCACAGCACGGGCACCTTCACCTCCTCGCCGGCGCGGTGTCGCGTCTCCCTTCGAGGTGCGGCGCCGTGGCGCAGCCGGGATCGCCAGCGTGCCAACGCCCGGGGCATCGGGCCAGGCTCCTGAACGAGGTTGCCACCGTCTCGGGTGGGATCGGGTGGCCCGTCGCCGGGCCCGCGCTCGCGCCAACGGGGAACCACCCAGAGCCACTGCACCAGAAGCATCGCGCCGTAGAACACCGGGAACCACGTTCTCGTCACGATCCCGATGACGATGATCAGCCGGCTTCGCCGCGATGGATGGGGGCGTGCGGGAAGGACGTCTGCGCGGGCCGTTCGAGGTCGTCGCGGTGGTTGCGGATGAGATTCAGGTTGCGGTCGCGCAGGTGGTCGAAGGCCTGTCCGACGCTGGACCCGGGGGTCAGGGACGCCAAGGCCTGCGCCGGGTCGAGCCGGGCCGAGACCCAGCCCTCGTGCGTAGCGGCTCTGGCCACGACGTGACCGGTCGGCGTGACGATGTGCGAGTTGCCGAAGTAGAGCACACCGGCGGGGTCGGTTCCGGTGGCGTTGGCGCCGATGACGTAGACGTGGTTGTCGTAGGCGCGGGCGCGAGAGGTGAGGTCCCAGATGTCGGCCGACCGCAGCAGGGCCGACGGCCGGCAGATCACCTCGGCTCCCTGTACCGCCTGGATCCGGGCCACCTCGGGGTAGTCGCCGTCGAAGCAGATCATCATGCCGATGCGGCCCAGCTCGGTGTCGCACACGGTCACCGAGTCGCCCGG
>JBBSTU010000032.1:0-26363 GCA_038235595.1 Actinomycetales bacterium | reverse complement strand
GGATCGAGAGGCCCGCTTCGAGCACCCCGTCCGCCGTGCGACCACCAGGAGAACGACCGTGGTGACCCCCCTGCTGCACCTGGGCCTCGGGTTCGACGACCTGCTCGTGCCGGCGCTCGTCGAGGCCGGGTTCGCGACCCGTGACATGGTGCTTATTGCCCGCACCGACGCCAACCTGTCGTGGGTGCGCAAGCACGCGCCCCACGCTACGGTCGTCAGGCTGCCGTATGTCGCTGCCCGTAAGGCCAACGCGGTCAGTGGGCTGGCGCCCCACGCCGCCCTCAAGCGGGCCTGCGACGGGGTCGGCCTCGACATCGTCGACCTGCTCGTGTCGGAGCGGGCCCTGCGCCGCAACCGGGTCGACACGGCGATGAACTTTCTCAACCTGGCGGCCGAGGAGATCGAGGCCGCCGTGGCCGGTCGTGGCCCGGTGCTCGCCCTTGTCGAGTTCACGGTGACCTCCGAGCTGCTCACCGCCGGCCTCGTCACCCACCACGGCGGTCTCGCGACCTGGCCGCGGGGGCTGCGCCTACCGGCCGACCGCTTCGGCCTGTTCGGGGCTCCGAAGGGCATCACCCACTGGCAGCGGCAGGTCGAGGACCCCGCGGCAGTCATCGCCGGTGAGGCCTTCCTCGAGGCGCGCCGCGCCGCGCCGAGTGGCCGCCCGCCGGGCTACGAACACAACCTCAAGGTCGAGTCGGGCTCCGAGATCCTCCGGCTGGCCACCGACCGGGTGAAGGAGTTCGTGGCCGACCGGGGAGCCAACCTGCAGCTGCCGAAGCCCTCCGACTATGCGCGCCTCCCGTGGCTCAACCCGGCGAAGGCCCGCCTCAACCTCCGCGAGTACCGCGAGCGTCGCTGGGACCCGCTGCCCGAGCGATACGTCTTCCTGCCGCTGCACGTGCAACCCGAGTCGAGCGCCGACGTGATGGGCCAGGAATGGCGTGACCAGGCCTACACCGCAAGGGTGCTCGCCGACGCGCTCGCTCCGTTAGACATCTCGGTCGCCGTCAAGGAGCACGCGAACTTCATCTGGCGCCGCGACCCCGACTACTGGCCGCCCTTCGACGCGCACCCCAACATCGCCGCGATCGACCCGCACTCCGACTCCCGCGAGCTGATGCAGCACGCCGTGTTCACCGTTACCGCCACCGGCACCGTCGGTCTGGAGGCGGGGCTGGCAGGGCTGCCCGTCGTCACCGGCGCGCGGATGCCGTGGAGCAGCCTCGCGAACGTCGCCCACCTCTCGGTGCCCGACGACCTCACCGCGTTCGTGGCCGACCGCGGCTGGGAGTCGCTGCGGGCCGACCGGGTCGCCATCGAGGAGTGGTTCGTGCACGACTACGTGCGGCACTCGTGGGAGGGTGTCGTGATCGACCCGCCCCGCGCCCCGCACGTGCTCGAGCCCGCCAACATCGCTCGGGTGGGAGGGGCGCTGGCGGAGGCAGCGGCATCCCTCGAACCGGCCAGCCCGCAACACTGAGCCATTGGCGCCTGCACCGGGCCGGTGTCGCGGGCGCGACCGCGACGCTCACCTCGCGTACGGCAGGATGGGCAGGTGGAGATTGCCGTCGTGCTGCTCGCCGTCGCTGCGACCGTTCTCGTCGGGTCGTGGCTGGCCGGCCGTCTCGGGCTACCCGCCCCGCTCGTGCTCATCGTTGTCGGCATCGCCGGCTCGTACCTCCCCTTCGTTCCCGAGGTCGCCCTGAGCCCCGAGCTCGTGCTCTACGGCCTGCTGCCTCCCTTGCTCTACGCCGCTGCCATCTCGACCTCGCTCGTCGACTTCCGCACCAACCGGGGCGCCATCCTCAGCCTGTCGGTCGGTCTCGTGCTGTTCACCGCGCTGGGGGTGGGCCTCTTCCTCTGGACGCTGCTCGGCATCCCGTTCGCCGTGGCCTTCGCCGTCGGTGCCATCGTGGGGCCACCGGATGCCGTGGCGGCCACGGCGATCGGTCGCGCCATCGGGCTGCCGCGCCGGCTCACGACGATCCTCGAGGGGGAGTCGCTGCTCAACGACGCGACGGCGCTGGTGTCGTTGCGCACGGCTCTGGCCGTGGCCGGCCTGGCCGGGGCGGCCGCCTCCCACGTCACGGTGGGCGAGGTGGCACTCGACTTCGGCTGGGCCCTGGTCGGCGGGGCGGCCATCGGCTATCTGCTCGCGCGGATCGTCGAGGTCGTACGTCGAAAGCTGAGCAGTGACCCGACCTTCGACACGGTGATCTCGTTCATGATCCCGTTTGCCGCCTACGTGCCGGCCGAGCAGGTCGGGTCGTCGGGGGTCATCGCCGTGGTCACCGCCGGCCTGGTGCTGGGCCACCGGTCGCCGCGGTACCAGCCCGGTGCGTCGCGGCTCAGCGAACGCATCAACTGGAGCTCGATCCAGTTCCTGCTCGAGAACTCGGTGTTTCTGCTCATCGGCCTGCAGGTGTTCTACGTCATCGACCGGGTGCGGGCCTCCCAGCTCGGCGTCGGCACCATCATGCTCGCGGCAGGCGGCACGCTCGTGGTCGTGCTGGTGCTGCGGCCGCTGTGGGTCTTTCCCTACCGCTGGATCAGGACGACCGTGCTGCGCAAGGAGAGCAAGAAGCCGTGGACCTACCAGGCTGTCGTGTCGTGGGCGGGCATGCGGGGCGTGGTGACGCTCGCGGGAGCACTGTTGCTGCCGGTCGACACCGACGAGCGCGACGTGCTCGTGCTCATCGCGGTGACCGTGACCGTCGGCACCCTGCTCATCCAGGGCACCACCCTGCCGTGGCTGGCGAGACGGCTGGGCGTGCGCGGACCCGACGCCCGCGAGGACGCCCTACAGGCGGCATCCGTCATGCAGCTGGCGTCGCGGGCCGGGCTCGAACGGCTCGAGCAGCTGGCCGGCGAGGAGGGGCTCGCCGAGTCGACCGTCGAGCTGTTGCGCACCCGCTCCGCTGACCGGGTCAACCAGATGTGGGAGCGGCTCGGGTCGAACGAGGGTGGCAACGAGACCCCGAGCGACCAGTACCGACGCGGCCGTCTCGAGATGCTCGACGCGGAGCGGGAGGTCGTGCTGAAGGTGCGTGACGAGGGACGGGCCGAGCACGAGGTGCTTCGGGTCGTGCTCAACGCTCTCGACGTGGAGGAGATGGTGCTCGAGCGCATCGAGTACGAGGCGAACCGGCTGGGAGAGGACGACCTGCTGCCCACCGAGACCGTCGAAGAGGAGTGCGAGCATCTGAGCGCAGCACCGGGCTTCGTTTCGCCCAACACGCCCGAGGGCTGTGAGGGCTGTCTGGCGGAGGGCCTGGCCTGGGTGCACCTTCGGCTCTGCCTGACGTGCGGGCAGGTCGGCTGCTGCGACTCCTCGGAAGGGCTGCACGCGCAGAAACACTTCGACAGCAGCCACCACCCGGTGATGCGCTCGTTCGAGCCGGGGGAGGGCTGGCGCTGGTGCTACGTCGACGAGGTGCTCGGCTGACGTAGGCCGCGAGGACACGAGCGAGGAACGAGCGAGGCCCGCAGGGGGCGTTGGGTCAGCCGTAGTGAGGCGGCTGACGTAGGCCGCGAGGACACGAGCGAGGAACGAGCGAGGCCCGCAGGGGGCGTTGGGTCAGCCGTAGTGAGGCGGCTGACGAGGAGCGAGTGAGGCCCGCAGGGGGCGTCGGGTCAGCCGTCATGAGGTCGGCCGAAGACGTCGAGAGGACGTTTCGGGCCGGGCGAAACGTCCTCTCGACCGTGTTGTCGACCGTGTTGTCGACGGTGTTGTCGACGGTGGGGTGGGCGAGGTGTCAGGCCTTGGCGGCCGCGAAACCCTGCTCGAGGTCGGCGACGATGTCGTCGATGTGCTCGATGCCCACCGAGAGCCGCACCAGCCCCGGCGTCACTCCGGCGGCAAGCCGGTCGGCATCCGGGCCCTGGGAGTGTGTGGTCGACGCTGGGTGGATCACAAGCGAGCGCACATCACCGATGTTGGCCACGTGGCTGTGCAGCGTCAGCCCCTCGACGAACTTCTTGCCGGCCTCGAGACCGCCCACGATCTCGAAGGAGAGCACGGCCCCGGCGCCGCGCGGCACGTACTTCTGGGCCAGGTCGTAGCTGGGGTCACCGGGCAGCGACGCCCAGACGACCCGCTCGACCTGGTCGTGCCCCTGCAGGAACGCAGCGACCGCGTGGGCGTTCTCGAGGTGGCGCTCGACCCGTAGGCTGAGCGTCTCGATGCCCTGGCCGATGAGGAAGGCGTTGAACGGGGAGATGGCAGGGCCGAGGTCGCGCAACAGCTGCACCCGGGCCTTGAGGATGAACGACAGGTTCACGCCGAACGCGCCGTCCTTGCCGAGGTCCCGTGCGTAGACGAGGCCGTGATAGCTCGGGTCGGGCTCGTTGAACCCGGGGAAACGCTCCGGGTCGGCCCCGAAGTCGAAGCGGCCCGAGTCGACGATGACCCCGGCGATCGAGTTGCCGTGGCCGCCAAGGTACTTGGTCGCTGCGTGCACAACGATGTCGGCGCCGTGCTCGAACGGTCGGAGCAGGAACGGCGTCGCGACCGTGTTGTCGACGATGAGGGGCACCCCCACCTCGTGGGCGACCGCCGCGACCGCTTCGATGTCGAGGACGTCGGACTTCGGGTTGGCGATGCTCTCACCGAAGAACAGCTTGGTGTTGGGGCGGGCGGCGGCCCGCCACGACTCGGCCTCGGCCGGTGTGTCGACGAAGCTCACCTCGATGCCGAGCTTGGGCAGGGTGTTCTGGAAGAGGTTGTACGTACCGCCATAGAGGGCCGGGCTTGCCACGACGTGGTCGCCGGCCTGGGCGATGTTGATGATGGCCAGGAAGGTGGCCGACATGCCCGAGCTGACGAGCAGGGCGCCGACCCCGCCCTCGAGCGACGCGACACGCTTCTCGACGGCATCCTGCGTCGGGTTCATGATGCGGGTGTAGATGTTGCCCATCTCCGAGAGCGCGAAGAGGTTCTTCGCGTGGTCGGTGTCGTTGAAGACGAACGACGTCGTCTGGTAGATGGGCAGCGCCCGGGCCCCGGTCGCGGAGTCGGCCTGCTCCTGCCCGGCGTGGACCTGGCGCGTCTCGAAGGACCAGGTGGGGGAGTCGCTCATGGTGGGTTCCTCATCTGCTTCGTCGGCAGGTCGGGCACCGAGCGAACCCGGCGCGCCGACTTCTGGTCGGTGCGGGAGATGACTCTCCGCGCTTGCCCGTCGGCGGCGCCGACGGGCCAGGTCCTCACCCGGGGCACCCCACCGCGGTTGGAGGGTTGCCGGCCAGCGAGCCGGGGCTTGTCGCTGACGCTCATGACCTGCTCACAGACTAGTTCGACCTGTCCACAGAGTGGGAACCAGTGTTCTCATGCTGGACGCTGTGGAGGGAACGGAATGCGGATTGTTTCGAATGGGCCCTCTCTGGTGCCGGTCGCCCGAAGCAGCATCGTGGCGGGGATCACGAGGACGTCCTACTAATGGCTACTAGCGAGTAGAGTCGTCGCGTGAGCACGAATACCGACTTCGACCTGTTCCGGATCAACGAGGACCATGAGGCCCTGCGCGAGGCGGTCCGGGCGGTCTCCGAAGACAAGATCGCCCCGTACGCGGCCGCCGTCGACGAGGAGGCCCGTTACCCGCAGGAGGCGCACGACGCGCTCGTGGCCTCCGACTTCTTTGCCCCGCACGTGGCGGAGGAGTATGACGGTGTCGGGGCCGATGCCCTCGCGACCTGCATCGTCATCGAGGAGGTGGCCCGGGTCTGCGCGAGCAGCTCGTTGATCCCCGCGGTCAACAAGCTCGGCTCGATGCCGCTCATCCTGGCCGGGTCAGAGCAGATCAAGGCAAAGTACCTGCCACCGCTCGCCCGCGGCGAGTCGACGTTCTCCTACGGCCTCTCCGAGCGTGAGGCGGGCTCCGACACGGCGGCGATGAAGTGTCGAGCCCGCCGCGACGGCGACGACTGGGTGCTGACCGGCCAGAAGTCGTGGATCACCAACGCCGGCGTCTCCGAGTTCTACACCGTGCTCGCCGTGACCGACCCCGACGGACAGCGCGGCAGCAACGTCAGCGCCTTCGTCGTCGAGAAGAGCGACGCGGGTTTCACCTTCGGCGAGAAGGAGCGCAAGCTCGGCATCAAGGGTTCCCCCACCCTCGAGCTGTTCTTCGAGAACGTGCGTCTGCCCGGTGACCGCCTCGTAGGCGCCGAGGGCGACGGTCTCAAGATCGCGCTTCGCACGCTCGACCACACCCGCGTCACCATCGGCGCGCAGGCGGTCGGCATCGCCCAGGGGGCTCTCGACCAGGCCCTCTCGTACGTGCGGGAGCGCAGGCAGTTCGGCTCGGTGGTGGCCGACTTCCAGGGCATCCAGTTCATGCTCGCCGACATGGCGATGGAGCTCGAGGCCGCCCGACAGCTCGTCTACGTAGCGGCCGCGAAGTCGGAGCGCAACGACCACGACCTGACCTTCTTCGGGGCCGCGGCCAAGTGCTACGCGTCCGACGTCGCCATGAAGATCACGACGGATGCCGTACAGCTGCTGGGGGGGGCCGGCTACACCCGGGACTTCCCCCTCGAGCGGATGATGCGCGACGCGAAGATCACCCAGATCTACGAGGGCACCAACCAGGTACAGCGCATCGTCATGGCCCGCCAGCTGCTCAAGCGCTGATCCCGTGCGGCGCAGCCGCGTCGGCTGGCGGCTGGTCGGCAGCGGCCACGGCCATGGCGACGGAGAGCTGATTTTGCGATCACCACGGGGTGCCGCAGGACCAAGCCCGTGGATCTACGCAATGATGCGGTGACCATGAGCGAATCCGTCGACCCTGTCGCACTACCTGCCGTCAGCGTCATCGTGCCGGTCCTTAACGAGGAGCGGCACCTGCGTGAGGCGGTGCGGATGATCCTGGGGCAGGACTATCGCGGTCACCTTGAGATCGTCCTCGCGATCGGGCCCTCCACCGACCGCACGGCCGAGGTGGCCGCTGACCTGGTCGCCCACGATGCTCGGGTCCGTACCGTGCCCAACCCGTCCGGCAGAACGCCCGAGGCACTCAACGCGGCTATCGGGGCTTCGACGGGAGAGATCGTGGTCCGGGTCGACGGTCACGCAGAGATCCCGAGTGACTATGTGACGGTCGCTGTGCGTGAGCTGTTGCGGGTCGGCGCCGACAACGTGGGCGGCATCATGGACGCACAGGGCGCTGATGACTTCGGTCGCGCGGTGGCCAGCGCCATGCGTAGCCGCCTTGGTGTCGGTAACTCCGCCTTCCACGTCGGCGGTGAGGCGGGGGACGCCGAGACGGTGTATCTGGGGGTGTTCCGCCGCGACGCGCTCGAGCGTGTCGGTGGCTACGACATCCATTTTGCGAGGGCCCAGGACTGGGAGATGAACCACCGGATCCGCGAGAGCGGTGGGCGGGTCTGGTTCACGCCCGACCTGCGCGTCACCTACCGACCTCGTGGCTCGGTCAGGGCGCTGGCCAAGCAGTACTTCCAGTACGGCCGGTGGCGGCGGGTCGTGTCTCGCCACCACGAGGGCACGATCAACCTGCGATACCTGGCGCCGCCGGCGATGGTGCTCGGAACGACGACGGCGGTCCTGGTGGGCTTGGTGTGGGCACCGGCCTGGCTCGTCCCAGTGGCGTACGGCGCGAGTGTCGTCGTCGGCGGGGTCGCGATCACGTCGGGAGAGCCCGCCCGCACCCGCCTGGTTGCACCCCTCGTACTGGCCACGATGCACTGGTCCTGGGGCGTCGGCTTCCTCACCAGCCCGAGGAGCCTCGCCCGTTGAGCCGTCGTCGCCGGGGTGCACAGCCGTCGTAGCATGTGAGCCGACATCCGTTCGTCCGAACCTGATCGGGGGCCCATGCCTGCTGCCGCGACGCTGATCGCGTCAGTACGTCGCCTCGCGACCCCGGATCTGCCCCGGTACCTGGTTCGAAAGATCTTGGAGACCCCGCTCAGTGAATACCGGGCATGGGTTCGGACGCTGCCGATCGAGCCCCACGATGTGCTCTACGAGTCGTTCGCCGGCAACGGGATGCTCGACAGTCCCGAGGCGCTCTTCCGGGCACTGCTCGCGGACCCCGAGCAGCAGCACCGCACGCACGTCTGGGTGCTCGACGAGCCGCGGCGCCACCGGAGGACCACGCAAGAGTTCTCGACGGACCAGCGGGTGCGGTTCGTCAGACGCGGTTCGCGGGCCTACCACCGGGCGCTGGCGACAGCCGGGCTGCTCATCAACAACGCGACGTTCCCGGCCGAGTTCGGCAAGCGGCCCGGGCAGACCTACCTCAACACCTGGCACGGCACGCCGCTCAAGCGGATGGGCTACGACGAGCTGCAGGGTGGGCTGGGCGCCGGAAACGTGCTGCGCAACTTCATGATGGCCGACTACCTGCTGTCATCGTCTTCCTTCATGTCGACAAGGATGTACGAGCAGGCCTACCGGCTGGTCAACGTCGCTCCGGGGAAGATCATCGAGGGGGGGTTTCCGCGGACCGATCGACAGGTGCTCGGCGAGACCGGTCGAAGAGAGGTCGCAAGGCGGCTGCAGGCCGGCGGGGTGACGTTGAGACCGGGGGAGCGGGTCGTGCTCTACGCGCCGACCTGGAAGGGAGAGTCCTTCCACCGACCACTCGATGAGACCAGGGAGCTTGCCGACCGGGTGCGCCGCCTCATGGCGCACCTGCCGGCCGGCCACCGGGTGCTTCTCAAGGTGCACCAACAGGTGGCAGACCTGGCCGCGACGGAGCCGTCGCTCACGGGTCTGCTGGTGCCGAACGACGTACCCACCAACGAGGTGCTGGCGATCACCGACGTACTGGTCACCGACTACTCGAGCCTCTTCTTCGACTTCCTCGCCACGGGCCGGGCCATCGTGTTCTTCACCCCTGATGCGGCCCGGTACGACGCCTACCGTGGTCTGTATCTCGACGAGACAGAGCTGCCAGGCCCCCGGGCGGCCGACATCGAAGACCTGGCTGTGGTCGTCAACGCCGTCGGCACCGGCCGACACCGTGACCCCCTGGTGAGTCACCGGGAGGCGTACGCCGCAGCCCGCAGTCGTTTTGCGGCGCACGAGGACGGCGGAGTGACCCAGCGTGTTCTCGATGTCGTGGTGCGGGGGCAATCCGACAGCGGGGCGGTCCGGGCCATTGCCGGGGACGGCCGACCGACCATGCTGATCTACCTCGGGGGCATGATGTCCAACGGCATCACCACCTCAGCCCTCAACCTGCTGCGCAACCTCGACCACGAGGCCTTCGACGTCTCCGTGGTCTACGACGCGAGCATCGTGCCGGAGCGGGTCGCCAACGCTGCGCTCATCGACTCCCGGGTGCGGCACTTCGTGCGAACCAGCGGCTTCAACCCGGCCAAGGTCAACTGGTTGACCCGGCGACGGCTCTTCGCCGGGGAGGCAGACCTCATCCGGCCCTCGCACCTCGAGGCTTTCGAGGGACTGCTGGCGTCGGAGTGGCAACGAACGGTGGGCACGGCTCACTTCGACCAGGTGATCGACTTCAGCGGCTACTCCCCGCTCTGGGCGAACCTGGTCGTGGGCGCACCCGCTGGCGCCCGCGCCATCTGGCTGCACAACGACCTGCTGGCCGACCAGCTGCGCGAGGTCGGAGGCCGCCACCCTCATCGGCGCAACCTGGCGGGAGTCTTCGCTACCTACCGACGTTTCGACCGGCTCGTGTCGGTCTCCGCCGCGCTACGCGACATCAATGCCCGACACCTCGGTCAGTGGGCCACTGCAGAGTGTTTCGTCGCCGCTCGCAACACCGTGGACGCCGACCGAGTCCTGACAGGCGCGGCCATGCCACTACCCGCAGAACCCGCTCAGCTGAGACGGATGCTGCCCTCCGAGCCGGCCGACGGGGAGCATGGGGCCCGCGAGCAACCCAGTTGTGCAGGCCGGTTCACGTTCGTCAGCGTGGGGCGACTCTCACCGGAGAAGAACCACGCGAGGCTCATCGACGCGTTCGCGCCCGTGCACGCCGAGCACCCTGAGACCCAGCTGGTGATCATCGGCGACGGCCCGCTACGCGATGCCCTGCAGCACCAGATCGCCGAACGCGGACTGAGCGAGTCGGTGCTGCTCGCCGGGATGGCGTCGAACCCGTGGTCGATCATGGCCCGGTGTGACTGCTTCGTGCTCTCGAGCGACTACGAAGGGCAACCGATGGTGATCCTCGAGGCACGCACCCTCGGACTACCCGTGCTCACTACGGCGTTCGAGTCGGTGTCCTCGGCGGTCACCCCGGAAGACGGCCTCATCGTCAGTCGTTCCGTTCCTGCGCTCGCTGACGGGCTTCGTGCGGCTCTCGCGGGTCAGGTGCCCACCCCGCCGTTCGATGCCAACCGCTACAACGCCGAAACCATCGAGGAGCTGGTCGAGGCGCTCGGCCCTCGGGTCTGAGCTGTTGCTCGCGACCGCGGCCGGGCCAGCTGCACGGTCAGCGTCAGCTCAGCGGATCAGGCACGGCCGCAGCGTCGCTCGTGCCGGCCAGCATCCGGAACTCGTGCTCCCAGAGATCGAGGATCGTGTCCAGCTTGAAGCGCGCAGACCGTTCCTTGGCCCGGGCGCCCATGCGCGACCGCAGGTCGTCGTCTGACATCAGAGCCCGCAGACCCTTGATCAGGCCCCCCAGCTGGTTTCGCGCGACAACGATCCCGTCGGCCCCGTCGTCGATGAGCGCCCGGATGCCCGGGGAACAGTCGAAGGCCACGGATGGCACTCCCGCCTGGGCCGCCTCAGCGATCGTCAGGGGCAGTCCCTCGTGCTGACTGGTGAGCGCGTAGATTCTGCTGCCCAGCAGGGCCGTCTCGGGGTCGGAGGTGGTCCCCTCCAAGGACGCCGTCTCCTCCAGCCCCAGTGACGTGATGAGCGCGGCCAGGTCTTGACGCAGCGGACCGTCGCCGTAGAGGCGGAGTCTCCATTCGGGGAACTCTGGGGACAGCACCCCCCAGGCGCGGATCAGCCAGTCCAAGGACTTCTCGGGTGCGTACCGGTTCAGCGAGATGACCTCGTTCCGGCGTTGCGGTGACGTCGTCACGCGCGGCGGAGCGATCGGGTTGGGAATCCAGCCGGTGTTGTTCATTCCGTCGAGCTGCTGGAACTGATGAGCATCCTTCTCGGTCAGTGCGATGAGGCGGTCAGCATCCCGGTACCACGTACGCAGGCGACGGATCGACTTCTGTCTCACGGAGCCATCCCGCGAACCGTGGTACTGCGCGATCACGTAGGGGCCGTCCAGTCGCCCCGTCTCGAGGCCCGCCGGCACGAGGTGCTCCATCGCGTAGATCTGGGTGCAGATCACCAGTGTCTCGGGACCCCACTGCGACACGATGGGCCGCAGCCGGTCGATGGCTTGTTCGTGAGACCGTTCCCATGCCGTCAGCGCAGCCACCTTCCTGCGGTTGAGCCGGTCTCGTCGCCGGAGGGACACCCAGGCAGGGGGCTCCGTCTCGTAGACGGTGCGCATCGTGATTCGAGGGTCACGCTCGAACCTGATCTCGTCTTCCGTTGGGGTGGGCTTCATTCCGATGATCTCTACGGTGTAGCCGCGACCCAGGAAGCCGTGCGCCATCGTGTTCATGAAGCCGGCAACGCCGCCCAGGCGCGAATGCTCGATACCGGCCAGGATGACCCGGGTGATCGGTGTCGGCAGCGGCCGGTGTGCAAAGACCCCCGAGTCGTCGATGGCGCTGCTCATTGCGACTCCGCCATGACCTCGAGCAGGTAGTCGACCGCCCGCGCCGATGCCTGTCCGTCTTCGGTTCCGCAGTATTTTGCGCGGAAACGATGAAGATCATCGATGTGCGCGGTCGGGTGGTCAGCAATCATCGCAATGGCCTCGTGCAGGCCGGCCTGTTCCTCGCAGAACGGTCCGGGAGACTCGGCGCGCAGGTCGAAGTACGTTCCCCTGGTGTCCTGTGCGTACTTCTGGTAGTCGGGGGCGTAGATGACGATCGGTTTGTCGAGCCAGGCGTAGTCGAACATGGCTGAGGAGTAGTCGGTGATCATGACGTCGGCTATCCGGTAGAGGTCGCTGATCTCCTCGACGTGTGAGACGTCCATGACGTGGGGTGCGTACTCCCGCTTGATGTCGAACCGGTTGAGGTAGTGCGGTCGAAGCAGTAGGTAGTGGGAGTGACCGAACTGCTCGACCCAACGATCCAGATCCAGCAGCACCGTGGCCGCCTGAGACCGGTTGCGCTGGTTCTCGCGGAACGTCGGTGCGTAGAACACGACGGTCCGGTCGCTGGGCAGGTCGAGACGCGCGGCGAAGGACGGGTCTGCTGACGGCTGCTTGATGAGGATGTCGTTGCGCGGTGAGCCCCCTCGGATCAGATGCCCGGTGTAGCGGTAGGCGTCGACGAAGGTTGCCTCGAAGTAGTCGGACGGGCAGACGAGAGCATCCCAGGCTGCCTCTCCGGTGATCCGCTCCACCGTTTCAGGCGCGGGATGCATGTGCTCCAGCTTGTGCAGAGCCATTCTCTTCAACGGTGTGCCGTGCCAGGTCTGCAGATGGATCTGCTCGGGACGCTTGGTCACCCACGAGGGCAGTCCCTGGTTGTCGACGATGTACCTGGAGCGCGCCACAGCGATCGAGTAGGCCAGGGTGTGACGCCGGATGACAGCCAGGTCGCCGGTCTCGTGCCGGTGGGGTTGCAGAAAGTCCCAGGTGACCTTCAGACCGGCGCCCCTCCGCGCCAGCTCGTCGGAGATGGCCCGCGGGTTGTCCGAGAACTGCTTGCCCATGTGCGAGTCGAACAGGATGGCCTTGGCGTCTACCGGTAGCCGTCTCGCTGCCTTGTAGGCGGCCATGCGGGCGCGGGCGTGCCGCTTCTTGTTGGCGGCGCGACGCGATGACCTCAGACGGTCGGCCAGGTGCAGCGCGTGGGCGGGTTTGGCGCCCCTGCCGGGAACGCGTGCCCGCCTCAGGGCGGCGTCGCCCTCTGCGGTGGCGTACAAGCGGATCCTGGCCCGCAGCAGCCTCGTGGCGCCGCTGGGCTCGGCGAAGAAGACGGGCGGGAGGTCGTCGTCTAGGCAGAGCAGTGAGTCGTTGACCCTGCCCTGCTGAAGCGTTCGCATGGACAACCACCAGCGCGTTCCGTGCTGGTTGTTGCGCTCCGTGAAGTCGAGCAGGTCCAGGGTCCAGCGAATCACCTCCGCGTCGACCGAGGTGACCCTCACCGGGACGACCTGGGCTGTTGTACCGCCGCGGAGGGCGATGCGCAGCTCCATCGTCGGATGCGCCGGCCCCTGGGCGAACTTGCCAAAGGTGTCGTGGCTCTCACCGGAGATACGGACCCCCCTGGGCAGGGGAATGGCTGCGGTGATGTTGTGGTAGAGGCGAATCGCTGCTGCGGGGGTCTCCCGGATGGGGTTGTCGGTGAGGTCCGTCAAAGACTCCTCGAGGGACCCGGTTGGGGGCGGCGTCCAGTCGCCGACGGGCGACCACAGCAGCCGGTCGCCGGACGAGACCAGCCGGCCGGCCTGAGCGCCCTTGTGGCGTGCGAACTTCTTGGCCTGTCGGATCCCGTCGGCGCTGCGGCGCAGCGCCATTCCGAGGGCGACCCGCTCCATCGCCTCGAGCGCGTCGAAGTAGCGACGCGGAACGGCGCGGAGCGCTGGGTCCAACAGCGCCAGGATCTGTTCTTGGAACTCCGGGTCGACGCTGTCGCCGACATCTTCGATACTGATCCTCGCGTCATGGCGAAGGAACTTCACATACAGCTCGTGGCGTAGCTTCGGCTTGGCGTTCTGGTCGAACACCTCCGCCGCCACCTCGATGGCCTTGAGGCGGTCGCGCAGGTTGTTGACCTCACTGCGCTGGTGGGTGATGGTGGTGCGCATCACCGTGGTGTAGATGCGCCAGTGGTAGACCGTCTCGGGGATGATCGCCAGGCGTTCCGCCTTGGCGTAGATGTTGGCCGTGAACTGAAGGTCTTCGTACTTCACGCCCACGGGGAAGCGCAGCTCGTGACGATCAAGGAACTTACGCAGATAGAGCTTGTTCGTCGAGATGGAGTCGAAGACGATGCCCGGCATCTCTTCGGCTGAGCCGAGCAGTCGCCGCTCCCGGTAAAGCGGTGCGTACCAGGTCGTCCATTTGTCTGTCGCGACATAGTGGCGCTTGCATTTGCCGGAGACGACCTCGCTGTCGTGGGCCCGTGCGGTGGTGACGAGGTTGTAGCAGGCGTGTCGCTCCAGCTCGTCGTCGCTGTCGAGGAACATGACGTAAGGCGCCGAGCTCAGACTGATGCCCTCGTTGCGGGGGGCCCCGCAACCTCCCGAGTTCTGGGCCAGCCGGTGGTACCTCACCCGGGGGTCGGAGTCGACCAGGGCCCTGGAGACCTCACGCGTCTCGTCGGTGGAGCAGTCGTCAGAGATGATGACCTCGACGTTGCGCAACGACTGCCGCAGCACCGATGCCACCGCCGTCGGCAGGTTGGCGGCGTCGTTGTAGCAGATGACGATGACGGAGACGTCTGGGGGTCCGACGGTCGGGGAGGTGGTCGTCATTGTCAGGGCAGACTCTTCTGGTGGCATGGACGTCGATGGTCGATGACCTGGCCACGGGCAGTGACAAGACACCTCGACGGCCAGTGCGTACCCAGGTACCTCAGCGCCGTCAGGGCGAATATAGCCCACGGCACCGGGTGGAGGAGTGCTCGCCCGGTGCGCCGACGACACGTCTTGTCGGCTCTCGTGGGCGTGCTTGAGCCGGAGCGGATCAGCGCGTCCTACACTGTCGCTCGGCGTGGGTCTCTTGCGCCCTCGAGCCGCGCCGCGGCTGCGGCACAACCAGAGGTGGGCCCGAAGGATGATCCTATTACCACAGGTACGAGGTGTGATCAGGCATCGACAGGTGCTCGACACGCTGGTGCGTCGCGATCTGCGGGTCCGTTACGCCCGTAGTGCCATCGGCTACCTCTGGACGATCATCGACCCCCTGGCCATGGCGCTGATCTACTTCGTCGTCTTCAGCTACATCTTCAAGCGGGGCAGTGTCGGCTACCAGCCGTACGTGCTGTTCATCACCATCGGCGTCCTCGCCTGGCAGTGGTTCAGCTCGTCGGTGAACGAGACCTCAAGGGCCCTGCTCGCCGAGGCGCGGCTGGTGCGCTCGACGAACCTGCCGCGTCCGCTCTGGGTGGTGCGGGTGGTCATCGCCAAGGGCATCGAGTTCGTGCTGTCGCTCCCCGTGCTGGCGGCCTTCGCCCTCGTCTTCATCCTACGCGGTGAGACCACGATCCACTACCGCATCGTGCTGGTGCCCGTGGCCATCATCATGCAGGCCCTGCTGCTGGTGGGTCTCGGGCTGCTCCTCGCCCCGATCACGGTGATCTTCAGCGACATGCCCCGAATCGTGAGGATCCTGCTGCGCATGGGCTTCTACGCCACTCCGATCATCTACGGGGCCCATGCGGCTCCTCCGGTGCTGCAGAAGGTGCTGCTGCTCAACCCCATGGCCGGGATTCTGGAGATGTACCGGGGGGGCTTCTTCCCGCAGGAGCTCAACATCCCGTCGATCGTGTCTGCGGGCATCATCACCGTGATCACCCTCATCTCGGGCACGATCGTCTTCAAGCGCCTCGAACCTGCTGTTCTCAAGGAGATCTGATGCAGCCGGTCATCGAGGCCAAGGGTCTGGGCATCGAGTTCTACCGCAGCCGACGTCGGCAGCTCTCCCTCCGGGAGATCGTCTTCAAGGGCCGCAACACCGCCCCTCGCGACACCTTCTGGGCCCTCAAGGACGTGTCCTTCACGGTGAACAAGGGTGAGGCGGTCGGGCTGGTCGGAGGCAACGGGGGCGGAAAGAGCACCCTGCTGAAGATGATCGCGGGAACGCTCATTCCCGATCAGGGCTCGGTCAAGGTGCGAGGTGGCGTCGCCCCACTGATCGAGCTGACCGGCGGCTTCCTCAGTGAGCTCTCCGGGCGCGACAACGTCTACCTGGCCGCTGGCCTGCACGGCCTGAACAACGAACAGATCGACGAGCGGTACGACGAGATCGTCGACTTCGCGGGCCCCCAGGTGAGGTCCGCGATGGACCAGTCCTTCCGGCACTACTCGTCGGGTATGAAGGTACGGCTCGCCTTCGGCCTCATCACCACCCTCGACCAGCCGGTCGTGCTCGTGGACGAGGTGCTCGCCGTGGGCGACCGCTCCTTCCGTGAACGCTGCTACGAGCGCATGGAGAACATGCTCGCCGGCGGCAAGACCCTCTTTCTCGTGTCGCACAGCGAGGGTGACCTCAAGCGCTTCGCTGACCGCGGCCTCTACCTCAAGTCGGGTCGGCTGGTCGGTGACGGACCGATCACCGAGGTGCTCGACCAGTACCGGGGCGAAACGGAAGGTCCGTGAGGCTCGACGAGCCACCGGTTGTCGGGAGCGCGCGAGCCCGTGCGCTGCACGACACCCATCCCGGCTTCGAGGCGGTTCTGGTGGGCGCGCGCGTCGGCGACGACCAACCGGCCCGATCCACCGCGGCCCTCGGCTCGTCGTTGCGCGAGCTCGGCGTGGTGGTGCGGGCCGGGCCAAGTAGTGGTGGCGCCGAGCCACCTGACCCGCGCGAAGCTCTACCGAGCCTGCCGGCCTCACGGCCGTCGGCTCCTGCGGATGCGTTGGCGGACCTGGCGCGACTGGCGACCATGGCGGCTGACAACGACGTCGTGCCTCTGCTCGTCGGCGCCGACGACCTGAGTCTCAGCCCGGTGGCCCTGCTCGATGTCGTCGACGGGCCTGGCGCCCACACCGGGGCCGTCACCCTTGAGCCGACCCAGGTGGTGAGCTGCGCGCGACAAGGCACCCTCGCCCCCGTCCGGGTCTCACGGACCAGGCGCATCGAGTCATCGGGCACCGCTCGTCACTCGGTGAGCAGCCCGACCGGTTACGCGCTGGGGTTGATTCGTGTCTCCGGCGCCGATCGAGCCCGTGCGGCCGTGCTGTGGCGCGACGCCGCTCGCACGCTGGCGGGCCGTGAGCTGGGCGAGGTGGCGCCGGTGGACCTCGCCCTGCTGGCTCTGGTTCGCGGGGGCCTTCCCGTCCTTGCCCTCCCTCTCGGGCTGTATGCGGTCGCAAAGAGCGGGCGGGAGGTCACCGCGGCGTCGGGTTCCGGATGGCAGCAGCGGCTGCGTAGCTCATCGCGAGGCGATGACGGGGCCTTCTCCAGGGCGGTCGTGCGTCCGGTGTCACGGCGGGTGACGGCAGTGGGCCTGCGCCTCGACTGGCGCCCCAACGTCGTCACCTTCGTGAGCTTCGTCCTGGGCCTGATCGCTGCCCTCCTTGTGCTCTTCGACACCTGGTGGGCCTTCGCCGCGGCGGCCGTGCTGCTGCAGCTGTCACTGGTGGTCGACTGCGTCGACGGGGAGATCGCCCGCTTCACCCGGTCGTACAGCAAGCTGGGAGCCTGGCTCGACGGGGTGAGTGACCGCATCAAGGAGTTCGCGGTCATCGCCACGGTCACGGTGGTCGGTGTACGTCAGGGTCATGACCTGTGGGGCCTGGCGATCGCCCTCATCACGGTGTTGACGATCCGTCAGATCGAGGATCACGCCTACCACGCGCGGTTGCGAGCCGCGGCGGCCCGACCGGGTCGCACGGTGCCCCTCACGCACAGTGACGACGGCGGCCCCGCCGGGGCGTCCGGCTCGGTCGCCGAGCCGGTGACGGGCCGGGCGCGCGTGGTTCGCACGGTCAAGCAGGTGCTGCACGTGCCGATCGCCGAGCGCTACCTCATCATGTCGGTGGGGTTGCTCACCGGCAGCGCGCTGGCGCTGCTGGTGGCCCTGGCCGTAGCGGTGGGGGTGGCCTTCCTCTGGACGCACGTCGGTCGCATCCTGCGCGCTCTGGCCGGCCGCGACGGCTTCGACCCGGATCACCCCGATGCCACGCTGACCATCCTGATGGATCTCGGTCCGCTGGCGCGGAGCCTGGCCGCCGTCGTGCGGGCCCCGGTGGTGGTGGCCTGGGTCGCGGTGCTGCTCGTCGGGGTCGCGGCCGTCGTCGTAGGCCGGAACGTCGGCCCGGTGAGCCTCGCCACGTCTCGTGGCCCCCTCGCCGCGGTGGCGGCAGTGGCGGTGGCCGCGTTTCTGATCGGCCCGGGGTGCGTGACGGCTGCCCGCTCACGACTCGGTTGGCAGCTGCCCGGATGGATCGTGGCCGCCGAAGGTGCCCTGGTGCTGGCCGTCACGGCAGGTCTGCCTCTGTCGCAGCAGTGGGTCGGCTACGCCTGGTTCGGAGCGATCGCCTGGCACCACTACGACGTCACCTACCGAGTGCGCGAGACGGGGCGAGGGCCGGCTGGCTGGGTGGCAAGAGTGACCCTCGGGGTCGAGGGGCGGATGCTGCTCGTCGTGCTGTGGTGGGCGCTCGGGTGGGACCCGGCGATCCTGTTCGGGTTCGCCACGCCGCTGCTACTGCTCGGCTGGTTCGGGGAGTCACGCTACTCTTGGCGGTCGATGGTGGGACCTCAGGCCGACTCCCATTGATCCGCTACCGGGGGAGAGGGGCACGATGAGCATCGCCCACGACCCCACCGACGACCGCCCGTCGATCAGCGAGCTCCGGGCCGTCGCCCAGCCGCCCGAGCACATCGCACGCTACAACGCCGAGCACTGGGCCGGTTCGCTCTACCTGCGACACCTCTCGATCTACGTGACGAGGTGGTTGCTGCCCACGGGCATCACGGCCAACGGTGTCACCGGGTTGATGATCGGCTGCGGTCTCCTCGGCGCGGTGGCCCTGCTCGTACCGGGCCTCACCGGTGCCTTTCTCGCCATGCTCGCGATGCAGCTGCAGATCCTGTTCGACTGCTCCGACGGGGAGGTGGCCCGGTGGCGGCAGCGTTTCTCCCCGGCCGGCATCTGGCTCGACCGGGTGGGGCACTACGTGACCGAGTCGGCAATCCCGATCGCCCTCGGGCTTCGAGCCGGCTCGTGGACGTGGTCGGAGCCGCTGGCCGTCGACGGGTGGAGTGTGCTCGGGTTCGTCGTCGCGGTGCTCGTGCTGCTCACCAAGTCGTTCACCGACCTCGTCCACGTGGCCCGGGCGAAGTCCGGGCGTGAGGTGCTGGCCGACGTGAAGGAGACCACGCGGCCCAAGTCCTCGGGGCTGGCGAGCGCCCGCCAGCTGATGTCCTGGGTGCCGTTCTACCGAGCCTTCATCGCCATCGAAGCCAGCATCCTGATCTTTCTCGCGGCGATCGTCGACGCGTTGCGAGATGACCTCGTGGGCACCCAGTGGCTCCTGCTGCTCATGGTTCCCGCGGCCCTGGCGACGGCAGCCGGCCACTTCATCGGAGTGGTGACGAGCTCGCGGCTCGACTGACCGACACGCCCGTTCGAGTCTTCTCCGAGGCGGCTCGGCCGGTAACGTCTGGCTCAAACAAGGTTCTGTGTCGTGCGGAGCCGTGCACCGAGGAGCCATCTTGCCCAACCGGACCGTCATCACCTTCGGCACCTTCGACGTGTTCCACGTCGGGCACGTTCGGGTGCTGGCCCGGGCCGCTGAGCTCGGCGACCGTCTCGTGGTGGGCGTCTCGGCCGACGCCCTCAACGTGGCCAAGAAGGGGCGAGCCCCGGTGTTCAACCAGGACGAACGCCTCGAGATCATCTCGAGCCTGGCCGTCGTCGACGAGGTCTTCATCGAGGAGTCGCTCGAGAAGAAGAAGGAGTACATCGTCGACCACGGTGGCGACGTTCTCGTCATGGGTGACGACTGGGCCGGCAAGTTCGACTGGGTCTCTGACGTGTGCGAGGTCGTCTACCTGCCACGGACTCCCTCGGTGTCGACGACGGGACTCATCGAACACATCTCCAGTCTCGGCTGACCCACCCGCGGCCGGGCGCGGTCAGGCACGCTCAGGCAACGATGGCCGGCCGAAGAGGGCCATCGCCTGCTCGACGGCATCCGCCTCGGCCTCGGTGACCAGCACGCAGGTCACCCACGCCGCCGGTGGCGGGTCGGTACGTTGCCAGGGGGTGGCCATCACCACGCCACGCGCGCTCAGCTCAGCCATCTTCTGCTCGTGACGGGCGCTGAGCGGCCCGGCTGCCGGGTCGAGCTCCACCCAACGAACATCGCGTTCGAACAGGTCGCGGTCGGGGCCATCGAGGTCATCGAGCTCACCGAGGTCATCGAGCTCACTGCGGCGGGTCACCAGCACGCCCAGTGAGGAGGCCACCCCGTCGCCCAGGTAGGCGCGTGCCCTCTCCCACGTCGCGGGCGTGGAGTCGGCGGGGATCACCAGCACGACCGGGCCACGGCGACCCAGCCCGGCCAACGTGCGTTCGACGACGGCCTCGAGGGCCTGCGAGTCGTGGGCGTCATCGACGCCGGATGCCGCAGGGACGACGCGGCACACCACCGCGAACCGTCGGGTCAGGGCCGGGTCTGTGCTGGCGCGCAGCAGGTCGACGGGCTGCCGACCGGCAGCAGCGGGACCGTGGCCGGCTGCCGGACCCAGCCCGGTGTCGACGTGCGTGACCCCGCGGTCGATGGCACCGGCGAGCAGCCCCCGCAGGTGCTCGGCCCAGGCCGCCGACCCGGTGGCCGGGGGCGGGTTCGCGAAGTGACGTGACGACAGCACGACGCGCGACACCGGCCCGATCTGGGTGTCGGTGACAGGCACCTGCGGCCCGAACGCGTCGACCTGAAGGGACAGCCCGCTCATCAGCTGCTGCCACGGAACCGCCACCGGGTCGGCCAGGCCGTCGAACAGGGCGGAGACGCGAACGTAGTCGCTGAGGGTGTCGACGGTCGCGCGGTACGCGCTCACGTCGGAGGGCGAACCCGGCGGCACGTGCAGCAGCTCGCCCAGGTTCCGGCGCAGCCAGGGCGTGACGTGCTCTCGGTCGTAGGCGTCGGTGGCCTCCCGGGTAGCGCGACGCAGGTCGGACACGAGGAAGACCTCGGCGCCGAGCCCTTCCGGTACCTGGTCGATGTCGATGCGGCCGTAACGATGTCCTGACGCCACCACCGCTGCCAGCAGGTCGTCTACGAGGTCGGCGTCCGCGACCGGGTTGTCGCCCGTCAGCCGCACGACGCGGTCGCTGTCGTCCAGGTCGTCGGTCGCCTGCCCGAAGCGCGCCAGCACGTCGTCGAGGGAACCGCGAACCACCGCGATGCCGACAGAGGCCAGATGCACCGCGATGCGGTTGTCGTAGCGCTCGGCACTCGTGGCCACCACGACCTCGTGACCGCTGCGGGCCGCCCGCCGGGCGACCAGCTCGACGAGCGGCATCCCGCCCATCGTCAGCAACGCCTTTCCCGGAAGCCGGGTGCTGTTCAGCCGCGACTGGATGACGACCCGGGTTCTCATCGGAGCTCGTTCGTCACAACGTCAGCAGGGTGTCGAAGGCCGGCGACCCGGAGCAGGGCGTCGACCACGCGCACCCGTCCGCGCCCGTCGACGAGTCGGCTGCCGTGCAGCGACCGTCGTCGGCCACCGTCACGATCATCGAGCGCACGGCCCAGCGTGGTGACTGCGGCACGCCGGGCCGACGGGTCAGCGCGCAGCCGGTCTAGGTGACCGACCGCCAGGGCGACGTTCTGGTCGATCACGGCGTCGTAGCCGACGCGCTGGTTGGCCGTGACGCACACGAGGGCGGCCGGTACCCCGAGGCAGAGCAGCTCCCAGACCGAGGTGCCCGCTGCGGTGACGGCAAGGTCGCAGGTGGCGGCCAGGTCGGCGATTGCAGGGGTGGGGGAGAGAACCTCGATGCGCTGGTTCTCACCGGTCGCCACTGCGGTGAGAGCCTCGGCGATCTCTGGCCGCGCGGCCACCGCGAGCACGTGGACCGGTCGCCCGGTCTCGACGATGAACGGCACCACGACCGGCGCGGCCCCGTTCGCGTCGGTGCCCCCGAACAGCGCGAGCACGCGTGGCGGGTCGGCCGGGACGATCTCACCGACACGGCGGTGTTCGAGGATCTGGTCGCGGAACAACACGTGGTCGAGGCCCAGCAGCTGGACGGCATCGCGCGGCACCGCGGGACCCGACACCCGCGAGGCACCGAGGTTCTGGTCGAGGTAGAGATCGGCTGACTGCGCGGCTCCGAACGGCCCGTCGACAATGGCGAGCACGGTGAGACCCGACTGTCGCAGCGCTGCACCGGTGCGCGGGTCGAGGTGGTAGCCGTCGAGCACGGCGGCATCGGCACCGAGCTCACGTGCCAACGCGGCGAGCCCGTCGGGGCCGGGCGGCGGGACAACCGGCGTCAGGCCGCGCCCGACGAGCTGCTCCTGCACCCAGGGCACTCCGACGACATCACCGACCAGGGTGACTCCGGCCCCCCGCATCAGCAGCTCGTCGGCGAGGGCAAGGCAGCGGATCAGGTGGCCCACCCCGAGATCGGGCCGACCGTCACAGCGCAGCACGACGTGGAACGGCATGGGGCCCAGTGTGCCTCACGGGCAGGCCATCTGCCGTCCACGTTCGGGCCACTCCTCGTGTGTTGCTCCGGTGTTAATCTCGCGTTGGCGTCGAACCGTCGTCTCATGACTGCCGCCGTCGGTGGCTACCGGCTTGGCTGACCAGAAAGATCTTCAATGAGCATTCTCGAGGGGTCCTCGATCCTCGTGACGGGCGGTACCGGCTCGTTCGGCAAGGCGTTCATCGGCGAGGTCCTCGCCCGTCATCAGCCGTCGCGGGTCGTGGTCTTCAGCCGCGACGAGCTCAAGCAGTACGAGGTGCGCCAGCACTTCGACGACGACCCCCGTCTGCGGTGGTTCATCGGCGACATCCGCGACCAGCACCGGCTCGACCGGGCGATGCACGGTGTCGACTACGTCGTGCACGCCGCGGCCCTCAAGCAGGTCGACACGGCCGAGTACAACCCGTGGGAGTTCGTCAAGACGAACATCATCGGTTCCCAGACCGTGATCGAGGCCGCGATCGACGCCGGCGTCAAGAAGGTCGTCGCGCTGTCGACCGACAAGGCGAGCTCACCGATCAACCTCTACGGCGCGACCAAGCTGACGGCCGACAAGCTGTTCATCACAGGCAACCACTACGCCGCCGCCTACCCCACCCGCTTCTGCGTCGTGCGGTACGGAAACGTCATGGGTTCGCGCGGCTCGGTCATTCCCTTCTTTCGCAAGCTCGCCAAGAAGGGGAAGTCGCTGCCGATCACCGACATGCGCATGACCCGCTTCTTCATCACCTTGCCCCAGGCCGTGGCCTTCGTCACCGACTCGTTCGAGACGATGCAAGGGGGCGAGCTCTACGTTCCCCGCATCCCCTCGATGAAGATCACCGACCTGGCCCAGGCCGTGGCGCCGGGGGCGGAGATGCACGAGATCGGCCTTCGCCCGGGCGAGAAGCTGCACGAGGAGATGATCTCGGCGGAGGAGGGCCGGCGTGCCCTGCGGCTCGGTAGCCGGTACGTGCTCCAGCCCGACCTGGCCTCGTGGGGCTACCAGCCGCCCGCCAGCGGGGTGCCTGTGCCAGCGGGGTTCCACTACACCTCCGACACGAACGACCAGTGGTTCAGTGGCGAGGAGATGGTCGCGATCCTCGAGAGCGAGAAACAGTGATCCCGTACGGCCGGCAGTCGGTGAACGACGACGACGTCGAGGCGGTGGCCGCGGTGCTGCGCGGTGACTGGCTGACGACCGGCCCGGCGGTCGCGGCGTTCGAGAAGGCACTCGAGCAGCTCACCGGCGCCGACCGCTGTGTGACCGTCACGAGCGGTACTGCCGCACTGCATGTTGCCTACGCAGCGGCCGGGGTGGGGCCGGGCGACGAGGTCGTCACCACCCCGATGACGTTCGTCGCCACGGCAACGAGCGCGTTGGCTCTCGGCGCGACCGTGCGGTTCGTCGACGTGGAGGAGGACACCGCGAACATCGACCCCGAGGCCGTGGCGGCCGCGGTGACCGACCGTACGACCGTGATCGCCGGGGTCGACTATGCCGGTCACCCGATCGAGATTGACGCCATCAACGAGATCGCTTCTCGCGCAGGCGCACTGGTCGTCGAAGACGCGGCGCACTCGATCGGCTCGACCTACCGGGGGCGTCCGGTCGGCTCCCTGGCCGACCTGACGACGTTCTCGTTCTTCCCGACCAAGAACCTCACGACGGCGGAGGGCGGGGCGGTCGCCACCCTCGACCCCGAACTGGGTGCTCGCGCCCACCGCTTCCACAACATCGGGCTCGTGCGCGACCCTGACCTGCTGCGGCATCCCGACGAAGGCCCCTGGCACCAGGAGGTGCACGAGTGGGGCCTGAACTACCGTCTCCCCGACGTGCTCGCCGCCCTCGGCCACAGCCAGCTCCGGCGTCTCTCCGCCTTCAAGGCTCGGCGGGCCGAGGTGTTCGCCCGGTACCAGCAGGGTCTCGCCGGTGTCGACGGCATCCGGCTGCCGACGCGGAGAGCGCACGTCGACCCGATCTGGCACCTTTACCCCCTGCGGGTGCTCGAGGGCAGGCGACGCGCGGTGTTCGAGGCGATGCGCGCCGACGGCGTCGGGGTGCAGGTCAACTACCTGCCGGTCTACCGGCACCCCGTCTTCGAGGACCTCGGCATGCGGCGCGGCATGTGCCCCAACGCCGAGGCCTTCTACGTCGAGGAGCTCTCGCTGCCGATGCACGTCGAGCTGACCGACGACGACGTCGACCGGGTCATCGACTCGGTGACGACCGCCCTGCGAGGCTGAGACCATGCACCACGCGAACCACTTCTACGGCCACGCCCACATCATGGCCAGGTACGTCGGCCTGTCCGAGCCACCCCGCATCTGGGGGTATCTCCAGCACGGGTGGAACATGCACGACGGCTTCGCAGTCGGAACGGTCTTCGCCAAGGGCTACCCGAAGCTCGTCTGGTCACAGGCTTGCTCACGTCGAGGATGGGCAGTCGGTCTGCGCGACTACATGGTCGTCGGGTCGCCCTGGCTCTACCTGCTCGAGCTCGAGCGGCAGCGGGAGTGGCTCGCCGAGGCGCCCCCGCGGGTCGGCACGATCGTCTACCCGTTCCACGGGTGGGAGGGCCAGCAGGTCGTCGGCAGCCACGCGGCCTACGTCGAGCAGGTGCGGGCGACCGAGGGAGACGTGCCCATCACCGTCTGTCTCCACTGGAACGAGTACGACAACCTCAAGGTGCGCCGCGAGTACGAGGACGCCGGGGTTCGGGTGATCACCCACGGTCAGCGCGGCTACCTCTGGCAGGACACCGACGTCGCCTTTCTCTACCGACAGCTGCATGAGATCCGTTCCCACCGACGGGTCGTGAGCAACCGGATGAGCAGCGCGATCCTCTACGCGGCGTCGGCCGGCGCCGACGTCGGAATCTACGGCGACCCGATGGAGCTCGAGGCCGACCACGCCGTGCTGGGGGGAGTCGGCAAACCCCGCCGACTATGGCCCCGACTGCACCAGGTCGAGGCGCCCCGAGACCACGCGACCGACGTCGCGCTCACCGAGCTCGGTGCTAGCACGGTGCTGCTTCCGGAGGAGGTCATCGACGCCTTCGGGTGGGGCCCCGAGATCGCGGTGCCCGGCCCGCCGCCTCCTGCGCCCTCGCTCGAGCAGCCCTCAGGCCGCGGCCGGCATCCGTCTCGCCCACGGGCTGAGAGTCACCGAGGCCCGGCCGACGCAGAGCCGACCATCGACCTCGGCGTGGTCGTCACGTCAGCGGGTGACGTGGCCCCGCTGGATGCCGCCTCCAGCGAGGAACCAGACCGAGCGAGCCGATCGTCCGACGAGCATTCCCCGGGCCTGGGGCTAGGCCGCTCGAGCGACCCGTCCACGACGGATGCCGTGACGACCGACTGAGCGCACGGATCGCGGCCTCGTGTCGTGCGGTCAGACCAGCCCCCACTGCAGGGGGGTGCCTCGACGGACGTCACGGGTGAAGGCCCTGCCGACCACAAGGTCGAAGAGGTCTGGGGCCAGCCCCGTCGAGGGCCGGATGGACCGCACGTTGCGGGAGGTCACCGGCTCGCCTGCGCGAACGTCCTCGACCACGAACAGGGACCGGCGGAACCGGAGCCCTTCGCGTTCTGACTCACGGACGCCGATGCGGGGTTGGCCCAGGGCCTGCCACGCCACCTTCGTCTCCGCGACGAGCGAGGCCAGCTCAGGGGGCTCGAGCGAGAAGTCGCTGTCGACCCCTCCGCTCGCGCGCGAGAGGGTCACGTGCTTCTCGACCAACACGGCGCCGAAGGCGATGGAGGCCACTGCGGCGCCGATTCCCATCGTGTGGTCGGAGAGCCCGATGGGAGCGTCGAAGGCCGCCGCCATCACGGGGATGCCGCGCAGGTTGGACGACGCCGGGTCGGCCGGGTACGAGGCGGTGCACGAGAGCACGATGACCTGGTCGTTGCCGGTGCCGCGGGCGGCCTGCACGGCCGCGTGGATCTCTCCCACGGACGCCATC
>JBBSTU010000031.1:0-26709 GCA_038235595.1 Actinomycetales bacterium | reverse complement strand
GGCCACGCGGAAGCCGACGTTGCCGCTGCTCGAGCCCGGGTCGTTGCTCGTGCGGGCCGCGACCCGGTAGCGGTTGCAGTACGACTCGTGGCACAGATACGAGCCACCGCGCATCACTCTGCTGCTGCCGGATGCCGGCCCGGCCGGGTCTCGGAGCGAGACGGGGTCGCTCGGGTGGTCGGTCGACCACCAGTCGGCACACCACTCCCAGACGTTGCCCGACGTGCCGAAGAGACCGAGAGCGTTGGGCGCGAACGTCTTTACGGGGCAGGTGCCCGCGAAGCCGTCCTCCATGGTGTTGCGGGTCGGGAACCGGCCCTGCCAGATGTTGCAGCGATACTCGCCGTCAGGGGTCAGCTGCTCGCCCCACGGGTAGCGCGCCTGGTCGAGACCCCCGCGCGCGGCGTACTCCCATTCGGCCTCGGTGGGCAGCCGCAGCCCGGACCAGGTGCAGTAGGCGAGGGCGTCGTCGTGGTCGATGTGCACGACGGGGTGGGCCGCGCGGTCTTGCACGTCGCTCGCCGGGCCTTCGGGCGAGGCCCAGGTGGCACCGTCGACGCGACACCACCACGGGGCGGCATCCGGTCGCTGGGCGCCCCTGCGCAGGGCGGCCGGAAGGAAGCCGGCGAAGACGAACGACCAGCCGAACCGTTCGGCGCCCGTGCGGTATCCGGTGGCGGCGACGAAGGCGGCGAACTCGGCGTTGGTGACCTGCCCGGTACCCATCCGGAACGGTGAGACGAGAACCTCACGAACAGGCCCCTCACCGTCGCCACGGTTGGCGTCGCGGTCGGCCCCACCCATCCGGAACCGGCCGCCGGGCAGCGAGGCGAGGCCTGGGTGCGAAGTCGTCGCGGAAGCCGGACGGTGAGCAGGTGACACGGCCGGGTTCAGCACCACCTCGCCGGCGACCCTCGACACCCCGGGACCGGCCGGCTCACGAGGCCCGGTCGGGGCGCAGCACGATCCCACGTCAGCCTCGTTCAGACAACTGGTCGGTGCTGGTCGATGAAGCGCTGTGGCTGGCAAAAACCGTTGAACGCCAATGGATGTGGGCCGCCTCGAGCTCGGCGAGCACGTCTGGACGTTCGGGCGACAGGTCGTGCGCCTCCTCCGGGTCGGCAACCAGGTCGTGAAGGCGCACCGCGGGGCCTGGGTCGGCGTGCTCGACCTGTCGCAACCCGCGCACCCCGTCACTGTCCTGGTCCACGCACACCATCTTCCACCGTCCGGCGCGCACGGCCCACTGAAACCCGTTGTCCCAGTGCAGCTGCTCGTGACCGGAGTGTGACTCTCCCTCGAGTGCGCCACGCAGGCTGACTCCGTCGCAGTGGTCGTAGGCCGACTTCGGGGCACCGGCGAGGTCGAGCAGGGTCGGGTAGAGGTCAGTCGACGAGACAACGGCAGAACACTGCTCGCCACCCGTGACCGATGCATCCGGCCAGCGCACGAGCAGCGGCACACGGATGCCGCCCTCCCACAGCGTGTACTTCGTGCCGCGAAGCGGCGCGTTCGACGCGAAGTTGCACGTCGACCCGCCGTTGTCGGTGAGGTAGACGACGACGGTGTCGTCGGCGATGCCGGAAGAGTCGAGCTGGCCGAGCAGTCGACCGATCTCGGCGTCCATCAGCTCGAGCTGGGCGACGTAGTAGTCACGGCCGTGGTCGAGCTCGGGGGCGATCTGGCCGTCGTACCAGTCGAGGTACTCGGGCTCGTCGCCCTGGTAGTCATCTCGCGACGGCAGCCCGCGGCGTCGCAGCTCGTCGGGGGGAAGCTGCCAGCAGAAGTTGTGCACCGCGTTGAAGGCGAGCATGAGAAAGAACGGCTCGTCGCGGTCAGCACAGCCCTCCACGAACTCGCGCGAGCGGCGACCGAGCTCGGTCGTGAGGAACTCCTCGCAGTCGACGGGCTCGTCGCCCTCGAGCATCGGCTGCACGGCGCTGGCGGAGGCGCCGAACGCGCCGTACTCCGCGACCGCCGCGTCACTGTGGCGCAGGTAGTTGAGGCGACCCATCTGCTGCCCGGCCAGCCCGTAGAAGGTGTGCTCGAAGCCGTGGTGCGGCGGGGTGGCGCGGTCGCCGACCTGCTCCGGGCCGTAGTGCACCTTGCCGAGGTAGGCCGTGCGGTAGCCGAGCTCGCCGAACCGCTCTGCCAGCGACGGCAGGTGGTCGGGAAAGCGGCTGTCGGCGAACCACTGGGCGCCCCAGCGACCCTGGTGCTGACCGCTGATCAGGGCCGAGCGCGACGGGCTGCACACCGGGGCGGTGACGTAAGCCTGGCCAAACGACATGCCCTCTGCGGCGAGCCGGTCGAGCCCCGGGGTCTGAACGTCGTCGACGACCCCCAGCGAACTGCGGTCGGCGTAGCCGTGGTCGTCAGAGACGATGAGCACGATGTTGGGGCGGGTCACGGGTGCACCTCCGGTGCGATCACGAACGGGCTGGCGAGGGTGTGGTCAGTAGGGAACGGCGAAGATCTCCCGGTGAACATCGTGCGGAGCGTCGGCAGGCAGCACGAGCCGCTTGAGAAACCGGGTGTCGTCGGTGCGTCTGCACCAGTTCATCAGACGGCCCCGCAGCTGCTCCAGCACGGGGTCGAAGGCCGACTCCGCAGCGAGGTTGCGCATCTCGCCTGGGTCGGTCTCGAGGTCGAAGAGCTGCTCACGGTGGGCACCCCAACCGAAGACGACGTACTTGTACCGCTCGGTGACCAGGGCCCGACCGGCCCGTCCGGGGGTGGGCCCGAAGGCCGTCTCCACCACGACCTCGTCGTGACCGTGACCACCGTCGAGCAACCCCAAGAGGTCGAGCCCAGCAGCCGCGGGTTCGAGGTGCTTTTGAGCGCCCTGCCGCGGCGTAACTCCTCGAACCACGGCCTGACGGGTTTCGCTCGCGGCGACGGAGAGCGCGGTGGGCAGCAGGTCGAGCCCGACGCTGACGAGCGCCGGGCTCGTGGCCACCTGTTGCGGCCGCCGCGGGTCACGCACGATGAGGGGCACGCGGCAGGTCTCCTCGAAGAGGGCCGTCTTCTGGTTCCACGCGTGCGAGGCGTCGCCGTCGCCGTGGTCGCTGGTGTAGACGACCACCGTGTCGTCGGCGAGACCGGCATCCTCGAGGGCGGCCAGCACGATGCCGATGGCGGCGTCGGCCCGTTCGACCAGGCGCGCGTAGGCGTAGCGGTAGCGGCGCCAGTCGTCGGGGCTGTAGGCCGCGGTGCCGTACCTCGCTGCCGCCTCGCGCTGTTCGTGGCGCAGCGCCTCGGGCTCGTAGGCCGCCGGACCGAGATTCGCCGGCAATGGCGGCAGGTCACGCGTCGGCGGCGGCGCCCCCACCTCGCCGTAGGGCATCGGCTGGTGGCGGGCGTACTCGCAGATCGAGTGGGGGTCGTCGAACGACACGACGAGAGCGAACGGTCGTTCTGCGCTCGAACGCGACTGCAGCCACGTCGAGGCGGCTTCGGCGAGCCCATGGTCGCCGAAGGGAGCCACGACCTCGAATCCGTCCTCCGGCCCGGCCGAGGCCTGCACGGCGTGCCACTTGCCGGCGTAGGCCGTGTCGTAGCCGAGCTCGCGCAACCGGTGGCCCAGCGAGCTCGGGTCGCGGGCCGGCTCGAGGGGGCCGTCACCGGCATCCGCCACGGTGTTGCCGCTCAGGCCGAGCTCGTGCGGATGCCGCCCGGTGACCATGCTGGCTCGGGCGGGCACGCAGAGCGGGAAGCTCGTGTAGGCCCGGGTGAACCGGGTGCCACCGGCGGCGAGCGCGTCGAGGGCCGGGGTGGCGACGTGGGTGGCGCCAGCACACGAAAGCAGGTGCGCCGCGTGCTGGTCGGCCATGAGCAGCAGCAGGTTCGGTCGCCGAGCCGACCCGACGGCGCCGGTGGTCACGCAGCGCCGCGCAACGATGTCAGGCCCGGCCACGGGTCGCCCACGCGCTCGAGCTGGTCGGCCAGCTCGGCGAGCAGCTGCGAAGTGAGGCCAGGATGCCGGGCGCTCACGTCGACGAGCTCGAACGGGTCGGCGACGAGGTCGACCAGGCGCACGCGCACTCCCGACTCCGGTCGGTGCTCGACAACGATCTTGTGGGTCGAGGTGCGAAGCCCGCGCACGTCGGGGTCACCGTTCCCCCGGGTGGGCCCGAGGTAGAGGGCGGTCTCAGGGCGCAGCGCAGGCTCGACACCGAGCAGGGCGCCCGAGCAGTCGAGGCCCTGCACCTCGTCGGGGATCTGCTCGCTCAGACCGAGCAGGCCCAGCAACGTCGGCGACACATCGACCGAGCCGAGCAGGACGTCGTCCATGCCGGGCGGAACGTGACCCGGCCAGCGCACCACGAAGGGAACGCGGGCCGACTCCTCGAAGGGGACGTTCTTGTAGAGCAGGTCGTGACTGCCGAGCTGCATGCCGTGGTCGGAGGTGAAGACCACAACCGTGTCGTCGGCGAGCCCGAGCAGGTCGAGCTCGTGCAGCATCCGGCCGACCTGCTCGTCGACACCGGTGACGGCGGCGTAGTAACGCCGGGCGATCACGGCCGCCTGCCGACCGGTCTCGCTGTCGAGGTCGACGTTGGGGCGAGTCAGCAGCTCGGCGGGCGACAGGCCGCTGTACGAGGGGAGGTAGCGCTCGGGCACCTCGTCGAAGGGCTGGTGCGGTGGGTTGAGCGAGACCATGAGCGCGAACGGTTGGGGGGTTGCGTCGAGCGACCACGCGGCCACCCGGAGGAAGTCGATCGCGACGTCGGTCTCGTGCTCCGCCGACCACTGGTGCACCCGCACCGGGGAGTCGCGGTGCGCCTCGGTGCGCCAGTAGTGAGGGTCGAAGTGCCGGTCGCAGCAGCCGTGGGAGTACCAGAACGAGAAGCCGTGACGCTGCGCCGGTGGCGTCCAGGCGTCCCAGACCTTCCCGTCGTCTCGCCGGCCCTCGCCGAACTGCTCGTCGGCAGGGGTGGGCGGGGTCAGGTGCCACTTGCCGACGTAGCCGAGCCGGTAGCCGTCGTCGGCGAGCACGTCACTCCAGCAGCGAGCGTCGGGGCGCAGCCCGACCCCCCAGGGCGCGGTCTCGGAGTTGACGTTGAACGGCACGCCGTTGCCCCACGGGTACTGCCCCGTCAGCATCATGGCGCGAGCCGGGCTGCACACCGGGTAGGTGCTCACCGCGTGGGTCAGCACCCGGCCCTCGAGGGCGAGCCGGTCGAGGGCCGGGGTGTGGGTGGGGTCCTGCCCGAGAGCGCCGATGGCCGACGCCCTGAACTGGTCAGCGAGCACGACCAGCAGGTTGGGCCGGTTCATTTGCCCATGCCCAGGGTCAGCCCCTCCGACAGCTTGCGGCCGAGCCACAGGTAGACGGCGAGCAAGGGCAGGATGACGATGCAGAGGCCCGCGAACAGCCCGCCCCAGTCGGCGCCGCTGTAGGTCTGCTGCTGCACGAACGAGATCAGCGCGACCGGCAGCGTGTACTTGTCGGTCGACTGCAGCAGCGTGAGGGCGAGCAGCGTCTCGTTCCAGTGCGAGATCAGCTGCAGCACAAAGGCGGTGAGGATGCCGCCCTTCGCCACGGGCAGCATGACCCGCAGGAAGGTTCCGATCGGGGAGGCTCCGTCGAGGGCAGCCGCCTCTTCGAGCTCGGCCGGCAGCGACCGGAAGAACCCGGTCAGCAGGAACACCGTGAAGGGCATCGAGATGCCGATGTAGACGAGGTTGAGCCCGATCAGGCTGTTGGTCAGGCTCACCTGGTTGAGCATCACGAACAGCGGGATGAGGATGACCTGCACCGGCACCCCCAGCCCGAGGATGAAGAACAGGGTCAGGTTGCGGTTGAGGCGCGACTCGTGACGGCTGAGGTAGTAGGCGGCCGGGGCGGCCAACGCCACGGTCACCACCGAGGAGATCACCGCCACCGAGACACTGTTGAAGGTCGCGGTCGCGAAGTCGCTCACCTTCCAGGCCGTGGTGAAGTTCTCGAACGACCACGAGTCGGGGAGGCCGAACGGCGAGCTGAGGATCGACCGGGTGTCACGGAAGGCCTGGAAGACCACCCAGACCAGCCCGGCGACGTTGAGGGCCACGAAGAGCCAGAGCAGCACGATGCCGATGGTGCGCCACACGCTCCCGCCACTGAGCGGTGAGCGACGACGACGACGCAAGGACGGCGCACGAAGGGAGAGAGACATCAGCAGACTCCTAGAACTCGATGACGTCGCGTCGCATGACGCGTCGGATGAGCACGACCAGCACCGTGACGAGGGCCAGCGAGATGATGGCGCTCGCGGTGGCTGCGCCGTAGGCCGGTGTGGACTCACCGGAGAAGGCGGTGGCGTAGGTGTAGACGGCCGCCGTCCAGGTCTGCGTCGGCGGGATACCCGAGCCACTGCTGCCGCCGAAGATCCACACGATCTCGAAGATCTTCACCGACGAGATGGTCCAGAGCACGGCGCAGACCCCGAAGACGTCCCAGGTCAGCGGCAGGATGACGTAGCGCAGCCGCTGCCAGGCGTTGGCCCCGGCCATCGCGCAGTCCTCGTAGTAGTACGGCGGGATGCGGTCGACGCCGGCCATCAGGATGGTCGTGTAGTAGCCCGTCGTCATGAACGTCAGGGTGAGCATGATCAGCGGGAAGAGGTTGTCCTGCGCCAGCCACTGCGGCGGGTCGGTCACCCCGAACGGCTTGAGGAGGGTGTTGACCAGACCGCCCGGGTTGAACAGGAACCCGGCCAGCACGCCGTAGACGAGGGCGTTGATCAGGTGCGGGAAGAAGATGATCGAGCGGGCGATCTTGCGACCGACCATGTCGCGCAGCACCAGGGTCATCGCGAAGGCGAGCACGAACATCACGACTCCCACCACCACGAGCAGCAGCAGGGTGTTCCAGAGCGACTTCTTGAACAGCTCGTCCTGGAAGAGCGCGGTGTAGTTGCCGAACCCGGTCCACGTCATCGGCCCCGATCCGGCCCAGTTGTGCAGGCTGATCCAGATGGCGGCGCCGGTCGGGATGATGAACAGCACGACGTAGAACAGCAGCGCCGGGCCGACGAAGGGGATCAAGAGCTTGCGTCGTTGCTCCGACAGGGTGCCGTTGCTCTCACGGCCGCGCTTGCGTGGCTTCGACCGCGAAGCGGTGCCGGCACCGGCCGGCCGCTCGGGCGCCTCGATGCTCACTTGCCCTGCGCCTTCCAGTAGGCCGCCTGGCCGGTGGCCATCGCGTCGACGAACTGCTGAGCACTCAGCTTGCCGAGGAAGAGCTTGTCGGTGTTGGGCCAGAACACCTTCTCGTTGTAGCCGGAGAACGCGACTCCGTCGTTCTGCTGGTGGTAGGAGGTGGCTGACTTGATGGCCGCCTGCACGCCGGCGAGCTGGGGCGAGGTCGCGGCGTCGTCACGAACGGGGATGCCCTTCGCCTCCGTGCCGTACATGTCCTGGTACTTCTTGCCGAGGAAGAAGGCGGCGAACTTCTGGGCGGCCTCAGCGTTCGAGGCCTTCTTGGGCACCATGAACCCGGAGAAGTCGACGCGCATGCTGTCGTGGGTGCCCGTGGTGGGGAACGGGAACGACTGGTAGTCGAAGCCCTTGGTCGAGTAGGTGCTCGACTCGGTCGGCAGCCACGAGCCGTTGAACATGAACGCGGCCTTGTTGACGGCCCACTGCTGCTGCTGGAGGGGGAACTTGCTGGCGGCGTAGCCGTTGATGAAGTAGCCGCCCTTGACCAGCTGCTCCACCTTCTGGGCCGCGTCGAGCGCCTCCGGCGCCTTCCAGGCCTGGCCGGTCTTGTCTTCGGCGATCTTCATCAGACTGCCGGGTCCGCCGTTGCGAACCACCAGCGTCGAGAGCCACGCCGCGTTGTAGCCGGCGACGTCGCCGTCGGCGGCGATCGGGGCCTCGGCCCCCTTGGCCTTGATCTTGTCGAGGTCTGCGATGAACTCGTCCCACGTCTTCGGCGGGTTGGCCTTGATCTCCGGGTGCTCGGCGCCGTTGAACCACATGGCGTCCGACTGGATCTGGTAGGGCAGCATCCAGGGCTGGCCGTCGGGGAGCTTGATGTTGATCGTCTTCAGGTACTTGTCGGGCACGAGGGAGGAGGCCGGCTTGCCGTCGACGTCTGTCGCATAGGCGGTCTTCAGGCCGAGCGCCTGGTTCGTGGCCACGAGCGCCGGATAGGCCTTGATGTACGGCCCGTCGACGAGGTCGGGCACGGCGTTGGTGTTGAGAGCGGGCACCAGCTTCTGCAGGTTGGAGCGGCCCTGCCACTGCGTGTCGACCTTGATACCGGTCTGCTTCTCGAAGTCGGCGATGGCGGCGGCGATCACCTTCTGCTGAGGCTCACCGACCTTCCACATCGACCAGTAGGTGAACGACTTGCCGTCGCCCTGACCGCCGTCGGCTGAGCTCGAGCAGGCAGCGACGCCCATCGAGAGCGCCAGGGCAGCGACCGCGGCGATCGTGGTGCGTGACCGTGCTGAACGTGAAGACATGGGTTCCACCTCGGGGTGCGTGCTGGGCGGCAGTGCCGCGGGATGTGAACACTGTGGGCGGCAAGGAGAAGAGCATTCAAGACGTAATATGACCTCACTTTGAGCAACTTTCCCGGATGCAGCGTGTGAGGCCACCTGATCCCTTCCAGTCTGAGGCAGGTTTCGCCTCATGGATGGGAACTCAGTAGGTAATAGTTCTTTATTCCTTCCTTTATTCTTGCCACAATGGCTGACCAGTGGCTGCGTCGGCCACCCATCTGCCCTCCGTCACCGTTGGCGGGCCGGCGGCTCGAGGAGGAAACATGGCACGCAGCGGTTCCGGTCACCCCGTCAGTGCACGTGATGCGGCTGCCCGCGACCTGAAGTTCCAGGCACTGGCCGGCGACCTGCGCCGCGGCATCCTCGCCGGTGACTGGGCGCCCGGCAGCAAGCTGCCCACGGAGAGCCAGCTCGCCAAAGACACCGGCCTCTCGTTGACCACCGTGCGCCGGGCCTTCGACGAGCTGGTGCAGCAGGGTCTGGTCGACCGCCGCCAGGGGGCGGGCAGCTTCGTGCAGTCGCTGGAGTCGCGCACCCAGACCCTGCGTCGACGGGTCGGGGTTCTCGTGCCGAGCGCCCAGCAGTACTACCCCCGCGTTCTGGCCGGCATCGAGGAGGCCCTCTCGTCTGCCGGGGCCGGCATGCAGCTCTCGACCTACCACTACGACGAGGACGAGGAACACCGCGACCTACAGTTCTTGCTCGACAGCGAGGTCGACGGCCTGCTCATCGTGCCGACACTCGTCGGACTGGACGACCCCCAGGCCCGCGTCGACGAGCTCATGTCGTTGCCCGTGCCGACCGTTCTGGTCGAGCGGCACGTCATCGGCGGTGGCGCCGCCGACCGCTCCGAGTTCGTGTGCTCCGACCACGCCGGTGGCGCCTACGACGCCGTGCGACACCTGCACCGACTCGGACACACCAGAATCGCGCTCGTAGCGCGCAGCGCCAACCCGACCGTGGGGTCGGTGACGACGGGGTTCGAGGCGGCTGTGTCTGACCTGGGTCTTGAGCGCCAGGAGCACCTGAGCGCGCCCAAGGCGGAGTGGACCGACGATCTGGCGGTCGACATGGTCGAACGTCTGGTCGCAGCCAAAGTGAGCGCCGCCCTGGTGTTCGGCGACCGGGAGGCGACGCTCGTCGCCCGCGCCGTCGGGCAGCAGGGCCTGCGGGTGCCGAACGACCTCGCGCTCGTCTCCTACGACGACGAGACGGCCGACCTGGCCGAGGTGCCCCTGACCGCAGTGGCGCCCCCGAAGTTCCGGGTAGGGCGCATGGCGGCCGAGGTGCTGCTGCGGCGCCTCACCGAGGGTGACGCCTGCCCCATCCATCAGGTGAAGCTGCGACCCCGCATCGTGGTCCGGGCCTCGTGTGGCGCCCGCACCGCTGCCCCTCGACACTGACCCCTAGGAAAGAGAACCTCATGCGCATCGGAATCATCGGAGCGGGCGCTGTGGCCCCCCTGCACGCACGAGCCGCCGGTCTGTTGCCCGACGTGCAGCTGACAGCGGTCTGCGACCTGCAGCTCGAGGCGGCCACGGCAGTGGCGAAGCCCATCGGGGCAGCCGTCTTCACCGACTACCGAGACCTGCTCGCCAGCGGCGCCACCGACGCGGTCATCGTCAACACGCCGCACTCACTGCACCGTGAGATGGCCGTGGCGGCCGCCGAGGCGGGCCAACACGTGCTCGTCGAGAAGCCGATGGCGATCACCCTCGCCGACTGTGACGCGATGACCGACGCAGCCGAGCGCGCAGGCGTGGTGATGCGGGTCGGTCACATCCAGCACTACCTGCCCGAGAAGACCGCTCTGGCGCAGGCGATCTCGCGCGGTGCCATCGGCGCTGTACGCCTGGTGCACGACTACCGCACCACCGACTACCGCCCAGGCAGCCGGTCGCCCTGGTTCCTGCGCCGCGAACTGGCGGGCGGCGGCGCCATGATGAACATCGGCGCGCACTGTCTCGACCGCGTGGTCTGGCTCGGCGGCTCCCCCGCAACGACTGTCTCGGCCACGATCCTCAACCGCTTCGGCGTTCCGGTCGAGACCGACGCCTCTGTCACGCTCCGTCTGGCAGACGGGGTGGAAGCGACGGTGACGGTCGTGTCCGACACACCGCGACCCACCGACGAGATCACCGTGGTGGGTGACGAGGGCGTCCTCGTTTCCAACCCCCGCGTCGGTGCGCTGCTGCGGCGCGACGGCGTGACCGAGAAGCTGCACGAGCAGTCGAGCGACGATATTCCCGAGGCGTTCCGGCTGCAGCTGGCCGACTTCGCGTCGGCCGTTGCCGGCGGCGCCTTCGCGGTGTCGCTGGCGCACAGTCGTCACGTCGTCGAGCTCGTGCTCGCCACCTACGACTCGGCCGCAGACGACGGACGCCCCGTGGCGGTCGCATCGACCCGGTCGACTGCCGTCGCCGCTGTCTGAACGACGTGCTGGCCTTGCCCGAACCCGACCGCCTCCAGTCGCCTCGATCCGGCTACACCCGGTCGCACTGGGAGGCCTGCGCCGACCACCTCATCGCCGGCGCGGCTGCGCACGCCTCACCGGCGGGGGCTCGAGTTCGCTTCCCCGGCAGCGCCCCTGCGGATGCCACCGACGAGCTCGAGGGCTTCGCGCGCGCGTTTCTGCTCGGCGGGCTCCGGCTGGCTGGGAGCCAGGGCGGGGCGCCTCCCGGACTGGCCGAGCGGTACGCGGAGGCGCTGGATGCCGGCACCCGTCCCGGGCACGCAGAGGCGTGGCCCCGTATCGGCCACCACGACCAGGTGCTCGTCGAGGCGACCGCCGTCGCCCTCGGGCTGCACTGGTCGCGGCCCTGGCTGTGGAACCACCTGCCGGACCGCACCCGCGCTCAGCTGGTCGACTGGCTGTCGGGGGCTCGCGGCACCTGGTGCGCCGACAACAACCACGTGCTCTTCGGCGCCACCGTGCAGGCCTTCCTCGCGTCGGTCGGCGCCGACCACGACCGAGCGGCCATCGACGGCGCCCTGAACCGCATCGACGAGTGGTACGCCGGCGACGGCTGGTACAGCGACGGAACCGGTCGCCGGTTCGACCACTACAACGGCTGGACCTTTCACCTCTACCCCTTCTTCATCGAGAAGCTGCTCGGTGGTCTGCCGGGCGACGTGGCCGGAACGAACCCCTCGTTCGAGGTCTACCGCACCCGGTTGCGCACCTTCCTCGACGACTACCAGCATCTCTTCGACGCCGCGGGTAACGCTGTGCTCCAGGGCCGCTCGCTGATCTACCGGTGGGGCATGGCCGCCCCCTTCTGGATGGGTGAGCTGCAGGGCGTCTCACCGCTGGCCCCCGGTCGCACCCGTCGCCTCGCGAGCGGGATGCTCCGAGGCTTCGTCGACGCCGGTGAGCTCGACGACGGGGTGCTGGGTCTGGGCTGGAAGCGACCGGCTCCCGACCTGCTGCAGAGCTACAACGCCGCCGGCTCACCGCTGTGGGCGAGCAAGGGGTTCCTCGGGCTGCTGCTCAGTGAGCGGCATCCGGCCTGGGTCGACGTCGAGGAGCCGCTGCCCGTCGAGCAGCACGACGTGCTGCGACCGATGGGCGGGCCACGCTGGCTCGCGGTCGGGCGTCGCGACGACGGCATCGCACGCCTGCTCAACCACGGGTCCGACGGCCACCCACAGCGGTCCGACCCGCTCTACCGCCGCCTCGCCTACAGCAGCGCCACCGTTGCGGTGAGCCTCGACGGGCTCGACGACAACACCGTCACCGTCGGGAGGCTCGGGTCTACGGCCCGACACCGGGGGTTGCTCGCCGGCGCCGTGCACCGCGAGAGCGCGGTCAGCCGATGGCGACTCGACGCCCAGGGGCGTGACGTGATGGTCGACCTCGCCACCGTCGTGGTGGGCGCCGCCGAGGTGCGAGTAGCCCGTCTACGAGGGGTGCTCGACCAGACGGTGCGGTGCACGGGGTGGGCCCTTTCGGAAGATGCGCCCCTCACCACCCACAGCGGCCCCGGCTGGGCCAGCGCCACCCGACCCGACGGTCTCGTGTCGGGGCTCGCCGCGATCACGACAGTGGATGCCGCACCCGCCGTGGGCACGGAAGCGGGGTTCGAGGCGGGGTTCGAGGTGAGGTTCGAGGTGGGCGTCGAAGCGCGTCCGCACTCTCATGCGCTCGGCGAACACGTGGGGCTGCCCTGGCTGGAGACGGAGGCCGGCTGCGAGGGCGCCGCACACCTCGCCTGGCTCGTTCACCTCGGGCGCGACTTCGACCCGACCCTGGCAGAGCGGGTCACCGTGCAGTGGACCCCGGACGGTGCGGTGGTCACCGTCGAGGGCCGAAGCCACCACTGCGGCTGGTTGAGCCGAGATCTGTGGCCCGCCGACGCGTGGAACCAAGGGATCTTCCGGGTCGGGCGCCGACCTCTCGGCGAATGAGGCGAGTCGGGCCGGTCACCGGTCGTGCCCCGGTCTCGGCATCGCCGCCGCGACGCCGGTTCAGAGCATCAACAGGCCCTGGGCCAGGCTCTGGCGAACCTGCCACTGGTGTTCGCCTGAAGTCGGCCCCGGGAACCCGCCGTGGCGAAACACCCAGTTCAGGTAGGCGACGAAGGGCATGGCGACCTCACCGATGAAGAGCCCTTCAGCGGTAGCGTCGGGGAGGCGGAACCCGTACGGGCCACCGCCGCTGACGTTGGCCTTGTGGAGACGGTCGGGAGCCACCGGAAGCACGAACCCGCCCGCGTCGGGGTCATCGGCGATCCACTCCTTCCACGCGTCGAGCTCCCCTTCGTAGTAGGTGCGAACCGAGGCCTCCGGGTAGCGGGCACCCTCCAGCTCGACCACCAGCGGGTCAGCCGCGGCCGACTGCGGCCACAGCGGGTGGGTTCCGACCAGCCACACGTCGCCGACGAGACGCAACCATGACGACACGACCATCGGAATCTCCCCTACGGTCGTTTCCAGCCACGCCACCAGCGCGATCGCCTCGGTTCCGGGGGGAAACAGGGGCTCCACCGGTTCCTGCGCCTCGTCGTTGGTGTGAAAGCGATACCCCTGGTCGCGCAGCCGCGAGACGAGCACGTCGATGTTGTGCCGCGCACGACGCGCCATCTCGTCGCAGACCGACTGAGCCTCGGCATCGACGCCTGGCTCACGCACCCCCTGCCCGTACTGCCGCAGCTCGTGCCACACCTGCTCGCGTTCGCCATCGCGATACCGCTCCAGCCATCGTGGCGTTCTCATGTGCTCATCCTGCCCATGACTGAACAGCACCGCAGCGTCTGACGCAGACTGCTACGTTGCTGCCGTGCTGGGAGAGTTGGCCATCATCGTGCCGCTGGCGGTGGCCGGTGCCATCAGCCCGGTCATGCTGACCGAGCAGACCCTGCTCCTCGCTCGTCGCGACGGCCGCCGAACCGGGTCGCTCTACGCGGTGGGCGCCGTCGTCACTCTGCTGGTGCTCGTCGTGGCGATGGTCGTCCTCGGGCGCGCCGTCAAGCTTCCGAGCCAGCCGCGCCTCAGCGAGTCGCTCGACCTGGTCGTCGGGGCCGTACTGCTCGGGCTCGCGGCCCTCATCGTCGCCCTCGGGCGACACCGCCACGTGCCCTCGACCACCAGACGGACCCATCCCAGGGTCGCCCGGGCAGCCCTGCCGTTCGGCGTGTTCTCGATGGCGACGAACGTCACGACCCTCGCGCTGATGGTGCCGGCCGCCAAGGTGATCTCGAGCGCGAACGTCGGTCTGGCCGGTCGCGCCCTGCTCGTCGGGGTGCTGGTCGGCATCGCCTCGGTTCCGGCCTGGGCCCCCGTGGCGCTCACGATGGCCGCCCCCGACGTCGGCGAGCGGGCCCTGGAGGCTATCCGCCACCTCATTATCCGCTGGGGACGGATGGTGCTGGTCGTGGCCAGCGTCGCAGCCGGGTTCTTCTTCGTCATTCGCGGCGCGTCCCGGCTGCTGGGCTGACCGACATCTCGCCTCGGCGATCGGCCCGCTACCTTTTGGCACCCGTTCGGGTCTCGGCGGTACGAATCGTGGTGATGGTGGCGCGTGTGCGGCAAGCGCTTACCATAGGGGTCACCAACGACTCGGAACGGAAGTGCATCGATGCTGCTCGCCCTGTCCACCCTGGGCTGCCCGGAGCTCTCGCTCGCTGAAGCGGCCACCTTGTCTGGTGGTCAGGGGTATTCAGGCCTCGAGCTGCGTTCGGGGCCACACGCGACCGTCAGCACCGCGGCACCGGAGGCTGAGCGCCGCCGCTGGCGCCGGGCGCTCGACGACGCCGGGGTGCAGGCCCTCTCGATCGCCTCCTACGTGAAGCTGTGCGACGTCAACCTCGACGATGACGCGGTGGTCGAGGCCGGGCGGGCCGAGGTGCGTCTGGCGCATGACCTCGCTGCTCCCTGGGTGCGCGTCTTCCCCGGCGGCACCAGAGGGGTGCCGGCCTCCACTGCCGTCGAGGAGCGCGCCGCCAGACGGCTGGCCGCGATCGTCGCAGCGAGCGAGGGCCTCGGTGTGCAGGTGGCTCTGGAGACCCACGACAGCCACCCCACCGCCGTCGACGTGCTGCGGTTGCTGGGCGCCGAGGCGTGCGAGTCGGTCGCGGTCATCTGGGATGCGCTGCACACGTGGCTCGGAGGCGAAAGCCCCGAAGACACGGCTCGGTTGCTCGAGGGCCGGCTCGCCTACCTCCAGGTCAAGGACGTCGCCTCGGCCGACGACCTCGCGCCCCTCCCCCTCGGCGAGGGCGTGCTGCCGCTGCACGAGTGCCTGACGCTCGTGCGCGACCGAGCCCTGACCGAATGGGTCTCGTGGGAGTACGAACGGGCCTGGCACCCCGAGGCGCCGTCGCTGGGCGTGCTGGGCGAGGCCGGCTGCCGCTGGGTGACCCGCGCGCTCGCGCCACCTGCATAGCCAGACCCCCACGCATTTCCGGGTTCGAGGTATCCGCCCGCGCTCAGGCGCGGCGGTTTACCTCGAACCGGGGGGCAGGGGGCAGGTGCGGGCAGCTCGGGGGCGGGCGCGGTCAGAGCGTGACCCAGTAGCGGCGGTTGTCGTGCGCCACGCCGTCGAGCACGCCACCGTGACCCTCGATGACGCGCGCCGAACCCACGTTGTCGTGGTCACAGGTGATGAGCACGCGGTCGAGGCCGATCTCGCGGGCTCGGTCGAGCGCCAGGCCGAGAGCACGGGCAGCGTGACCGCGCCGACGGCGAGAGGGCCGGATCGAGTACCCGATGTGACCGCCCAGCGTGCGCAGAAACTCGGTGTCGATCGAGTGCCGCACCGCCATGAAGCCCACCATGTCGGGGCCGTTTCGACCCTCTTCGCCGCCTGCGCTGTCTGCGCTGTCTGCACTGGATGCGCTGTCTGCGCTTTCGACGATCCAGTAGGAGTCGCAGTGCACGTGACCCTCGGTCAGCACCGCTGCTGGGTTCGACTCGGTGCGGTACAGCTCGAGGAGGGCCTCGAAGGCGGCGCGGTCTGGTCCGAAATGCTTGATCTGCCAGTCGCCGGACCCGTCGCGACGCCCGTCTTCGAACTCGCGAACGCAGTCGGCCCACGTCTCGAACAGGTCGGATGCCGGCAGGGCGAGCTCAGTCATCTCCCGATCCAACCAGTGTCGGCGCCCCGGCCGACGGCTGACCCACCACTCAGCGCCGCCAGTGCGAGCCGGCATCCGCGAAGGCAGCTGGCGAAGTCGACCGCCCTTCCTGGCGAGACGCGAGCGGGCAGCGCGTGCCGACGGCTGGCGTGGCCCCGGGGGTTGCGTTTGCTACGGCACTGATTCACCTAGCGGGTCAGTGTCGTGGATGCCGCCGGTGGCGGGGCGGGCCGGCTACCCCGACCGATGGGGTTGGTCGCCGAGGTTGAGGATGGCGTCGGCGGCCGCGAGCGTGGCGTCATCGACCAGGAGCGGGATCGGCCCGCCGAGGTAGGGCCTGACGAGTCCGTAGGGAGCCACGACCGTCGCCATCCGAACGCAGTGGTGCTGGCGTTTGGTGACTCGGCCGTATCGCCGCCTCGTCACGTCGGCCAGGAGTGCTGTCACCGTGTCGTTCATCGTGGCGACGATGTCGCGAAGCTCGTCGGGGCCTTCGTCGAGCAGCCGGTCTTGGCGGAACAACGTGAGACAGGTGGCCTCGTCGGGATGGGTACGGCAGAACTGCGGGATGTGTCGTGCCATGGCGAGCAGCGCCTCGTGCGCGTCGGGAAGGGTTGCCAGCGGGGCGAGGCCCGCCTGAAAACGCTCCACGCTGCGCAGCCAGAGGCGCACCATCAGGGCGTCACGGGAGAGGAAGCGGTGGTAGATCGACCCGACCGGCCCCTGCAGCTCGTCAGCGATGTCGGCGACGCTGACCCGTGGCCCCTGCCTGACGACGCCTGCGAGGGCGGCGTCGAGGATGTCGTCATGGGTGAAGCGGGCGGGGCGAGGCACGTTTTCATTCTAGTGATTGCCATCTAGAATATTAGTTCTAATATGCGCTACGGTCCCATCATGAAGACGACGCCGGCCGAGACACTGCCATCATCCCGTCTCTCCAGCTGGAGACTCCGCGGCCGGCCGCGGCCGCAGCAGTCGGGCGGCCCCGGCAGTGACGCCCCGGGCCAACGAGTGCTGATCGGCCCGGCCCCGCGCTTCGGCCTGCCGCAGTACCTGCACACGCCGTTCGTCCTGCCGCTGGAGCCGGTCATCACGGTTACGGGTCGTTCCGGTCACGCGACAGTGCTGACGCGCCGAGACCTGGACGCCCTGCCCGAGACCACGAAGGCACTCGACCTGCACTGCGTCATGACGTGGAGCGTGCAGGGCACCCGGTGGAGCGGGTGGCGGTTCGCTGACCTGTGGGCTCAGCTTCTGTCTCACCACGCCCACACCACCTCCGGGCTCGTCTTCACCGGGCTCGACGGAGCGATGGCCAGCATCCCGCTGGCCCTGCTGCTCCACGACGACGTCATGCTCGCGCACTCTCGCGATGGCGAGCCGCTAGGCCGTGACCACGGGGCGCCGTACCGACTCGTCGTGCCGCAGCTCTATGGCTACAAGAACATCAAGCACGTGTGCCAGATCGACCTGGTCGACCACCATGTGCGCAGCTCGCACGAGCCGTGGATCATGCACCGTCTCGGGCGAGTTGCTCGCGAAGAACGCCACGGGCTCGGCCTCAACCGCCTGGCACGGTTTGCGTACGGCCTGGCCCGACGCCCCGCCCTGCGCAGCTACGGCGTGAGCGACCCTCGCTTCCGATAGTCAGTGCCTCCGAACGCACACCACCAGGCGCCTCAGCGTGGCGTCGGCGCCCCCGCGACGGCATCCCACAGAGGGCCCTGGAAGGCGTCGGGGTCACCGGCTCGCGCGGCCTGGCCCGTTCCGATCACGGGCAGCCGCTCCCCGTCGCGCTCGGGAACGACGTGCCGCGCGAACCAGGTCGCCAGGTCGTCGGCAAGCGCCACCCGCACGTCGTGCGCGGCTGGGTCATCGACGAGGTTGACCCGCTCCCCCGGATCGGCCGCCAGGTGGTAAAGCTCGTGCGGGCCGTCGGGCCAACGGTGCACGAGCTTCCAGTCGCGGCTCCGGATCATGCGGGCAGGCCCGTACTCGTCGAACACGACGACCCGCTCGTCACCTTCTGACGCGGGCGCTGCCGCGTCGGCACCGGCATCCGTCGGGGTGAGCAGCAACGGCGCGAACGAGCGGCCGGGCCCGGTCTGCATCGGCGACGGGTCGAGGCCCGCCCGCTCGAGCAGCGTGGCCGCCAGGTCGTAGGCCGAGAGCAGCTCGGTGCGCACGACCCCCGCCGCCACACGACCGGGCTGGCTGACGATGGCCGGCACCTTGACCGAGCTGTCGTAGAGGTTGAGGGGCCACGTGCCGTTGCCTTTGCCCCAGATGCCGTGGTGGCCGGCGTTGAAACCGTTGTCGCTGCTGAAGACGATGACCGTGCTCTCGCGCAGGCCGAGCCGCTCGAGCTCGGCCACGACCCGACCGAGGGCTGCGTCCATCGCCGTCACTGCCGCGAAGTAGCCGACCAGTGCGGCTCGCGTGTCGGGCTCGCCGCCGAGGGGTGAGCCGTTCGCCATCGTGGCCCACGGATGCCGCTCCCCCTGGGGACACGTCGCGAACGCGCAGTCGTCGTAGAGGGCCTCGACCTCGGGCGGGTGCTGACCGGCCCACGGGCTGTGCGGCGCGGTGAAGTTCAGGCTGAGAAAGAACGGCTCGGGCTGGTCAGGCTGCGCTGCTTCGCGCACAAAGCCGGCCGCGTCGTCGGCGAGGGCGTCGGTCAGGTAGCCGGGCGTCGCCTCCCGGATGCCGTCGCGGTACATCGGCGCGTCGTGATACGCACTGCCGCCTGCCTCGTGGGAGTACCAATGCACGAACCCCGTGCGGGGGCGGTCGTTGGCGCCGAGGTGCCACTTTCCCGAGAGCCCCAGCCGGTAGCCGTGGTCGGCCAGCACGTCGGTGACGAGCGTCTGGCCCGCGAGGTAGTCGGTCGCGGTCGCGCCGACGTGGGTGCCGCGCAGGTAGTCGTGCACCCCGTGCGCCGAGGGGACCTGCCCGGTGAGCAGGCTGGCGCGAGCAGGGGAGCAGACGGGCGAGGCGCAGAAGAAGCTCTCCAGCCGGGTGCCCTCGGCGGCCAGACGGTCGAGCACCGGGGTCTGGATCTCGTGGTTTCCCGCGCACCCCATGGCCCAAGGGCCCTGGTCGTCGGTGAGCACGAAGAGGATGTTGGGGCGGGTGGGGTCGTCGCTGGCCACGGGGAGCTCCTTGCTGACGGCGACCGTTCTTCCGACGGACGACAATGAGGGAAAGCGCTTACCCAACTAGGGTAGCGGACCCGGTTGTCGTGGTGAAGGGCTCTACGAGTGAACGCGCCCGTACGGGCTGCACCCCCTAGACTTCCCGGAAGGCGCATTCCCGATCAGTGTGGAGAGACCGTGGCCCAGACCGGAGCAGCAGTGACGTTGAGCGACGTGGCCCGTGAGGCGGGCGTCTCCGTCGCCACAGCCTCGCGAGCGCTCAACGGCAGCGAGCGCACGGTGCGGCCCGACCTCGCCGAGCGCGTGGCCGCGGCGGCGAAGCTGCTCGACTACTCCGCGAACGCGCAGGCCCAGGCCATGGCCAAGGGGGCGACCACCGTCGTCGGGCTCATCGTGCACGACATCGCCGACCCCTACTTCTCGGCGATCGCGTCGGGCGTCTCGCGCGCGGCCGACGACGCCGGACTGCTCGTGATGCTGAGCGCCACCCTGGGCCGGCCTGAGCAGGAGGTGCGCTACCTCCGGGCACTGCGAGCGCAACGGGGCAGAGCCGCCATCATCGTCGGCAGCCGGCGCACCGAGCGTGATCGCGCGCTCGACACCGAGATCACGGCGTTCGAGCAGGCCGGTGGCCGGGTGGTGGCCATCAGCCAGGCCCGCCTGCCGGTCGACACGCTCGTCATCGAGAACCGGGCCGGTGCCACTGCTCTGGCCCGCGAGCTCACCGCCCTCGGCTACTCCCGGTTCGGCGTGCTCGCCGGGCCGGCCGATCTGATCACCGCCCGAGACCGGCATCGGGGCTTTGAGCAGGGGGTCAGCGACGCGGGGTGCCCGTCACCCGCGGCGGTGCACGGCGAATTCACCCGTGACGGCGGATATCGGGCCATGACCGAGCTGCTCGACAGTGCAGCCAGGCTCGACTGCGTCTTCGCCGTGAACGACGTGATGGCGATGGGGGCGATCGCGGCGTGCCGAGGCCGCGGCATCCGCCTGCCCGACGACCTTGCCTTGGCCGGCTTCGACGACATCGCCACCCTGCGCGACATCAGCCCGTCACTGACGACGGTGCGTCTGCCGCTCACCGAGCTGGGCGAGCAGGCCATGAGCCTGGTCGCCGAGGCACCCGCCGGCTCCCCCCGGCGTCGTCGGGTCAAGGGCAGCGTCGTGGTGCGCGACTCGACCCCGCCTCGCCGCTCACGGCACTGACCAGCCCCAGCGCGCCCAGAGCGCAGCGCCGGGACTGCAGCACCGGGACTGCAGCACCGGCATCCACGACGCCGGCGCTGAAGCGACCGTTGGCTTCCCCTTGAACCAAACTGAACAAGCGTTTAGTATGTTGAACATGAGTTCGATCGTTGACGACGGAGACCTGACCGCGCGGGCCGGCATCCGCAACGCCGCGCTGCGCCTCTTCGCCGAGCGGGGCCACGACGCGGTAACCGTGCGCGAGATCGCCACTGCGGCCGGGGTCTCCGCCGCGCTGGTGGTGCACCACTTCGGCAGCAAAGACGGGTTGCGTGCGGCGGTCGACGCGCACGCCATCGACGCGTTCGACCGGGTCTTCGCCGAGCTCGACGACCACGACATCGCCGAGATGCTCACCGGCGGAGAGGCCACAACCTCCGTGGCCGAGGCCTTCTCGCGCATGCTGCCCCCCGGCTCGCCTCTGCCGGCCTACCTGCGCCGGCTACTGCTGACCAACGACCCCGCCGGGGCCGCCATCTTCGGCCGCTGGTTCGGCGCCACCCGTCGGCTGCTCGACGCCATGGTCACCCTCGGTGCCGCGCGGCCGAGCGATGACCCCGACGTGCGCGCGGCGTTCCTGCTGGTCAACGACCTCGCGGTGATTCTGCTGCGCAACCAAATCGCCACGGCCATCGGCGACGACCCGTTGACACCCGCCGGCCTCGACCGGTGGGCCAGACAGGCCTCCGCGATCTATCTGGAGGGCGCCTTCGCAGCCCCTCCGGCGGAGCCGCCCGGTTCGGCCCCGAACACATCGAACACACCGAACGAACCGCCAGAGGAGGCACCGTCATGACCGCCACCGTTCCCGTCATCCGCATCGAGGCACTCACCAAGGTCTTCGGCAGCGTGCGGGCCCTCGACGGGCTCGCCCTGCTCGTCCAGCCCGGTGAGGTGCACGGCTTCCTCGGGCCCAACGGGGCCGGCAAGTCGACGACGATCCGGGTGCTGCTCGGTCTGATGAAGGCCACCTCCGGCCGGGTCGAGCTGTTCGGGGGCGACCCGTGGCACGACGCCCCGCACCTGCATGCACGGCTGGCCTACGTCGCCGGTGACGTCGCCCTGTGGCCGGGGCTCACCGGCGGCCAGTGCCTCGACGTGCTGGCCGCCACCCACGCGCGGGTCGACGCGCGGCGGCGCGCCGACCTGATCGACCGCTTCGACCTCGACCCGACCAAGCGGGTGCGCGACTACTCCAAGGGCAACCGCCAGAAGGTGGCACTCATCGCTGCCCTGGCCGCCGATGCCGAGCTGCTGGTGCTCGACGAACCCACCTCGGGCCTCGACCCGCTCATGGAGGCGACCTTCCAGCAGTGCGTGCGCGAGCGCCGGGCCGGCGGCGTCACCGTGCTGCTCTCGAGCCACCTCATGGGTGAGGTGGAGGCGCTGGCTGACCGGGTGAGCATCATCCGGCGGGGTCGTACCGTCATCACCGGAACGTTGGCCGATCTGCGTCGGCACACCCGCACCACCGTGCACGCCGTCACGCTCGGCGATCCCGTCGGGCTCGCCGACAGCGCCGGTGTCGCCGACCACCAGAGCGAGCGGCGCGGCGAGCTGTTCGACTCCCGGTTCACCATCGACGCCGACGACCTGGACGCCGTCATCGGCACCCTGCACGAGAGCGGCATCCACACGCTCACGGTCACGCCGCCGAGCCTCGACGCCCTGTTCCTGCAGAACTTCGGCGACCAGAGCGACGACGCCCTTGCAGAGACGAGCGACGAGCGACTGGCGGCCTCGCGATGAGGACGGATGCCGGCACCCGCCCGCAGCCCGCGGCCCTCCCGAGCGCTCGGCCGCACGGTGCGAGCGGCCACCAGGGGGGCCTGGCCACCATGCTGCGGATCATTGGGCGTGTGCAGCGGCGCAGCTCCCTCGTGTGGGTCGTTGTGCTGGCCGCCAGCATGGTCGGCACGGCCGCTGGCATCGCCGGGCTCTACGACACCCCGGCCAAGATCCACAGCTACGCCGCGGCGGTCACAGCGGGCAACGCGCTGGCCGCGATCAACGGCACGGTCGAGGGCATCGACTCCCTCGGCGGCGTAATCCAGGACGAGTTCGGTTTCATGGCAGCGTTTCTCATGCCGCTGCTCGGCATCAGCCTGGTCGCCCGTGCCACCCGCCGCGAGGAGGAGTCGGGCCGGCTCGAGCTGCTGCTCGGGGGGCGCATCGCCCGGCACGAACCGGCGCTGGTGGCGCTGGTGTGGGCGAGCGCCACCATCCTCGTCACCGCGGTGCTCTTCGCGCTCGGGCTGGCCGTCTACGGGGTGCCGGTCGCCGGCGCCGTGCTCTACGCCCTCTCGCTCGGCGCCCTGGCCTTCGTCTTCGCCGCGCTCGCCGCCCTGATGGCGCAGCTGACTAGGCACGCTCGCGGCGTCTACACCGGAGCCCTGGTAGTGCTCGCTGCCTCGTACGTGCTGCGCGGGGTCGGTGACGTGACCTCCTCCTGGGTGACCTGGCTCTCTCCACTGGGTTGGGCCGAGAAGACGGCCTCTTTCGGTGACCAGCGCTGGTGGGCCCTCGGCGTACCCCTCGTGGTCGGTGCCCTGCTCGCTGGCGTCGCGTTGCGGCTGGCCTCCCGTCGAGACCTGGGCAGCGCTCTGGTGATGGGCGGGGCTGGGCCGGCGCGAGCCTCGGGGTGGCTGCGGCATCCGGTCGGGCTGGCGATGCGGATCCACCGGCCGGGCACGCTGGGCTGGCTCGCTGGGGACGTGTTGTTCATGGCCATGATGGGCGCCCTCGCCCGCCAGCTCGTCGACGCGATGGCCGGCAACCCCGCCCTCGCGACGGCTCTGGGCGTCGGCGCGACCCGGCCGATGGACGGGTTCGTCGCTACCTCGCAGCTGTTCCTGGCCATCATCGCGACCGGGTACGCCGTGCAGGCCGTCGGCACGCTGCGGGCAGAGGAGGCGCAGGGCCGGCTCGAGACGCGGCTCGGCGGCACCCTGTCGCGGACGCACTGGTTGGGCGCACACGCTCTGGTGGTGATCGGCGGACTGCTGCTGATCGTGGTCGGCTCGTCACTGGTGCTGGGCCTCACCGCGGCCCTGTCGCTCGACAACAGCGCCGAGATCGGTCGCTCGCTGGATGCCGGGCTGGCCTACCTGCCCGCCGAGGCCCTACTGGCCGGGCTGGCGTTGGCCCTCTACGGGCTGCGGCCCCGCTGGTTCGGGCTCGCCTGGGCCGGCTACGCGGTCGTCGCCTTCATCGCCTTTCTCGGCCCCGGGCTGAACTTCCGCCCGTGGGTGCTCGACCTGGCTCCGACGACGCACGTGGGCAACCCGCCGGCGGGCGCCACCCCGCTCATGGTCCTCGCCGTGATGACCGCAGTCACGGTCGTGCTCGTCGTGGTCGGCTTCGTCGCCTTCCGCCGGCGCGGAATCCCGCAGGGGTAGTGCGGCTCCCGGCCCCGCCGAACGCACCGACTAGCATCGGGGGCCAACGAAAGAGGTGCCGATGACGCCAGCCGCTGTGGCTCTCGTTCTGGCGGTCGACGGAATCGGTTTCGGCAACTGGTTCTGGGCGGCCGTCACCCTCGTCGTCGCTCTCCTGCTTGCCGCGTTGGCGCGCTGGTTCGTGCGCCGAGTCGACCGCCGCCACCACACGGTCACCTCGTCGGTGCAGATCATGGCCCGGGTCGTTTCTCGATCATCGCTGCGACCGGCCTCTACATCGCGTTGCGCATCATCGGCCTCGACCTCGGGCCGGTGCTGGGCGGGGCCGGCATCCTCGGGATCGCCGTGGCGTTCGCCCTGCGTGACATCGCCGAGAACTACATCTCGGGGGTGCTGATGGGTTTTCGCAACCCTTTCAGCCCCGGCGACCAGATCGTCAGCGGCGACTTCGAGGGCACCGTCGTCGAGCTGAACCTGCGCCACACGGCAATCGACACCCACGACGGCCTGCGGGTGCTGCTGCCCAACGGCGGCGTGCTGAAGAACCCCCGGACCAACCTCACGGTGAACGGCGCCAGGCGCACCGACTTCGAGCTGGGCGTCGCCTACGGCACCGATTTGCAACAGGCGTGCACGGTCGTGATCGAGGCGTTGGGTGCCGTGCCCGAGGTTCACGCCCAACCGGCGCCGGAGGCCTGGGTCGAGGTGCTCGCACCGTCGTGGGTCACCGTGCGGGTGCGCTACTGGCACGAGCCGCGCAGCGGTGACGTGTGGCGAGCGCGTCACGCTGCCGTCGTCGCGGTGGTCGACGCGTGCGAGGGGGCTGGCATCGAGCTGCCCCTCGAGCAGCGTGCCATCGAAGTCTCAGGGAGGCTCAGCGACCCCGGTTCGAGGTGATCAGCGACCGTATGCGGTCGCGTCCTACCTCGAACGGGTCTGGATGCCGGTGGGCCGGGCCGTCAGGCGGGCTGGGTATAGACGCACTCGCCACCCACCCACGTCGAGTCGACCTGCACCTGGGCCAGCTCGTGGGGATCGACCTGGGTCGGATCTTGATGCAGCACAGTGAAGTCGGCGTACTGGCCTTGAGTCAGCTGGCCTTTCACATCGGCTTCCCCGGTGGCGTGGGCCGATCCGCGGGTGTAGACGCCGAGGGCCTCGAGCACGCTGACCCGTTGCCCCAGTCCTACGGAGCGGCCGTCGCTGGTGCGACGCGTGACCATGCTCTGCACCGCCAGCATCGGGTTCGCCGAGATGATCGGGTAGTCCGACGAGCCGGCCACGTCGATGCCGGCGTCGAGCAGGGCGCGGTGGGCGCAGACCCGCTCCATCCGATCATCTCCGTAGAAGCGGTGCAGGGCGTCGCCGAACAGCATCGGGAACGCGCCGAACGGCACCGCCACCAGGTGGTTGGCGCGCAGCCGCTCGATCACCTCGGGGCGGACGATGCTGCAGTGCTCGACCCGATGCTGCGGGCCCGGATCAGCAGGGTAGTCAGCGCTGTTGCCGGTGCGGCGCAGCTCTTCCACCACGTCGAGCACCTTGCTCACGGCCAGGTCCCCGTTCGCGTGCACGGCCACCCGGACGCCCGCCTCGTGCAGCAGGCGGAACCGCGCGCGAAAGTCGGCGTCGCCCAGGATCTGTAGGCCGTTGTCGGTGCCCGTGGCGCTGGCGTAGGACTGTTGGCAGAGGCATGTGCCGCCGGAGAGGGCCCCGTCGAGCATCATCTTCACGCCGACCATGCGCAGGTCGTGGCTGTCATCAGCGCGCCAGGTGTCGGGGTCGAAGTAGGTGTGCCACAGCAGCATCCCGACGCGTGGGGTCAGGGCGCCCCGGGCCAACGCCTCGGCAAAGAGGGCCTGTTCGAGCGGCGTCACGATGGCGTCGCAGTACGAGGTGATGCCCACGGCGTGCAGCTCGGCGTTGACCGAGGCCAAGGCGCGCACCTGGTCGTCGATACCTCCGGCCGGCGCGATGGTGGCGGTCTTCCGGCCCGGAAGCCAGGGGTCGAGCCAGGCGCGTTCGAGCAGCCATCCGTTCAGCCTGCCGTCGGGGTCGGCGAGCAGCTGCCCGCCGGGCGGTGCGTCCGACGGGCGCTCGTAGCCGAGCAGGGCCAGCCCGCGCGTGTTCGTCACCGCGCGGTGGAACGTGTACTGGATGACGACGACCGGGTGGGTCGAGCTGACCGTGTCGAGCACGGCACGGTCGACCGCGCCATCGGTGACGAGATGCTCGTCGAGCCCCTGACCGACCACCCACGTGCCGGCGGGTGTCTCAGCAGCCCGAGCGCGCAGGGCGAGCACGACCTGCTCCACCTGCGTGGCGCGGCTGAGGTCGACCCGTACCCGGGCCAGCGCGGCCTGCGAGGGGTGGCAGTGCGCGTCGTTGAGGCCAGGGATCACGACGCCACCGAGGTCGACCGCGGCGCTACCTGGGAACCGGTCGCGCAGCTCGGTTCGAGTGCCGGTGACGACGATGAGCCCGTTCTGCACAGCGAGGCACTCCGGCTCGGTGCCGTCGAGGGCCAGGATGCGGCGACCGGTGAACAGTGTCACCGGTTGATCGCGTTGCGCTTCGATGTGACCCATGGGACACCACTCTGCAGGATTCGTCGACGAGCGCGCGAGGGCGGATTCCGCTCAGGCGAGGTGCCTCACCGAGCGACTGCCCGGGAAAAGCGCGACCGCGGTCCGCGCTCATCACCGGCCCAATGCCCGACCACGCACCGGGTGGGCAGACCCCTCGCACGCCGTCGCGCCGGCGTTGGCCGGTCGCGCTCAGGATCGATGCGCTCACGTCCGTTCGGCCGATCGGCGCTGATGCTGGGGTTCTCGCAGATGGT
>JBBSTU010000030.1:0-26810 GCA_038235595.1 Actinomycetales bacterium | reverse complement strand
CGTTCGCAGGCGAGCACCCTCATCGAGGTCTTCGAGACACTTCAGCGTCTGCGGCTGCGCTACCAGCTGCTGCAGATCCGCGAGGGCATGCGGCCCTCGGACGTACTGATGCTCGACCGGCTCTCAGCCATCGACCGCACGGTCATCGCCCAAGCGGTGCGGGAGGTCTCGAGCATCCAGCGGCGCATGGCCAACGTCTCGAACTACGTGCCGACCGCCGACTGGTCGTCCTCCGAGGGCCTCTGACCGCCGCCCGTCACACCCGTGCGCGGGCCGGCTCGGGCAGGTCCAGGCGACCGCGCTTGGATGCCGTGGCCCCGCTGACGCCGTTCACGGTGCGGCTGCGTAGGGTCGGGCTCATGACCCAGCCACACGTCACGACCGTCGACGCCGGACCGCGGGCGGTCTCTCGCCGGGTGTCGGTGCACGCCCCGGCCGCTCAGCTCTTTGCCGCCGCCGCGAACCCGCACCGCCACCCTGAGCTCGACGGTTCGGGCACGGTGCGCGACACGCCGGTGAAGGGGCCGGAGGTGTTGAGTGAAGGGGCCCGTTTCAGTGTCGGCATGAAGCAGTACGGCGTGCCGTACTCGATCACCTCGACCGTCACCGAGTTCGACGACGGTCGGGTGGTGGCGTGGCGTCACCCGATGGGCCACACCTGGCGTTGGGAGTTCGAGGAGGTCTCTCCCGGCCTGACCGAGGTCACCGAGACGTTCGACTACGCCGGCTCCCGCTCGCCGAGGCTGCTCGAGATCTTCAAACAGCCCCAGGCCAACGCGGAGGGCATCACCTCGACCCTGCAGAAGCTGGCCGACCGGCACGCCTGACGTGGCGCGTCAGCGCAGCAGCGAGCGAACCCAGGCGGCATCCGGGTTGGTGCGTGTCTGATCACCGAACATGACGGTGGGGGTCGTGTGGTTGCCCCCGTTCACCGAGCGCACCACGGCACGGGCCTGCTCGTCGAGCGAGCTGTCGACCCACGTCGCCCGTCGACCGGCCGGGCCGACCATTACCCTCATCAGGATGCAGTAGCTGCACCCCGGCTTCCAGAAGATGACCGGAGCCTCCTGCTGGGTGGCCCGGCGACGGGCCTGGCCCAGCTCGGCGCTGCTCGGGAAGAACGCCGGGCTGAGCACCCACGAGAAGGCAAGGAGCAGGCCGGCCGCGACGCCTCCGACCACCCGATGCGAGGCGACCACCTCGCCGACGAGGAACACCAAGCCGGCCAGGGCCACGAAAACAGAAGGCCACCAGCGGCCGATCATCCGTGTCATCGACCCGATGATAGGCCGCCCGCAGGAACGGTCACCGGGACCGGCCGACCGGCACCCCGCAGACGGGGCTCAGCGCGGGTGGGTAGGTTCAGAGCATGGCTGGAACACAGGACCACCCCCAAGACCAGGAACAGGCCGACGCCTTCGTCTCCTTCGGCGTCACCGGTGACCTCGCGCGCAAGATGACGTTCGTGGCGCTCTACCGGCTCGAACGCTCCGGCCGGCTCGACTGCCCCATCGTCGGGGTGGCGGCCAACGACTGGTCTGACGACGACCTGCGACAACACGCCCGCGACGCCGTGACCGCAGCCGTTGGCGACGACGAGCCCGTCGACGCCGACGCGCTCGAGCGGCTCGTGGCCCGGATGAGCTACGTCGGGGGTGACTTCGCCGACGCCGCCACGTACCAGCGGTTGTCGGACGCCCTGGGTGAGGCCAAGAACCCGGTCTTCTACCTCGAGATCCCACCGTCGCTCTTCGAGATGGCGATCAAGGGGCTGTCCGACGCAGGTCTCACCGACACCGCGCGGGTCGTCGTCGAGAAGCCGTTCGGGCACGACCTCGAGTCGGCCCAGGCGCTCAACAGCTCGCTGCGGGCCATGCTGCGCGAGTCGCAGCTCTACCGCATCGACCACTTCCTGGGGAAGCTGTCGGTGCAGCAGATCCTTCGGCTGAGGTTCGCCAACACGCTGCTGGAGCCGGTGTGGAACCGGGGCTACGTCGAGTCGGTACAGATCACAATGGCCGAGGACTTCGACGTTTCAGACCGGGGGTCGTTCTACGACAAGGTCGGCGCCCTGCGCGACGTCGTTCAGAACCACCTCCTACAGGTGCTGTCCATGGTCGTCATGGAGCCGCCGGCACGCGGGGGGCTCGACGCCCTGTCCGACCGCAAACGCGACGTGTTCGCCGCCATGCCCACGGCAACGGTCGACGACTACGTGCGGGGACAGTACGACGGATACCAGTCGACTGAGGGGGTGGCCGACGGCTCCACCACGGAGACGTACATCGCTCTGCGGCTGCGCATCGAGAACTGGCGCTGGTCGGGGGTGCCGATTCTCATTCGCGCGGGCAAGTCCCTTCCGGTCGATGCCACCGAGGTTCGGCTCGTGCTCCAGCCGCCGCCCCCGCTCGGCTTCACCGACGACGACGGGGTGCTCGACCCGAACCAGATCGTGCTGCGGATCGACCCGAGCGCCGGGGTGCGCTTCATGGTGCAGACTCAAAACGAGACCAGCGAGTCGCTTCGCACGGTCGACCTCGACGTCGACCTCGGCGGTGACGACGTTCCCACACCGTACGAAGAGCTGCTGCACGCCGCGATCATGGGCGACGCGACCCTGTTCACCCGCGAGGACGTCGTCGAGGAGACGTGGCGAGTGCTGGAGCCGTTGCTCGACCTGCCGTCGGCCCCGGAGACGTACGCCCCTGGCTCGTGGGGCCCGTCTGCCGCTGACGCCCTGGCGAAGGACGTCGGTGGCTGGCACGACCCCTGGCTCGTGTAGGCAAGGCGGGTCAGCCGCGACCGCCGAGGATGCGTGCCGTGCCCACGGTCGTGAGGCTGGGCCGGGCCTCGTCGGCGCTGCTGCTGGTGTGGCTGGTGGCGGTGTCGCTGGTGGTGGTGGTGGTGCCGTCGCGCACCTCACCGCCTCGCCAGACGATCGACAGGTCGGCCCCGTCGACGCTCAGCTCGGCGAAGCAGTTGTCGAACCACGGGCCGCCCGTGACCGCCCAGGGGTAGGCCGGATCGGGAACGCGCTTGGACCGGCGCGCCCACGCGTTCATCGGTCGCACGAGGCCTTTGGCCAGGCCCGACACCATGACCCGCAACGCGATCGGCATCGGGTTGCGGATCGGTGAGCACACCGCTTGGGCGATCGTCGACACAGCGCCGTGGCGGGCCGCCGCGTCGGTGACCTCCGCGACGTACGAGTTGTGCACGTCACCGGAGAGGAACACGACCGTCTGCGGCGGGGCGCCCCGGTTGCCCCGGGCGACGTCCATGACGATGTCGAACACCGACTCGAAGCCGTCGTTGAAGGCTGCCCAGTGCTCGAGGTCGAGCAGCTGACGGGACTTCTCGGCCATCGCTGCGACAACGCCGCCGTAGGCTCCCTCGGCCGACGCCTCGTCGATGGCCTCGAGGTCGTGCAGGCCCGGCGGCAGCAGGAACGGCAACGACGTGCCGATGAGCAGGTGGTCGACCTCGCCGGTGAGCTGCTCGTCAAGCCAGGCCAGCTCGTCAGGGTCGAGCATCGACCGCCGGTCGGGCTCGAGCACGCGGGCGGCACGAGAGTCGACCACCACGAGGCGACTGTCGCCGAGGTCGCGGCGGTAGCTCCAGCGGTACACCTCGGGATGCCGGTCGACCCGCTCTACGAGGTCGAACACGGCCTCCGTCAGGTCGAGCTCGTCGTCACCGTCATGGTCCAGCACCGCCCGGTAGACGAGGTCTTCGGCCAGCTCAGCCGGGGAGAGGTTGCCGATGTGCTGGTACACCCAGTACGAGACGAGGCCACCCATGAGCCGCTCGTGCCACCACCGTGTCCGGTTGATCTCCTCGTGCCAGCTCCACGAGGTGTTCCAGTCGTCGCGGATGTCGTGGTCGTCGAAGATCATGCAGCTGGGCAAGGTCGAGAGGAGCCATCGGTTGGCTGGGTCGTTCCACGCGAGCTGATAGAGGTGCGCGTACTCCTCGTAGTCCTTGATCTCGACCCCAGGGGGCTCGTCGATGTCACGACGGGAGGCGATGAACTCCCGCATCGCGTCGGGGGTCAGGTCGGCGTAGACCTGGTCGCCGAGGAAGGCCATCAGGTCGGGCCACGCCTCCTGCCCGTCGGCGAGAGCCAGGGCCAGGGTTCGCAGCGCATCGACCCCGTTGGTCTTGTTCCCCGCGGCATCATGGGGTTCCGCGACGCGGCAGGAGCCGAACGCCAGCCGCAGCGGTCGCGACCGGTCGATGGTGCGAATGGCGGGGGCCGGGAACGGGCTGTCGGTCGGCGGCCATACCGAGGTGTCGTCGATGCGCACCCCGTACTCGTGAGCGTCGCCGGCCTCGAGGCCGTCGACGACCACCAGGGCGAAGTGATGCCCCTTCACGGCGAAGGTGGCCGCGCTCCACGTGCGACCGTCGGCGTCGACGGTGACCGTGGCCGCGGCGGCCGTCTCGACCCACACCGTGGCGTCGGTCTCGCCGACGTAGCGCAGCATCGGACCGAGAACGAGAGGGGTCAGGACAGGTGAGGGCATCGTCGACACGGCCCTATCATCACTGATCGGTCGGCGGGCTGTCAGACAGGCGCCTCACGCTCACCCAGCGGGACGCCGATGCGGCGTGCAGGTCAGTCGGCGAACTGCTTCTCGACGAAGGCGATCGTGCGCTGCCAGGCCTCGGCCGCCACGCCGGGGTGGTGAGTCTGCGCGTTGGTGTCGTTGAAGAAGGCGTGGCCCACGCCGTCGTAGACGTGGGAGGTGAAGTCGGCGCTCGCATGCGTCATGCGGGCTTCGAGCTCGGGCAGGCCGTCGGTGATGCCGTGGTCTTCGGCCCCGAAGAAGGCCAGCACCGGGCAGCGCAGGTCGGCCGGGTCACCGGTGCCGGGGAAGCCGCCGTAGAAGACGACGGCCGCCTTGAGGCGGGGCTCGGCGAGCGCGAGCGAGAAGCTGTAGGAGCCACCGAAGCAGAAGCCGACGACGGCGATGTCACCGTCGACCCCCTCCTGTTCGGCAAGCAGGTCGACGACCGCACGAAGGGCCGGGACCGCCCACGAGGCGAACTCCGGCGCCCGGGCCGCGTTCATGGTGTCGCGCAGACGAGGCTGAGCGGCGGACCGCTTCGCCTCGTCGCCGCCGAACGTCAACTCCTGCAGCTCTTGACCGACCTCAGGGGTCAGGCCGATGTGCCCGAGCAGGTCTGGCGCCACCGCGATGTACCCCTGTGCTGCGAAGCGGTCGGTCACGTCGATGATGTGCTCGGTGAGACCCCAGATCTCCTGAACGACGACGACTGCTCCCCGTACCTCGCCGGGCGGGTCGGCGCGGTAGGCGGTCAGCTCGTGCTGCGGAAGCTCGATCAGGGTGCCCATGCCCCAGTCCTACCAGCCGGACGTCGGTGCCCTTACCGCGGGGGCCGGACCGACCGAAGCGCCCGCCGGCTCGCGATCGCGTCCCGGGTCGAGCTGCGACAACGACGGCCTCACCGGCCGACCGGGGTGCCGGTCGTCTCATGCTCGGTCGTCTCACTCGGCCGCCTCGGCGTCGGCGCGCCCGGGTGCGAACGGTCGGGCGGCGGCAGCTGGACGGCCAGTAGCACGAGCACCGGCACCAACAGCATCGCTCCGCCAGGGGGCACCGCCGTGCCCGAGTCGTTGAGCAGGAAGCCGAGCAGCCAGACGAGCGCAATGGCCCGCAGCCCGGGTGCGAGCAGGGGGATGGCCTCGATGCTCGGACGCAGCTGCCGCGGCCATCGCGACCGCGGCCGCAGCGCCACCCACAGCAGCAACAGCAGAGGCAGGGGCGCGAGCAGGGTGAGGGGCGAGGAGGTCAGGAAGGTCGCGTTGGCCTGCCAGACGCGGTTCAGGCTGGCGAGCACCTTGCCGTCGCCGAGCCGGGCCACGAAGTCACCCAGGTGGGTGCGACTCTCGGGGCCACGCAGGTAGTCGAGCACCGCCAGGGCACTGACGACGACAGTGGTGGCGACCATGACGGCGACCGCTCGTACCGCGGTGACGCGCCGCCCCAGCGCACTCAGGGCCAGGTAGGCGAAGGCGGGCACGAGCGCGGCCGGGCCTCCACCATCGGCGCCCCAGCGTGGGAAGCCGTCGATGAGTACGGCCACACCGCCGATCATCACGACCGTGACGGCCGCCAGTCTGGAGACCTGACCCCTCCCGCGCGCGAGCGGGCTGCTCGCCAGCGCCGCGAGGGCGAGGGAGGCCGTGGCGAACAGCCCGAAGGCCACGTTGCCCATGCCCGAGTAGCGGCTGCCGTAGAGCGGTTGTAGACCCAGCATCGACAGAAACTGCAGATCACTGCCGTGCGAGACGTCGAGGCCGATCACGACGGCAGTGAGCAGACAGAGCACGGCCGCGGATCCCCCCGTCAGGCGTCGCCAGGGGCCGACGAGGGCGACCACTGCGAACAGGAGCGCGATGGCGACCACCCCGACGGCCAGCTGCAGCCGGGGATGACCGCCGCGCCACCAGGGCAGCACGTTGACGACGAAGGTCGACACCGGCATGGCGGCTGCCGTGGCGCTGACGAGTGCGACCCATCGGCGAACCCACCTACGGGCCGCGCTCGCCGGTTCTCGATCGCGAACCCGCAGCCAGATCAGTGCACCGATGACCCAGCCGGCGACGACCACGGCGAAGAAGACGGGCAGGAACACCGGAACGAGCTGGTGCTGCTGGCCGAGCGCGTCGGTGATCTCGGTCGTTCGTACCACCGGCGCAGTCGGGCTGCCCGAGGGTTGGACCAGGGGAATGCGACCCTCCGGGAGTCGCGGCGCCTTCGAACCGGCGCGCTGCAACACGAGGGCGGACAGGTCGGTGAGCGTGATGACCCCCCGCTGACCCGAGGAGACCGACGAGAGCAGCCCGTGTGCGACGCCCGGGCCCGCGATGACCACAGCGTGCAGCTGCTCGGGACCACCCTCGTCGGACAGGCCCGCGACCACGAGCGTGGTGCGGGCGGGCAGCCGAGGGGTCAGCCACCGTAGGTAGGCGTCGTCAGGACCGGCCAGGCTGATGAAAGTGACGGGACACGCGGTGACGTCCACCCGTCGGGGGTCGGCGACGTAGTGGCTGACGACACCGTCGGCGTTCGCCGCGCCGAGCGCCGCGTAGGGGGCGGCCGCGGCGATGCACTGCCCCGCCGAGGGCAGAACGGTTCCGAGCCGACCGATGTCGGCCGGTTGCGCGCGCCCGAGCGTCGTGCGTCGCCACGTGACCCAGGGCGCGATGGTCGCCCTGGTGGCGACGGTCGCGATGGTCGTGGTCTCGCTGGCAACGACCGGGGTCGGAGCGGGCGGGCACGGGGCCGGCGGCTGCCCCGGGGGTGTCTCCCCGACGATGGTGCCGATGGACGTGCGGACGCCGGCCGAGAGGGTGAGCCACGACTGCAGGGAGCAGGAGTGCTGAGTCAGGCTGCGTGTGGCAAGTGCACCGACAGCACCTTTGCGAGCCAGCTTCCAGAGGGTCGACCCGCGCGTGTCAGGAGTATCGGCGTAGGTCAGGGACGGCATCGACACGACCACCAGCGGGCCGGGCTGGGCGATGTCGACCAGGGCCGGCCGGGTCTGCACGGCCGACCAGGCCACCGCGGATCCGACGCACGCCAGCACCGTGACCACGGCGAGGAGGAGCCAGCGTCGGAGCATCGCATCAGCCTAGGTGTCGGCGGGCCGACGCCTCGACAGGCGCCTCGACAGACAACACGACAGACGACACGACGGGCCGGCCCGAGATGGGGCCCGCCCCGCGCTGATCCGGCCGCGTCGCCTCGTCCCGGAGCCGAGGCCAGGCCCGGAACGACCGGCGGCTCAGTCGCGTTCGACGACGGTGGTGAGCACGTCGGTCACGCCCGGACGGCGAGGCGTCGACGAGAAGCCGAACCCGCAGGGTGGGTCGACGGGGGCGAGCGATCCGAGGTCGACGTCGTCGAAGCGTCCGACGAGCCCGGTGACGGTGTGCAGGTCGGTGGCGCCGTAGAACTCCTGCCGTCCGGTCAGGGCCGTGCCGCGGGTGCGTACTCCGCGCATCACGACGCGGGCGACGGGGTCGATGGCGGTAGCCCACGCGGGACTGGCTGCGACGCGGGTGGGAACCAGACGCAGCAGCCGGCCGAGCGGCATCCGCCCCCCGACCCCGATGCGCAGGTCGAGTGACGTCGACCCCACCCGCCACTCCCCCGGCGGGCCCCCGACCACGATCGGCTCGATGCGCACCTCGTCGAACTCGTACGTGGCGCAGATGAACTCGGCCACCCCTTCGGTGGGCGCAATGAGCACGCGGTGACCGTGAGCCGTCTCGACCATCGCGTCGCCGAACGGCCCGAGGTGGCTGTCGGCCCAACGGCCGACGACGACGCGCACCCCGCTCGTGGACCCGACCCCGGCGATCTGGCCCCGGAAGCACCACCGCTGCGTCACCGGCATCCCCTCATGGCCCGAGCGTAGGTGAGCGATGCGTGAAGGCGAGTCGTGTGCAACTCTGGAGACCATGACGAAACCCCTCCTTCAGGTGATCATCGGCAGCACCCGGCCCGGCCGGGTCGGCATCCACGTCGCCGACTGGGTCGTCGAGGCGGCCCGGGCCAACGGATCGTTCGAGGTCGAGGTGCTCGACCTCGCCGAGATCGACCTCCCCCTGCTCGACGAGCCCTACCACCCCGCGATGCACCAGTACACGCAACCGCACACCCACGCCTGGAGCGCGTCGGTCTCTCGAGGAGATGCCGTCGTCTTCGTGATGCCCGAGTACAACTGGGGCGTCAACCCGGCCCTCAAGAACGCCATCGACTACCTGAACCGCGAATGGGCCTACAAGGCTGTCGCCACGGTGAGCTACGGCGGGGTGGCCGCCGGCCTGCGGGCCGCCACGGCCCTGAAGTCGAACGTGCTGCCTCTGCGGATGATCCCGATCCTGGAGGCGATCAGCATCCCGTTCGTGAGCAGCTTCGTCGTCGACGGAGCCTTCGTGCCCAATGACGTGCTGCGTGACTCGGTCGACCCGTTGCTGGCCGAGCTGCTCAAGGTGACGCAGGCGACCGCGGTGCTGCGCGCCTAGCCGGCGTGCGCGGCGTGAGTGCGGTCTTCGGGACATCGGATGCCGCTCCGCGCGAGACGAAGCCCTCTCACTGCACGCGGTTCACCGACTTCTCGAGCCCGGCGATGATCTTGGAGTAGTCGTCGGTGGGGCTGCCGCCGAGCACCGCACCCCAGGCGGGCACCAGCTCGACACCGTAGCGATGCCCGAAGCCGTCCGGCGTGTCGTGAGCGACGGGCATGTCGCTGGTCAGCTGCCAGAACGTGGCGAACGGGATCCACGTCACGTCGGGGTTGACGTCGTGGCCACGCGGCTCACGCAACCAGTCGGGCTGGGCCCCGAGCAGGTCCGGGTTCCACCACACGACGGGGTCGGACGGGTGCTGGGCGTAGACGAACCGGGGGAAGTCCCAGGTGCCGTAAGGGCGCCCGTAGTAGTCGGTCGTCAGCTGTGTGCCGCTCGTGGCGAACCGGATGTGCCTCCCGTCGTCGACGACCGGCGCGATCTCGGGCGATCCGGGGTTGCGCCTCGACGTCAGGCTCGACCAGAGCGGGGTGAAGCTCGGGGTGCCGGCCCACACGCCGCCTTGCGCGCGGGCCATCATGTCGTCGGCGTCGGCGAACGCCGCCTGACCTCCGTAGGACCCCAGCGACTCGCCCCCCACGACCAGCAGGGGCCGCTCACCGGCGGGTTGTCGGCTCCATGCTGCGTACACGGCGTCGAAGAGCGCTTTGCCCGCCTCGCTCGGTGTCTCACGGTCGGTGAGAAACTGAGCCGCACTCGGGAGATAGGAGTACTGCATCGCCGCGATCGCGCTGTCGCCGTTGCTGAGGTACTCGAGCGCCTGGGCCTGGTAGTCGTCGACCCAGCCGGTGCCGGTCGTGGTGAACACGGCCAGCACCCGACGCTGGAACGCGCCGGTGCGCTCGAGCTCGGCGACCACCGACGCAGAGACCTCGCCCAGGCTGCGCTCGTCGGGACGCCCGGCGTAGACCCGGATCGGGTCACTGGCCCGCCGGCCGGTCGCCGCAGCGATCTCGGCCGACGTGGGTGCGCTCGTGACGAACATCTGCCCCTCGTAGCCGAGGCTGGCGTAGGGCACGACCGAGCCGGGGCCACCCGAGCGCAACGGCGAGGTCGGCGCGGCGCGGCCCGAGGGGTTGTCGGCGTTGACCTGGGCGGCCGAGGCCGCGAAGGCCTGCATGGCGCGGCGGAAGATGACGCTGTCGGAGACCCAGGCCGCTCCGGTGACGACAACCACGACAGCGACTGCGGTCGCCACCGTCTTCGGGAGCACGTGGCCCACAACATCGGCCAGGCCCCTGCGCAGCGTCCGCAGCCCGCGGGCGACGCCGAGCAGAGCAACCGCGATCGCGGCGGCGAGGGCCAGGGCGCCGGCCCAGCCGACCGGGCTGAGCGGCTCGAGGTGGACCACCGCGGCGGTACGCGCCTGCGAGCGCACGTTCGAGACCGTCACCGCGAGCACCGCGAGCACGACGACGACCGGCACGGCGACCCGCAACCACCGGGCCGCCTGCTCACTGAGGAACACTCTCAGGCCGACGAACCGGGCGAGATGGTGGGCCGCCCAGAAGACCAGCACCCCCAGGGCGTAGCCGGCCGCGGCGCAGAGCCCGCTGACCATGCCCTGGTAGTACCAGGTTCGGGGCAGCAGGCTCGGTGACATCGAGATCAGGAAGTAGCTCGCCGCGAAGAACAGCCCGGTGCGCGAGAGGTGCCACCACGGGCGCCGTCTCGGCAGCAGCGACGACATCTCCGGCATCCCCCGAGACTAGGTGCCGGGCCGCCTTGCCTGCCTCGGGGTCCTCACGGGTCGGCCTCGGGGATCACCCTGAACGGCGCCCAACCACGTGACCGGGAAGGATGGCCCCATGACGAGCGACGAGCGGATCACCGGTTACGAGCGGGTCGGCCTCACCTTCGAGGTGACCGACTCCGGCCCCGTGAGCGGCACGCCGGTCGTGCTGCTGCACGGCTTCCCGACCGACCGCACGAGCTGGCGGCACATCGAACCTCTCCTGCACGCGGCCAGTTGTCGAACCTTCGCGCCAGACCAGCGGGGGTACAGCCCGCGGGCGAGCCCGCCGGGGCGAGTGGAGTACCGCCTGGAAGAGCTCATCGCCGACGTGGTGGCGCTCATCGACCGGGTCGGTGAGTCCGGTCACCAGCCGGTGCACCTGGTCGGGCACGACTGGGGAGGCGCCGTGGCCTGGCTGGTGGCCGGCAACCACCCCGAGCGGATCGCGTCGGTCACCGTGCTCTCGACCCCACACCCGGCCGCCCTGTCGCGAGCCCTCAAGACCCGCGACCAGCTGCGACGGTCGTGGTACATGGGCGCCTTCCAGCTGCCGTGGCTGCCCGAGCGGGCGGTGGCCGCCCGGTTCAGACAGCTGATGGCGGGCGGTGGCCTGCCGGCCGAGGACGTCGAACGGTATGCCGCTCACCTGGCCCGCCCCGAAGCCCTCATCGGGCCGATCAACTGGTACCGCGCGGCCGGATCGTCCCACGTTCGAGCCCATCGGGTGACCGTGCCGAGCACCTACGTCTGGGGCAACCGTGACTTCGCCCTCGGACCGCTCGCAGCGCACCTGACCCGTGAGCACGTCACGGGGCCCTACGAGTTCGTCGAGCTCACGGCCGGCCACTGGCTGCCCGAGAAGCGGCCCGAGGAGTGTGCTGCCGCGATCGTGTCCCGCGTGCGCTCGGCCGACTGACCGGCATCCGGCATCCGGCGGGTTCCGCCCTCCCCCACCCCGTCGAGTGGCCACCTCCGTACGCACGAACCGGTACGGAAGTGGCCACTCGAGCTGTCGAGCTGGTCGTGCTGCTCGGTCAGTTGTAGCGGGTGTAGTTGTAGAGCGACCAGGCGTCGTCGTCGAAGTACGGCGAGAGCATGATCGTCGGACCGGCGATGCGGTCGATGCGGCTGTTCACCCCGTTGAGGTAGCCCCAGTCACCGTTGTACGAGTTGAGCCAGCCGCCGCCGCTGCTCCCCCGCGTCATGTCGCACGGGATCTTGACGGTCTGGCTCCAGAAGAAGACCGCATCCCACTCGGGTGAGGTCCAACCCTGGCAGCGCATCAGGTTGCCGCCGTCGAAGGGTGTCTCGGCCGGGTAGCCGAACGCGTAGTCGTAGGTGCTCTTCCCGCGGTTGACCGTGATGCCCTGCCCACCGAAGTAGTCGGCGATGTGCCAACCGAAGTTCGTGTTCATCGTGGCGACACCGATGTCCTGGCTGAAGTCGGAGCTGCCGGTCCAGGCGCTGCGAGACGAGAGGTAGGCCGCGCCCCACGTGCCGTACGGACGGGGGTTGCTCAGGTCGTCGTCGTACGCCGGAACGAAGGCCCAGTTGCTGTGCCAGGTTCCGCCCGACCCTTCGTTGACGCAGTGCCCGGCCGTCCAGACCGAGTCCTTGCCCTCGGAGTTGACGATGGTGCCCGAGCACACGTAGTTGCGACCGTCTGACTTGGTGAAGAACACCTTGCCTGCCGTGTACGCCGTCGGCGAGTAGTACGGAAGGTTCGGGTTGTACGCCGCCGTGACCCCCTTGCCGGATGCCGTGAACACCTTGCTCGTCGCTCCGGCGACCTTGCGCAGCGGTCCGTCGTTGGTGACGGGCCGCACGCCCTTCTGACGCGCGAGCTGCTGCGACGTGCTCCAGGCGCCGGCCTTCGCACTGAGGTCGCCCGAGCTCGCCACGGGCACCGCGGCCCGCATCCGGGCCGGCGTCCAGTAGGCCTCGAGGGTCTGGTTGTCGGTCGCGGCTGCGCCGAACCTCGCCTTGCCGGCGCTCTTGGCGGCTGGCGTGACCGTCGGTCGGCTCGAGGCGTTCGTCGCCCCCTTGGCCGCCGTTGCGCCGCCCGCGGATGCCGCCGAGTCGCTCGACGTCGGAGCGGCGGCCGCTGCTCCCATCGACAGACTGGCCGCTGCCAGCACGCCGACCCCGACGGTCAACGACTTCGTGCCCAATTTCGTGAGTGTGCCCATGACAGGCCGTTCCTTCCCCTGACTCGGATGCCGGCTGCACCCGATCCTGTCCAAGCAGAGGGCCGCCCGTGACGGGTGATACCCAGTCACCGGGAAGAGAGCCGGCCCCGAGGGAGTTGCACCGACGTGAAGATCGACATCTGGACCGACATCGTGTGCCCGTTCTGCTACTTGGGCCGGGGCTATCTCGAGACTGCCATCGCGGGCTTCGAGCACCGCGACGAGGTCGAGCTCACGTGGCACAGCTTCGAGCTCGACCGCAACGCAGAGGCCGTGTCTCAGCAGGGCCTGATCGACATGGTGGCCACGAAGTACGGCGCCAGCCGCGAGCAGACGGTGGCCCAGCACGAGTCGATGGCCACCGCCGCCCGTGAGATCGGCCTCGAGCTCAACTGGGAGGCCGCCCGGCCGGGCAACACCTTCGACGCCCACCGGCTCGTACACCTCGCCGCCGAGCGGGGTCTCGACGGGGCCGCCCACCAACGTCTGATGCAGGGCTACTTCGCCGAAGGCCGCCCGATCGGTGACCGCGAGACGCTCGCTGACCTGGCCGCCGAGATCGGGCTCGACCGCGACGAGGTGGTGGCCATGCTGGAGTCGGACGACTACGGCAACCATGTGCGCAGCGACCAGGCCACGGCCACCATGCTGGGCATCACCGGCGTGCCCTTCTTCGTGTTCGACCGCAAGTACGGCGTGTCGGGGGCGCAACCGGTCGACGTGCTGGCCCAGGCGTTGGAGACGGCCTGGTCGACTCGTCACGAGCCACCCGAGCCGGTCGCTGCGTCTGCCGGCTGCGGTGGTGGCTGTGGGTCAAACGGCTGCGGCGGCGCCTGCTCTCGCTGACGGCCGGCCGCGGCCCGAGCCCGACAGTGCCCGACGGTGCTCGACGGTGCTCGACGGTGCTCGACGGTGATCGACAAGGTCCGACAGCACCCGCAGGCGGCTCGAGGCCCCTACGGTGAGGTGGCATGGCGCACCCGATCATGTTCGACATCGACGACCCGTACCTGGCCCGGTTGCGGGCGGTCTGTCTCGCCCTCCCCGAGGCGCACGAGAAGGTGGCCCACGGGCGCCCGACCTTCTTCACCAAGAAGGTGTTCGCCTACTACGGCGGCACGATCAAAGGCGACCACGACCCCGAGCCCTACGGGCGGTCGCTGCTCTTTTCTCCCGAGCCTGACGACCGCCCCGCCCTGGTCGAGGACGACCGGTTCTTCGAACCGGCCTACCTCGGGCCGTACGGCTGGCTCGGCCTGAACTTCCGCCCGGCGGGCAGCGTCGCCAAGGTCGACTGGACCGAGGTGGCCGAGCTCGTCGACGCCTCGTACCGGCGCACCGCCCCCGCCCGCCTGGTTGCGGCCCTCGATGGGTGAGACCCCAGCGTCCGGCCGGTCGGACGACTCACGGGTGGTGCGGGCGTCACACAGTCAGGATCGCCACCCGGTTCGCCTCGACTGGGGCGCCGACGCCGCCCTCGCCCTGGCGCGCTACGCCGTCGAGAGGGGTGGCAACGTCTACGCAGTGGTGGTCGACGTGCTGAGCTTCACCACGAGCGTCTCCGTTGCTGCAGATGCCGGCCTGCCTGTGCTGCCCTTCCGGTGGGACCACGACCGAGCGCGGGAGTTCGCCGACGAGCGGTCAGCGGTGTTGGCCCAGCCTCGTTCGCGCACGATTGCCGGCCGGATCAGCCTGTCTCCGAAATCGATTCGAGACACAAAGTCCCGAAGTGCGATCGTGCTGCCCTCCCCCAACGGATCGACCATCGCCGAGACGCTGGCCGAATCCGGGGCCGTCGTCGTCGCCGGCGCGCTGCGCAACCGAGCGGCGGTGGCGAAGTGGCTCACCGCGCGACTCAGAGCGCATCTCGCCGAGCCGGGCGGCCATCAAACCGTGGTGCTGCTCGTGCCCGCGGGCGAGCGGTGGCCCGACGGCTCGTTGCGCCCCGCGGTCGAGGACCTCTGGGGTGCCGGCGGCGTGGCGGCGGCAGTCCTGGAACGCCTCGAAGGCGCGATCGGGGGCGGCCCGGCCTCCGGGCTGATGAGCCCGGAGACGCACGCGGCCCGGCTCGCCTACGACGGGGTGCGGGGTCGACTGGCGACGTCGCTGGCCGAGTGCGCGAGCGGGCGCGAGCTCGTCGAGTCGGGCTGGTCCGACGACGTGGCCATTGCGGGCGAGCTCGACTCCAGCGTCAGCGTTCCGGTGCTGGTCGACGGCGCCTTTCGGGCCGAGACGTCACTGCCCGATCGCCGACCAGAAGGCTGACGCCACCTTCGAGGGTCGGCCGGTGCGCTGCTCCGACCAGTCGGCCGACGACATCAGTGCGGTGACCGCGTTGACGCCCAGCCAACGCAGCGGTTCGGGCTCCCACAGGGGTGACGAACGCCCCGCCCAGGGCAGCCCGGCCAGGTCGTCGGGGTCGTCGTCGCGAATCATCGCGGCGAGGGTGCGACCGGCCAGGGCTGAGGTGGCGACGCCGTCGCCCACGTACCCGCCGGCGAAGCCGAGACCAGTGCGCCGGTCGTGCCGAACAGACGGGAACCAGTCGCGTGGCACCCCGAGGGTGCCACCCCAGGCGTGAGTGAAGCGAACCCCGGCGAGCGCCGGGAAGAGCTCGACGAGGATCTGGCGCAGCTTCGCGTGCACCTTGGGGTCGCGGTCGAAGTCAGACGAGACCCGGGATGCGAAGTGATACGGAGCGCCCCTGCCGCCAAAGGCGATTCGCCCTTCACGCGTGCGCTGACCGTAGATCGTCAGGTGCCGGTTGTCGGCGAACGTCGTGCGCTTGTCGAGCCCGACGGCGGCGAGCAGCTCGGCGCTGAGGGGCTCGGTGGCCGTCATGAGCGAGTAGACCGGAGCGATGGCGCGCCGTTGCCCGGCGACCATTGGGGTGTAACCCTCGGTCGCCAGCACCACGTGCTCAGCTCGGGCAGTCCCCTCGGGGGTGGTGACCCGACCGGGGCTGACGTCGAGCGCGCGCGACCGTTCGTAGATCACCCCGCCACGACGCTCGACGGCACGCGCCAGCCCGCGCACGAGGCGGGCCGGGTGGATGGCCGCGCAGTGAGGAGTGAAGGCCCCGCCGACCGCCCCGGCCACCGAGGCGATCTGCGCCACCTCGGCCGGCCCGAGGAGCCGGTGGTGTTCGTCGCCGAAGCCCCAGGCTGCGTACTCGGCGACCTCCTCCCGCTCGCGCTCGAGCTGGGCGGTGTTGCGCGCGACCGAGAGGTACCCACCCTGGTCGAACTGGCAGTCGATGCCCTCGCGCTCGGCGATACGGCCCACCTCGGGAACGGTGTCGTGCAGCTGCTGTTGCATCCGCACGGCGCCGGCGCGCCCTCCCTCGGCCGCCAACCGGCGCAGGGAGGTCGGAAAGAGTGCCGAACACCACCCGCCGTTGCGGCCCGAGGCCCCGAAACCGGCGATCTCCGCCTCGATGACCGCGACGCGGATGGCAGGATCGGCAGTGAGCAGGTGGTAGGCGGTCCATAGCCCGGTGTAGCCGGCCCCGACGATGGCGACGTCGACGTCGAGGTCGCCCGACAGGCGAGGTCGAGGCGTGAGGTCGTCATCGACGGTCTCGTGCCACAAGCTGAGACCGCGGTATCCGGTGTGGGGCATGGGCCGAGTATGCCGCTACTAGAGTCGTAGCGCGAGGGCGGTTCTGGCCACTGATCCTCATCAAAACCAGCACCGCACCTACTGAATCCGAAGGTCAGCGCCACGAACGCCCTCTTTCGGTCACCGCGAAAAGGGGGCAGGATGCCGGTCATGACCACCGTCGACCGTGCCCGTCTCACCCGGCTGCTGAAACGCGAGCGCACCACGTTCGCCGCCGCCCGGCCACGGTCGGAGGCGCTGGCCCACCGAGCGCGTCAGCACATGCCGGCCGGCGTGCCGATGAGCTGGATGGCCAAGTGGCCGGGGCCCTTCCCCGTCTTCGTCGACCGGGCGGCCGGCGCCCACTTCACCTGCGTCGACGGCATCGACCACATCGACTTCTGCCTCGGAGACACCGGCGCCATGATGGGACACAGCCCGGCAGCGACGGTGGCCGCCGTCGAGCAGCAGCTGACTCGCGGCATCACCACGATGCTGCCCACCGAGGACGCCATTGCGGTCTCCTCGGGGTTGGCGGAGCGCTTCGGCCTGCCCTACTGGCAGTTCACCCTGACCGCCACCGACGCGAACCGTCACGTGATCCGGTACGCCCGCCACCTCACCGGCCGCCCGAAGATCGTCGTGCACGACTACTGCTACCACGGGTCGGTCGACGAGGCCTTCGCCACGCTGTCCGACGACGGCCGCACGGTCGACCGCCGGGGCAACATCGGCGCGCCGGTCAACACCTGCGAGACGACGCGCGTCGTGCCCTTCAACGACCTCGAGGCGCTCGACGCCGCCCTGGCGCACGGCGACGTCGCCGCGGTGCTGGTCGAGCCGGCCCTGACCAACATCGGCATCGTGCTGCCCGAGCCGGGGTACAACGAGGCGGTTCGCGAGCTGGCGACCCGCCACGGCGCTCTGCTCATCAACGACGAGACGCACACGATCTGCGCAGGTCCCGCGGGCTACACCGGGCAGCACGGTCTCGAACCCGACTTCCTGGTCATCGGCAAGTCGATCGGGGGCGGCGTGCCCTGCGGCACCTTCGGGTTCAGTCACGAGGTGGCCGACCGGATCGCTCGTTCTGTCGAGCTGGAGGACATCGACGTGGGCGGCATCGGCGGCACGTTGGCCGGCAACGGCCTCTCCATGGCGGCCATGAGGGCCACCCTCGACGCCGTGCTGACCCCAGCGGCGTACGCGCACATGGTGCCCCTGGCCGACGCGTGGGCCGACGGCGTGCAGGCCGGCATCGACGCGGCCGGTGCCGACTGGTGCGTGACCCGCTTGGGCGCCCGGGCGGAGTACACCTTCTCGAAGCAGCCTCCGCGCACCGGTCGTGAGGCCGCCGACTCAGACGACTTCGAGCTGCAGCAGCTGCTCCACCTCTACGCCCTGGGCCGGGGCATCCTGCTGACCCCGTTCCACAACATGGCACTGATGTGCCCCGACACCACCCGAGCGGATGTCGACGCGCACACCGCGATGTTCGCCGAGTGCGTCAAAGAGCTGTTTGCCGACTCCTGACCGGTCATGCGACGAGCGACGGCCGCCCGAAGCGGGTCGCCACCCCCTTCGAGAAGAGGGCGCGCAACGGCTCACCCGCCGGCCTCGCCCCGCTCGCCCCGAGCAGGTCGTCGCGCAGGTCGAGCACCTCCGCGGCACGCAGGGGCCACGGCTCGTGCTCGTTCGGCACCCACACCGTGCGGCCGGCCACCCTCGTGTGCGCCCCCCACCGCGCGGTCAGCCACGTCTCGAGCGTTGTGGGCAGCACGGGGTCACCGACGCGCACCGACAGCACACTGCGCAGGCCAGGATCCGGCATCCGACGTCGGCTCGTATAGGTGACCACGTCTCCTTCGCGGCGCAGCGACTGCCGCGCCCACGTGTACGGGATTCCCAGACCGATCCGGGCCGCCGGAACGACGAGCAGCCGCTGGGTCTCGAGCGAGCGGAACAGCACCCCGTGCCGGCCCGCGTCGTCGACGGAGTAGAGGCGGATGTTCGTCTCGAGAAAGCTGCCGAGCCATGGGATGCGCGGCGACGGCGCTCGTCCGAGCCGGATGCCGTCCATGACGAAGGGCACGAGCGCGACGTAGGTGCGGCCGTCGGCGAACACGTCGGGCCGTGTGCCGGTCGGGAACAGGTGAGCCACCGAGTCTGGCTCCACCGGCCAGTGCACGAACGTGACGTCTCGCCACACCTGGTCGAAGACGACCGGCCGACGCAGCGGCGGCGGCAGCACCGGGTAGTCGGTGAGGAACGACTCGGCCTCCCACGCAGAACCCACCCGCCCATGGTCACACGGCCCCGCGAACGGCGGCCACGGGGGTGACCCGCCCGACGTTAGCCTGTCGGTCGTCAGGTTTCACCCAGGCGCGGACCCAACCCGAGGACCCACCGTGAACGACGAACCCCCCACCACCGCCACGACTCCGACCGTGGTGCCGCGGCGCAAGAGCATCAAGCTCGGCATCGTCGGTGCCGGTGCGGTGGGCTCGACGCTGGCCTACGCAGCCCTGATGCGTGGCGCCGCCCAGACCGTGGCCCTCTACGACGTCAACCGGGCCAAGGTGGAGGCGGAGGCGCTCGACCTCGGGCACGGCATCCAGTTCGTGCCGATGGCGCGCGTGCAGGGGTCCGACGACATCGCCGTGCTGGCCGACTCCGACGTCGTCGTCTTCACGGCCGGCGCCAAGCAGAAGCCGGGCCAGACGCGCCTCGACCTCGCCGAGTCGACCATCGGCATCGTGCGCACCCTCATGCCACGCCTGGTCGAGACCGCACCCGATGCCGTGCACGTGATGGTCACCAACCCGGTCGACGTCGTGACCTACGCCGCCCTCTCGGTCTCGGGCCTTCCCCCCGAGCGGCTCTTCGGCTCGGGCACGGTGCTCGACTCGTCGAGGCTGCGCTTCGTGCTGGCCCAGCGAACCGCGGTGGCCGCCCAGAACATCCATGCGTACGTCGTGGGTGAGCACGGCGACTCCGAGATCGCCGTCTGGTCGTCGGCGATGATCGGCTCGGTTCCACTGCTGGAGTGGAAGGGCCCCGACGGCAGCCCCCTCTTCGACGCCCCGGCCCTGGCCGAGATCGCCACTGACGTGCTTCAGTCCGCCTACCGCGTCATCGCCGGCAAGGGCGCCACCAACTACGCCATCGGGCTGGCGGCCGTGCGAGTGCTCGAAGCCATCGTCAACGACGAGCGACGCATCCTGCCCGTGTCCTCCCTACTCGAGGGCTATCGCGACCTCCAAGACGTCTGCCTCTCGGTGCCGGCTGTGGTGCACGCCGGTGGTGTCGGCGACCGCATCGAGGTGCCGATGACCGAGCTCGAGCTGGACGGTCTGCGAGCCTCGGCCGAGGCCGTGCGGGCGACCGCTCGACGTTTCGGTTTCTGAGCACGTCCGGTCCTCGTCGTAGAGTCAGACCGACGACAGGAGACCCATGCAGCACGCTCGACGAGGCGAACCCCGACCGAGCCGGCCCGGTCGGCGTTCCCACTCCCTGGTCGCCGCGATCGCCGGTGCCGTGGTCGGTTCTGCCGCGCTGACGGCCTGCGGCTCTCCCGCCCCCGACAGCACGACGGGCAGCCCAGCGCCGGCAGCCAACCCGACCCGGCTGCACGCGGCGTTCGACCTGGAGGCGCACCGCGGGGGCGCGGCCCTCACGACGGAGAACAGCCTGGCGGCCTACAGCCGAGCCCTCGACATCGGCGTCTCCACCCTCGAGCTCGACGTGCAGGTCACGAAGGACCTGCACGTCATCGTCTCGCACGACACCCGCGTGAACGAGGCCAACTGCCGTGACACGTCCCCGGCCTTCGCGGGCGACCCGCTCTACCCTTACGCGGGAAAGCCGTGGCGCCTGCTGACCCTCGCCGAGGTCAAGACCCTGCAGTGCGGCTACCAGGTCGACAAGGCCTTTCCGAAGCAGAACGCCGTCGTGGCTTCGATCCCCGAGCTGGCCGATGTGTTCGCTCTGCTGAAAGAGCGGGGGGCCGACAACGTGTCGGCCAACGTCGAGATCAAGAGCCGGGCCGACGACCTCGAGGTCACCGTGCCACGCGACGTCTACGCGCAACGCACCTGGGCGGTCGTCACCGCGGCGGGGATGAGTGACCGCGTCACGATCCAGTCGTTCGACTGGGAGAGCCTGAAGCAGGTACACGCCATCGCCCCCCGGGCCCGGCTCGTCGCCCTCAGCGCGCCCGACTATCTGCAGGTCGGGTCACCCGGCGCCTCGCCCTGGCTCGGCGGGGTCGATGTCGACGATGTCGGAGGCAGCCTCGTGCGGGCGGCGAAGACCATCGACGGGGTGGTCGCCGTGTCACCCCAGCTCACCTTCCCGGTCGACGCCGCCATGGTGGCCCAGGCGCACGCCGCTGGCCTCACGGTCATCCCCTGGACCGTCGACGAGGCGTCCGACATGACGCGCCTCATCGACCTCGGCGTCGACGGCATCATCACCAACCACCCCGACGTGCTGCGAAAGGTTCTGCAGCAGAAGGGCATCGCCGTACCGAAGCCCCACCCCGCGGGCTGACCGGCCAAGGGGGATGATGAGAGCGTGACACCGTCGACCGCTTCGCAGGCCGGGTCGGCCGCTGTGAGCGGGCGGTCCACCTACCACCACGGTGACCTGCGCCGTGCGCTGCTCGACGCGGGCCTCGACCTGGCCCGCGACGGTGGGCCGGATGCCGTGGTGCTGCGTGAGGCGACGCGGCGGGCCGGGGTCTCGGCCAACGCGGCCTACCGCCACTTCGCCGACCGAGACGCGTTGCTCGACGAGGTCGTCTCGCGGGCCCAGTCGCTCGCGGCCGATGTCATCGCCGCCGAGATCGGGGCTGCTGAAGGCGGTACAGACGTGGGGCAGCGCGCCCGAGCCCGCTTCCGTGCGGTTGGCATCGGCTACCTGAGGTTCGCGACGAGCGAGCCGGGCCTGTTCCGCACCGCGTTCGCCGTGCCCACCGACCTGAGCAGGTCGGCATCAACCGAGGCCGCCGGAGCCTGTGGCCGCACACCGTTCCAGCTGCTGGGCGACACGCTCGACGAGATGCTCAAGGCGGGCGTGCTACCGCCCGACGAACGACCCGGCGCCGAGATCTTGGCGTGGTCGGCCGTGCACGGGCTGGCCATGCTGGCCCTCGAAGGGCCTCTGCGCGACCTGCCGGCCGGCTTCGTCGAGGAGATGGCACCACGGCTGGTGCGGATGGTCGACCTGGGCCTGGGGGTGAGCCTGCCGGAGTCGACCGGCTCCTAGGCTGGCCCGGTGACCCCCGAGCCCTCGCCCTTCGCCCTCGACCCGTCGACCCCGGCCTTCTACCGCCGCGTCGGAGCCGACCTCTTCGAGCCCACCCTGCAGGCCCAGGGCGCCTGGCGGGTCGATGAGCAGCATATGGCTCCCGTGAGCGGCCTGCTCGTGCACGCCATCGACGCCCATGAACGGCGCGACGGCCTTCAGCTGGCGCGGGTCAACTTCGACATTCTCGGCTTCATCCCCGCCCGCCCGAGCCGGGTGGCGGTGCGCACGTCGAGGCCCGGCCGTACGATCGAGCTGGTCGAGGCCACGCTGTCGGTCGACGACCGGGCCGTGGTGCGAGCCCAGGCCTGGCGCCTGGCGACGCACGACAGCTCGCCCGTGGCCGGCGTGGAGCAGGGCCTCATGCCCGGTCCCGACGTCTTCGAGCCGTGGTCGGGTAGCGCCACGTGGGCCGGTGGCTACATCGCCGGGCTCGAGATCCGCTCCGACCCCAGCGGGCGGCCAGGTCGCGCGCGGGCGTGGATCCGCACCGACAACGCCCTCGTCGACGGTGAGCCCTGCTCGCCCACCGCTGACCTCGTTCGGCTCGTCGACACGGCGAACGGCATCGCAGTGCGGGCCTCACCGCTCGAGTGGATGTTCCCGAACGTCGACCTCGCCATCCACCTGTTCCGGGAGCCGGTGCCAGGGCCGCACGGCTGGGTCGGCTTCGACACCCGCGTGACCATGGGCGCCACCGGCCTCGGTCTCACGTCGACCACGCTGCACGACGAGCAGGGCCCGGTCGGCCGGGCCGAACAGATCCTCACCGTGCGCCGCCTCGGCTGACATGACGCCACCCTGCGCAAGCGCGATCAAGCGAGCGCGAGGCCAGGGCTACAGGCTGGGCTCGTGAGCATCGCCACCGACACCTTCGCAGCCTGGCTGGGGCTGCTCGTCGAGACCATCGACGAGCCTGGTCTGACCGGTGACGAGGTCGCGGCGCGGCTCCACCTGTCGCGGTTCCATCTCGACCGGGTCGTCAGTGGAGTGGCCGGCGAGGCGCCGAGCACCCTGCGCCGCCGGGTGCTGCTCGAACGAGCTGCCTTTCGGCTGGCGACCGGCCGGCGCACCGTGCTCGACGTCGCAGTCGAGGCCGGCTACGGCTCCAACGAGGCCTTCACCCGGGCCTTCCGCCGCGCCTACGGCGTCTCGCCCAGCCAGTGGCGATCCCGCCCGGGAACGCTGCGGATCGAGACGGTCAACGACATCCACTTCCACCCGCCGAGCAGCATCCGACTGCCGGCCCAGCGAAAGGTTTCTGTCATGGACCTCATCCAGCGCATGGTCGAGCACCATATCTGGCTCACCGGCGAGCTCATCGAGTGCGCCACACAGCTCACCGAAGCCCAGCTCGACGAACAGATCGTCATCAACGTCGACGACGACCCCGACCCGTCGACGCTGCGTCGCATCATCAGCCGCCTGGTCGGCCAGATGGCGATGTGGAACGCCTCGATGGCGAGCGAGGGCTACGACTTCGCGGTCGAGCAGGGTGAGTCGCTGACCGCGGCCCGCCGCCGGCTGGCCGAGGCCGCCCCGGTGTTCCTCGGGCACGTGCGTGACGCGATCGAGCAGGGCCGGCTCGACGACGTGTTCGTCGACGCGTCGTGCGATCCGCCGCACCCGTGCAGCTACGGCGCCATGATCGCCCACGTGCTGACCTTCGCGGCCCACCGTCGCACCCTGGCCGTGCTCGCCCTCGACAAGCACGGCATCACCCGGCTCGGCTGGGGCGACCCGATCAGCTACCTCGACGCCGCCCCCACCCCCCACTAGCCGCCACCTCCCCATCTGGCGAGGAGAGACCGGGTCGGGGCTACTCGATCGTGGCGGAGACGTCGGCGCCCAGCATGATCGTGCGGCTCACCGTGCAGAACTCCTCGTGGCTGCGGCGCACCAGGCTGGGCAGGATCTTCCGGGCTGCGTCACCGCCCTCGCCCTCCGGGAAACGCACCCGGAAGGTGATCTCGATGTCGTTCAGGTGGTTGCCGTTCTCGTCCTTGACCTTGTCGGCGCTCACCTCGATCTCGAAGCTCTCGGGCTCGGCCCGACGGCTCGTCACCGTGTCGACGTCGACCGCGGTGCAGCCGGCGACCCCGGCGAGCAGCAGCTCCACCGGCGACAGCTCGTCGGTGCCCGAGCTCGTCGTGATGGAGCCGCCGCGCCCGTTGCGTACGGTGTAGCGACCCACGCCGTCGCGGGTCAGGGTCACGCTTCGCTCGTCTCTGACGTGCTGCTGCTCTTCGCTCATGCCGCCAGCCTCGCAGATCACCGGCCCGGCGGCCGGCATCCGGCATCGTGGCGAGACTGTCACTGCCAGGCGTCGGCCAGCAGCTCGAAGGTGCGCAGCCGGGCGTCGTGGTCGTAGGCGCCACAGGTCACGATGACCTCGTCGACGCCGGTGGCGGCGGTGAACTCCTCGAGGCGGTCACGCACATGTTCGGGGGTGCCGACGAACGAGACGCGGATCATGTCTGAGACCGTCGCCCGCTCGTTCGGCGTCCAGGTGGCCATCAGGCTTGCGACGTCACCCTCGGGCTTGGTCAGTCCGGTGCGCCGGCCGGTGATGATGCCGTGGAAGCGGCTGAGCACGCTGGTGAAGAGTCGCTCGGCCTCCTCGGCGGTGTCGGCGACCATGACGTTGGCCGCGGCCATCGTGCGCGGGGCATCGAGGCCGTTCGGCGAGGTGGCGGGCTGGAAGCGGGTGCGGTACACCTCGAGAGCGCTCATCAGGGCGGCGGGGGCGAAGTGCGAGGCGAACGAGTAGGGCAGACCCAGAGCGGCCGCCACCTGGGCGCCACCGTGGCTCGAGCCGAGGATCCACACCGGCACGTTGGTGCCCTCACCCGGGAACGCGCGCACCTTGGCCTCGGGGTCAGGCTCACCCAGGAACCCGATCAGCTCCTCCACCTCGCCGGCGAAGTTCATCGCGGCGGCGTCGTTGCGACGCAGGGCGCGGGAGGTGACCGGGTCGGTTCCTGGTGCCCGCCCCAGCCCGAGGTCGATGCGGTCACCGTGGATGGTCGCCAGGGTGCCGAACTGCTCGGCCACGACGTAGGGCGCATGGTTGGGCAGCATGATGCCGCCGGCTCCGACCCGGATCGACTGGGTCTGATCAGCCACGTGACCGATCAGAACCGCCGTCGAGCTCGAGGCCACGCCGCGCATGTTGTGGTGCTCCGCCATCCAGTACCGCTGGTAGCCCCACTGCTCGGCGTGCCGGGCGATATCGACCGTCGACTCGATGGCCTCGGCCGCGGTGCCGTGCTCCACCACGGGAACGAGGTCGAGGATGTTGAGGCGGGCACACGTTGATGGGTTCACGACTGCGACAACCCCCCGCCCCGGTCGAGGTATTCCGCTGCGTCGGGCCGCGGCGGAATACCTCGACCGGGGCCGAACTCGGAGTCAGGGCAGCTTCAGCTGAGCGATCTGGTCGGTGTAGTCAGGGCAGAACGCCCGGATGCCGGCCGCCATCAGCGCTTTGGTGCGCAGGGCGTCGCCGGAGCTGCCGAGCGGCCGTGAGCTGTCGTCGACCGCGAGCTCGCGCAGCTGGATGCCACCGTTCTTCAGCGCCCAGCACGTGGTGGTGCCCGACTCGAGGTCGTCGTCGAGGCTGGCCGCAGTGATCGCCGCCCCCTGCTGGTTGGCATCGAGCACGAAGCCGGCCTGTTCGGCTGTGATGTCGGGCTTGGCCGCTGCGATGTCAGGGGGCAGGTCGTGCAGGTTCGGTGTGCTGCTGCACCCCGCCAGGCCGGCGAACGCCAGGGCGGCGAGGGCCGCCGCCGCGACACCCGAAAAGCCACGTCGCCGCATGACGGCCGGGCGGTCGCGATGCTGCGCCGCGCTTGGCCACGGCGGATTGCCTCGACTGCGGCGGGCAGTGGCTGGCAACGACAGGGGGATCTCCATCGCTACTCTGAACGCGTGACCGAGCCCGATCATCCCCCGGCGTCGCCCGACGTCGCCGGCAGGCTGCCCGGTGAGCGGTTCTCACTCGCCAACGAGGCGCCCCTGGCCCGCGGGGCGCTGGCCGTGTCGATGGTCGGCGTCGTGTTCGGGTTCGTCTTCCTGCCCCAGCTGCTGGCGCTCGCGCTTGCGGGCCTGTCGCTGGCCCGGGGCGAGCGAGCCGGACGACGCTACGCCGTGCTCGCCATCGTGCTCAGCCTCGTCTTCACCATCGTCTGGGGCTTCGCCCTCGGGCTGCTGGTCACCTGGTGGGCCAGGACCCACAGTGGCTAGTCGCACGAGCAGTCGCGCGGGCCTGACCCTCGCCGGCCCTCGGGATCATCTCGCGGATGGCGCTGCCGCCACCAGGTGGGCTCGGTCACGGCCGCCGGTCCTCTGGTGCCGGCTCCTCCACAGCCCCGTGGCCAACAGCAGGCCCCACACCAGGAACAGCGGGTCCCACAGGAAGGCGTGACCCACCAGGGCAGCAGTGTCCATGGTCGGACCTGCCCCGACCGCCCCGGCGAGGGCGGCGACCGCCGCGGCCACGTTGACCGCTCCGTACGCCACCAACACTCCGGCGCCGCCCCACGACAGTCCGCGCCAGAGCCGAGGCGCCGGAAGCCGACCTCGCTCGTTCGCCAAGGGCACGAACGCGCCGGCCAGCTTGACCGCGAAGATCACCAAGAGCAGCACCAGCACCTGCATCGGGGCCTCCCGCTGCCAGTCGGCCGCCCACCCACCGAGCGTCGAGACGAGCGCGGTTCCGCCCAGGGCCCAGTAGAGGCTGGGTAGGGCGTGCGCGACGCCGGCCACGGCTGCAGCGACGAACCAGCGGTGAGCATCGCGGTTGGAGGACATGCCCCCACTGTGGTCGCTCATCAGGCCGGCAACCATCGGGGAT
>JBBSTU010000029.1:0-26944 GCA_038235595.1 Actinomycetales bacterium | reverse complement strand
CTAGAGTTGGGCCATGACCACCGGGCCCTCCCCTGTGCGGCCTTCCGCCGGCGCCACAGAGCAGCGCACGTTGCGCGCCCTGGCCCGGGCCCGGTCGGTGACGGCAGCCATGTCCGACGAGCTCCTGACCCACGTACCCGACCTGGGCGACCTCCCGGCCGGTCGGGTGCTCGACGCGTGGGTCGAGCAGGCCGCCGACACCTTGCGCGCCCTGTCGGAGGCTACTGAGGAGCGTCTGCTCGACACGGCAGCGGCCCACGTCGTCTCGACCGCTCGGTCATCGCGAGAGGGGCAACGGTGATCGACCGGTGAACGGTGGAGACCCGGGTTCGACGAGCGCCTTGGGGGGTGCGCTGCGCGGTCACGCGCTGCGCCTCGGCGACCTCGTCGACGAGCTGACCCCGACCCCGCACGCCGTCCACGCCGGGCGCGTCGACCACTCCGCGGCTGAGCGCGAGCTGCTCGTGTCCACGGCCGACGAGCTCGACCGGGTGGGCGCCCTGCTGCAGCAGTGGACCGCGACGACCGTCGACTCGCTCGCCCGGCTGCGTCAGCTCGACCATCAGCTCACGGCGGCGGGCCTCGAGGTGTCGGGGAACAAGGTGGTCGAGTCGCTCGGCCCCAGCCGGGTCGACCCCGACGAGCGCCTCCGCTCGCGGGAACGGCTCCAGGAGCTGCTCAACCGGGTGACCTCGGCGCGCGCCAAGCAGCTGACCCGGCTGGCGCGCGAGCTCGACACATCGCGCGCCACCCTGACGCGCCTGTCTGACGTGGCGCGATCCGGGCGGTAGCGAGCCACGTCAGCTCGTGCAGCCGGCGAGCCTTCGCGCTGACCGACCGGACCCGCCCCGGATGCCGCCGCGCAGCAGCGACGTCCGGGCTTGGATAGCGTTGTGCCATGAGGATCACGCAGACGATGGACTACGCGGCCGCCCCCGAGGCGGTCTTCGCCATGATGACGAGCGAGGAGTTCCAAACCCAGAAGTGCGCCGACGCCGGCGCCCTGAGCCACGACGTCGCCGTGTCGGCCACCGGTGGCCGCGCCCGCGTGGTCGTGAACCGCGACCTGCCGACCGACCGGCTACCTGACTTCGCGAAGTCACTGGTGGGCCAGACCCTCTCGACGACGGAGACGTGGGAGTGGTCTGACGCGTCGGCCGGCGGCGAGCGCCGCGGCACCCTGACCGTCGAGGTCAAGGGAACCCCCATCACCATGCGGTCGACCGTCGTGCTGGCCGGCAACGGAGCCGGCTCCGTCGTCACCATCGACGGCGACCTCAAGGCCTCCATCCCGCTCTTCGGAGGGAAGATCGAGAAGGCCTCTGCCCCCGCCGTGGTCGGGGCCCTGCGCAGCGAGCAGCGCACCGGCTCGCACTGGATCCGCTCGCGGGCCTGAGCCCTGCTCGCCCCCACCGTCGAGAGGGTGTTTCGCGTCGCGCGAAACACCCTCTCGACGGTCAGGTCTGCGTGGTCAGCCCTGGTGGGGGTAGGCGTGCGCCTTCGGCGGGACGAACGTCTCCTTGATCGAGCGCACGCTGGTCCAGCGCAGCAGGTTCTGGGCGGCGCCGGCCTTGTCGTTGGTTCCCGATGCGCGCCCGCCCCCGAACGGCTGCTGCCCGACGACGGCGCCGGTGGGCTTGTCGTTGACGTAGAAGTTGCCGGCGGCAAACCGCAGCCGCTTCATGGCGTCGGCGATCACCATCCGGTCCTGGGCGATGATGGAACCGGTGAGGGCATAGGGAGAGAAGCTCTCCATCTGGTCGAGCACCTTGTCGTACTGACCGTCGGGGTAGACGTGCACCGAGAGGATCGGGCCGAAGTACTCGGTGCGGAACGACTCGTCGGCGGCATCCTTGATCTCGAGCACCGTGGGGCGCACGAAGTAGCCCACCGAGTCGTCGTAGGTGCCGCCGGCGATGACCTCGATGCCCGGCTTCGCGTGCGCTCGGTCGATCGCATCACTGTGCTTGGCGAAGGCACGGTCGTCGATGACCGCGCCCATGAAGTTGGACAGGTCGGTGACATCGCCCTGCGTCAGCGAGCTGGTCAGCTCGACGAGGTCGCCCTTGATCTGCTTCCAGACGGAGGCCGGCACGTAGGCGCGCGACGCTGCGGAGCACTTCTGCCCCTGGTACTCGAACGCGCCACGGATCATCGCCGTACGCAGCACGTCGGGGTCGGCGCTGGGGTGGGCAAGGATGAAGTCCTTGCCGCCGGTCTCGCCGACCAGCCGCGGGTAGGTGCGGTAGCGCGCGACGTTCTTGCCGACCTCGGCCCAGAGGTGCTGGAAGGTCGGGGTCGACCCGGTGAAGTGGATGCCGGCCAGGTCGGGGTCGGCCAGGGCCGCCTTGCTGACGTTGATGCCGTCACCGGTGACCATGTTCACCACGCCCGGAGGCATCCCGGCCTCTTCGAGCAGCTCCATGATCAGCTGGGCGGCGAACTGCTGGGTGGGTGATGGCTTCCACACCACGGTGTTGCCCATGAGGGCCGGAGCGGTGGGGAGGTTGCCGGCGATGGCGGTGAAGTTGAAGGGGGTGATCGCGTAGACGAAGCCCTCGAGCGAGCGGTAGTCGGAGCGGTTCCAGATGCCCTTGCTGTTGAGCGGGGGCTGCTGCTCGAGGATCTCGCGGGCGAAATGAACGTTGAGACGCCAGAAGTCGATCAGCTCGCAGGCCGCGTCGATCTCGGCCTGGATCGCGGTCTTGCTCTGGCCGAGCATGGTGGCCGCGTTGAGCCGAGCTCGCCACGGTCCGGCGAGCAGGTCGGCGGCCTTGAGCAGCACCGAGGCCCGGTCATCGAAGCTCAGCTCGCGCCAGCCGGGGGCGGCGGCCTTGGCCGCGTCGACGGCCGCCTGGCCCTCCTTGACCGTCGCGTTGCGCAGCGTGCCGAGCACCTTGCGGTGCGCATGCGGCTGTCGCACGGCAACCTTGCGGCCGGTGCCTGTGACGCGCCGGCCCGCGATGGTGTGCGGCAGCTCGACCGGTGCACCCCCCAGCTCGGACAGCGCCACCTCGAGGGCGGCCCGCTCCGGCGAGCCGGGCGCGTAGTCGAGCACAGGCTCGTTGGTCGGGGCGGGGACGTGGGTCACGGCATCCATGGACGTCATCCTCGCACGGGTGGGCGCACGCGCGTCGGCCTCGAGCAGCCTGACCATTAAGCGATGCCCTCGGTGCGCCGGTTCAGCTGAGAACGCGGATCTGCCAGGGGTAGGAGTAGGACTCGCCGCGGTTGGCTCGCAGCGCCGCCCGGATGTGGAAGAAGAGCCCGCCGATGCCGGCCACGATCCAGAGGATGATGGCGAACGGGATGCCGATCACGGTGATGAACAGCACCCAGCCGATGACGATGAGGGCCCAGATGGCCAGGTTGAAGTTGAAGGCGCCGGCCGCGGCACGGCGCACGAAGGCGCTCTTGTCCTTGAAGAGCACCCAGATGACGAGAGGGCCGACGAAGCTGAGCCAGCCGACCGAGATGACAGCGGCGATGATGGCCGCGAGATGGCCGAGCACGGCCCAGGTGCGCTCTTCGCTGGTCGCCGGGGAAAGGCTGTTGCCGTAGGGGTTCGGAATCGGTTGGGTCATGTCTTCATTGTCGGGCCTGGGCCGTGGCGTGCGCGATGGAGGTTCACCCTGACCTGACCCTGAGCCGACCCTGACCCTGAGCCGACCCTGACCGCGGCGCCGAGCGCCGGTCGCAGTCACACAGGAGCGGAGACGCCTTCAACATGGGTCGCGCACACGGCACTGTCGTCGTCGTCGATACCGAGGGTCCGGAAGATGGTGCGGGCCATCTCCAGGTGGCCCCGCGCACCCGGGTGGGACGGGTCGTCGAGCCAGCCGGCCGGGGCCGGTCCGCCTCCGCCCGTCGCTGCCACCATTGCCCAGTGTGCGGCGTGGTCGACGAGCACGACACCGAGGTCGGCCGCTACCGATCGCACCGCCTCGACGTAGGCCGCGAGACCGGCGCGGGGGTGGTCGCCCTCCTCCACGACCGGCGGCGGGGTCTGCAACACCACCGTGGCTCCGAGGTCTCGGGTGCGCTGGACGATCTGGTCGAGCCGGTACCGATAGGCACGCACGCCGTCGGGGCCCGCCTGCCGGTCGTTCGTGCCGAACATCACGAACACAACATCCGGGGCGAATCTACCTGCCCGCCAGTCGAACTCGGCGAGTACGTCTTCGGCCCGGGCGCCTGACACGCCGGAGTTGACCACGGCGTCGGGAAGTCGACCGAGCTCGCCCCGCACCCGCTCGGCGAAGTGCTCGACGAAACCGCGCGCACCGTGAGTGTGGAACACGGCCTGGGTGATGCTGTCGCCGAGGAAGACCCAGGTCACGGGTGGACCCACCAGCACCTCAGCGAGGCGTCTGGCGTCGCGATCGGCGTACTCGGCTGCACTGAAGTCCATACGCGCAAGGTAACAAGCGCAGGACCCCTCTTGACTCCCCCGGCCCAGCCCGTGGGACGGGTCAGGTGGCGGCGTTCCATCGCGCGAGGGCGCTCGTCACCTCCGGCAGGCTGCGGCGCCCGGCCTCACCGTCACCCTGGTCTACCGCGCGGGCCAGAGCGTGCCACGGCATGAGGGCGAACCACTGCGCAGCCCGGGTGGACTGCTCTGGAGTCACGCGATAGCTGCTTCTGACCTGATGCGAGAAGCTCTCGTTCGTGGCGTGCAGCAGCCACGCGAGATCGAGCGCCGGGTCGGTGACCCGCGCGTCGCCCCAGTCGATGACGCCGCTCGCCCTCCCGGCCTGCGCCAGTAGATGGTCACCGGTCAGATCGGCGTGACAGAGCGTCTGCTCGCCGACCGTTGCCACCGCGCCCAGGAGCCGTTCGGCCACCGCGAGCAACGAGGGGGGCACCAGCGGCAACGCCGACGACCGCAACCTGGACACGAGCTCCTCTCGGGTGCGGTGATCGTCGACGGCTCCGCGCACGCCCGCAGAGCGCACGACCGAACCGGGCACGTCGTGGAGCGCGCGCAGAAAGTGTCCGACCTCGCGCCCGTCGGCACCCGTCAGTGCGGACGGGTCGCAGGCGGCGCCTTCCACCCGGCGGTGGCGAACCACGAGCGGGCCCTGTTCGACGACGACGGGCACCGGTACCTCCAGGGGAAGCCGGCCCACGATGGCCGGCAGCAGCCGTGTCTCTGCCAGCAGCCACGGGGCGAGGTCGTCGTGGCGGGGGCTGCGGTCGACCCAGCGCCCCTCCACCAGCCAGGTGTGGTTGTCAGATCCACCCTCGAGCTCGACGCGGTCGTCGTTCCAGGCGGCCAGCTGGGCCGCCCACAGCTCGCGTGAGTCGGGCACGACGTCGTCGGGTGCCTGCTGCAGCAACCTGCAGAGGGCACCGACGGTGAACCAGTCGCCCCAGCTGACCTCCTCCGGCTGCCAACGGATCGGGCCGTCGTAGGTGGTGGTGTAACGGAACGCCCGGTACGTGCTGCACCGGTCGGTGTAGTCGGCCTCACCCGCCGCCACGAGGGGCACCCCCTGCACGCCGAGCTCCTCGAAGGCCTCCCGGACGGCGCCGTCATGGGCGCCCTCCCCCGCTTGCAGCACCCCACCGGCGGCGAAGTCGAGCAGACCCGGATAGACGTCCTTGGTGGTCGTGCGCCGGTGCACGTAGACCCGACCTAGACGGTCGCGCACCACGACGGCGGTGGCGCCGTGACGCAGGTTCTCGGCCCGCATCCGCGATCGCGGCACCACCGCGACCTCACGCCCCGCGGCGTCGTAGACCCCGACCTGCTCCTCTGCGGCCATCGTCATCACCTCCAGGCGCGGGCTCACACGAAGAAGCCGCGCACCTCATCGAGCTCGGTGGCGTCGTACCAGAGCAGTGCGTCGGCCGACCCCGCTACCGCTGCGTGCTGCGTCGAACCGCCGCGTTCGTCGACGTGGAAGGAGGCCACCCGGGCCAGCGGTACGGGCTCCGTCAGCTCGACCGAACAGATCGAGGGGGGCCGGCTCGTCAACTCGCCCGCGGCCAGCCACTCGGGGTCGACATCGGCCGCGACCACCACCGAACGCTCGCCCGAGAGGGCGCCGGACGCGGCCACCGCGTCGCTGAAGGCCGCGTACTCGAGGTCTTCGTCGTCGTGACCTGGCATGGACCGCTCGAGCTCGGGTGTGACGGCGAAGGCCACCCGTGGGCCGGCCGGCGTGGCGCAGAGCGAGCCTCGCTCCGCCAGCCCGGCGAGGTCGGCAGACCCGACGGGCAGATAGACGCGGACGACCGGCATCAGCCCTCGCGTCCGCTCTTCAGCTCGGCGAGCGACTCGACGATCGAGTTGCCGAGGTCGTCGACGTCGGGCATGGCCTCGCGGTCGGCATTGAGCCCGAAGTAGACCCCGCCGTTGTAGGAGGTGATGCCGATCGCGAGCGCCTGGCCCCTGGCGAGTGGCGTGACGGGGTAGGTCGAGAGCATCTTGGCGTCGCCGGCGTAGAGCGGCGACTGAGGGCCCGGGACGTTGGTGATCATGACGTTGTAGACCCGGCGTGACATGGCCGAGCCCAACCGAGCCCCGAGTGCGTGCAGCGTCGGCGGCGCGAAGCCCGCGAGGTTGGCCAGTGACGTCGCCCCCACGGCCTGCCCACCCTCCATCTGCTGGCGCATCGAGAAGGCGATCTGGTGCAGCCTCATCGAGGCCCCCGGCTCACCGACCGGCAGGTTCACCACGCAGGCCATCACCTGGTTGGCGTACATGCCGGCCGGGTCGTCGCCGTAGATACTGACCGGCACCATCGCCCGAACCACGCTCTTCGTGCCGACCGCCTCGCCCCGGCCCAGCAGCCACGTGCGAAAGCCACCAGCGATGGTGGCGAGCACGACGTCGTTGATGGTGACGTCCTCGGCGTAGGCACCGCGAGCGAGGCGCTTACGGACCGCCCGGTAGTCACCGAGGTCGGTGCCGATCATCACCCACCTCCGGGCGGAACCGATCTCGGCGTTGAGGGGCGAGTCCGGCGCCGGACGAGCGGCCGTGCGGGCCACCGCGCCGATCACGGCGCCGGCCGACTCGAGGGCCCCCAGGCCAAGCTTGACTGCGTCGTTGAGCCCGCCCCGCACGAGATCGACCACCTGCGTCGGTCGACGAACGGCGTCGACCACGGCGCCGGTGACCAGCTCGGCGGGCGAGGGTGAGCGGTGCGGCTCCCACGGCGGGGCCACCTCGAGATCGTCATCACCCTTGATCGAGTCGACGATGACGTGCGCGATGTCGAGCGCGTTCACTCCGTCGATGAGGGCGTAGTGCGTCTTGGTGACGATGGCGAAGCGCCCACCCTTCAGCCCCTCGACGAGATACACCTCCCAGAGCGGTCGGGTGCGGTCGAGCTTTCGCGGCTGAACGCGCGAGACGAAGTCCTGCAGCTGCTCGTCCGACCCCGGGCGGGGCAGCCCGGCTCGGCGCACGTGGTAGCCCATGTCGAAGTTCTCGTCGTCGACCCACACGGGGTTGGCGATGCGGCCCGGCACGTCGACCACCTTCTGACGGAACCGTGGGATGGCGCCGATGCGGCTCTCGACAATGCGCACGAGGCGTTCGTAGTCGAAGCCGGTGCCGCCCTTGCGGTCGGGCGGCTCGAAGACCATGACCGAACCGACGTGCATCGAGGTCGTCGACTGCTCGAGGTACAAAAAGGAGGCGTCGAGCGAGGTCAGACGGTCAGACATGATGCCACTCTGCCAGACCGGTCGACCGCCTACGCCTTCGCGGGTCGCGCCATCCGCCTCGCACCAGAGGCCCAGCGGCGGTGGCGCTGCACCTGGCGTGAACGGGTCCACGGCGCGAGGGCGGTGGCGAGATCGGCGACCGCGCGGCTCACCGCCGAGTCGGGGGCGTGCTCGACCACCGAGTGCCCAGCCAGCACGGCGGCATCGACCGTGGCGGGGTCGTCGGGAACGAACCGCACCGACTCCAGGCCGGCGAACCGCAACAACGACTCTGCAATACGTGCCTCGGGCTTCGAGCCGACCGCCGCACCTCGAACCCGGTTGACCACCGCGACCGGTGGTGGCGAGGGCACCGATCCCAGCTCTTGGAGCCCGCGCACGAAGCGCTGCAACGCGATCGGGTCGGCTCCACTCACGGCCACGACGACGTCGGCGCTGGCCAACGAGGTCAAGGTCGCCTCGTTGCGCCGCGGAGCGGCCGTGTCGTAGCTCAGCTCTTCGTCGTCCTCGAGACAGAAGCCGCAGTCGACGACGACGACACTGACGAGCTCACGGCTCAGCTCGATGACCCGCTCGAGGGCGGCAGCACGAACCTCGGGCCAGCGTTCCGCCTTCGGCAGTCCGGTCAGCACCCGAAGCCGAGGGGTGACGGTGGGGGCCAGTCGCGCCAGGGCCGGAACGTCGAGGGTGCCGTGGTCGGCGGCCCGGCAGGCTGCCGCGATGCCTGGCGCCTCGTCGAGCAGCCCGAGGGTCTGGGCGATCGACCCGCCGTAGGTGTCGGCGTCGACGAGCAGCACGTCGCAACCCCGCCCCGCCAGCTCGGCAGAGAGCGCCGTGGCGAGAGTGGTGCGACCGGGCGCGCCGGTCGGACCCCAGACCGCGATGACGCGAGCCCGGTCGGGCTCCTCCGGGCCGGCCGACCGGTCGTCGTGGTCGCTCCCACCGTGAAGCGCGTCAGCAGCGGGCGTCGAGCCGGCCGGGCTCCACCCCGGCTGCTGCGACGTGGCGACGGTGGGAAGGGCCGCCGCACCGGCCGGGACCCGAGGGCGGCTCGGCCGGCCGATACCGAGGGGGCCGGGTTCGCCGTCAGCGCGTTCGCCGGTTCGCCTGGCACCGTCGGCACCGTCGGCACCGTCGGAGCCTCCCTCGTCGCTCGCCACCTCGTCGTCACCCGGTGCGCGCTCGAGATCGGCGATGACGTTCGCCAGCTCGGGGCCGGTCGTCTCCACCGACAGCACGTGACTGATCGAGAGCTGACGTAGGCGACGCTCGCTGGACTCGTCGTCGGGAGGGAAGAGCCCGACCACGTGCACCCCCCGAGCGCGAAGGCGGCTCACGGTCGCCAGGTCGAGCCCGCGTAGGTCTGATCCGATGACGGCCACCTGACCGACCCCGGCCTCAACGACCGACAGCAGCTCGGCCAGGTCGGCACAACGCCGGGCGATCGTGACGCCGGGAACTCTCTCGAGCAGAGTCGCGACCGACGCCTCCCAGCGATGGCCGAGGGCGGTGACGACGTCGGTCATGAGCCGGGAGCCGACCGGGGCGACCCGTCCGGTTCGGAAAGGGGGTCGGGCCCGCCCCCCACGACGGGCACCAGCGTCAGCTTCGCCTCACCGTCGACCGCCTCGACGACGGTCTGTACGCGGTCGGTCGGCACGTAGAGCTGAACCGAGGTGGTGGCGTTGCTCCCGAGGCCGCCGCCGGAGCTCTGAACCGAGGCGACCCCGGCGGCCGTGAGCACCTTGGTGGTCGTCGCCTTCTCGCTCGAGGCGAGGGAGGTCTTCGGGGTGACGAACAGGTCGACCCTGCTGCCGCGAGCCAGGCCGGTCGCCGACACCGCGTCGGCGCGCACGGTGACCCGCTGCAGCCCGACCTGGTCAGCCGCCCCGAAGGCCGATCGAGGCACGAGCTCTCCGGCCCGGACGTCCCGCGCCACGTAGGTCCCTGCGGCCGGGGGCGTCGCCGCGCTGAGGTAGGACCCCATGTCGTCGTCGAGCCGCACGTCGGCCCGGCGCACCGAGTCGGCGGTGACCATGTCTCCGGCGACGAGGTCGCCCGTCGCCACCCACATCGGGACCCGGTCGTCGGTGCTGGCGACGGCCCTCGCGCCGAGGGTGGCCGCCACGAGCACGAGCAGCACTCCGACGAGCAGGCGACTGTCGCGCCACGAGGGTCGTTGTAGTCGTTTCGCGACCGGCTGCGCCAGTTCGGTCATCGTTGTTCCCCTGGTCCACATTCTTCGTCGCGCCCCGCGGGACGCCACCTTCGAGCCTCATTTTGCCTCATGGTGCGCCACCGCCGCGCCAGCTGCCCACCCCTGTGGACAAGCAGCCGTCCTCCGCCCCAGGCCTGCCTAGGATGTCGTCGACCCCTGGAAGGAGCCGACGTGGCCCAACGCTTCCTGCAGCTGACCGAAGTGTCGGAGGTGCTCAACATCTCCGCCGCTCAGGCCTACGCTCTCGTGCGCTCCGGCGAGCTGCCTGCCATCAAGGTGGGTGGGCGCGGCCAGTGGCGCGTCGAGGCGACCGAGCTCGAGGGCTACATCCAGCGCATGTACGCCGAGACGAAGTCGTTCGTCGAGTCCCATCCGTTCGGGGCCGGCAGCGACGACTGACCGGCTCGGGCCCCCGGCTACCTCCCCCGGCTACCTCCCGCGTCGACCTCCCGCGTCGACCTCCCGCGTGGCAGAAGACGGGGGATGCCGGTCGGCGCCTTACCCTGATGGGCATGATCAACGCGGACGTGTGGCTCGTCGTGCCGCTCTACAACGAGGCGAGCGTCATCGGTGGCGTCGTGCGCGAGTCCCGGTCCGTGTTTCCCCAGGTGGTCTGCGTCGACGACGGCTCGAGCGACGACTCGGCCGCCACCGCCGAGCGGTCAGGAGCCGTCGTGGTGCGGCATCCGGTCAACCTCGGACAGGGCGCGGCCCTGCAGACCGGCTTCGACTACGCCCTGTCTGACCCGGCGATGCGCTACGTGGTCACGTTCGACGCCGACGGGCAGCACCAGGTCTGCGACGTGGAGGTGATGCTCAACCGCATCCGCCGGGGTGACGTACAGGTCGTCTTCGGCTCCCGCTTCCTCGACCGGTCCGGCCAGGCAAGCGCTGCGGGGGCCCTGAAGAAGGCCGTACTCCGGTCGGCAGTGGCCTACACCAACCTCACCACCGGCACCCGCCTCACCGACGCCCACAACGGCCTGCGGGTGCTCGACCGTAGCGTCGTGGCCCGGCTGCAGGTCACCCAGAACCGGATGGCCCACGCCTCCGAGATCGTCTCGCAGATCGGCGCCATGCGTATCGACGGGCGGGCTGTGTCCATCGCCGAGGAGCCGGTGCACATCATCTACACCGACTACTCCCGGGCCAAGGGCCAGTCGCTCTGGAACGCGGTCAACATCCTCGCGGAGCTGATCTGGAGATGAGACAGCTCGCCATCCAGCTCCTGCTCATCGCGGGCACCCTCGCCATCGCCTGGCGGCTGCTGATGAGCTACGGCCAGAGGGCCCAGGCCGTGCGTCGGATGGGCCTGCTCGTGTTCGCCGCCTTCGCGATCTGGTCGATCCTCGACCCGCGCATCTGGACCCGGTTGGCCCAGCTGGTCGGGATCGGTCGCGGCGCCGACCTGATCCTCTACGGTCTCGTGGTGGCCTTCTTCGGCTTCGTGGTCACGACCTTCCGTCGCTTCCGCGAGCTGGAGAACCGCTACACCCGGCTGGCCAGGCGGCTCGCGCTCGATGAAGCGGGAACCCCCGCCGGCCCACGAGACGTTGACCCTCCGGCTCCAGGGCCGTCGCCGGCCACTTCCCCTGCGCCCCAGCCGCCACCTAGCCTGCCACCAGGCTTTCCACCAGGCTTTCCACCAGGCTTTCCACCGACCTCCCGCGCCGAACGCCCACCAGCGAACGACCAGGGCGCCGTGCCCGTCACCCCGACCGTGAAGGCCGCAGATGCCGACTGAACCCGAGAACCCCCGTGAGCGCCCTGACGACGCGTACACCGTCGACACCCGTCGCCGGCGCGGTCGGTCGTCCGAGTCCCGTTCCGGCGACCCGACCCCCCGCAGCACCCCCCCGACCGCTCAACGGGCCGGCAGGGGGGCCCCGGAACCGGACTCCCAGGACGCCTACACGGTCGACACCCGTAGCCGCAACGCCAACGGGCCGAGCGCAGGGCGTCAGGGCCTGCCGAAGCAACCGTCCCGGCAGCCCGCCCCGTCACAGCGGCCCCACCCGAACGACGCGGAAACCGAGGCCCGAGCGCCGAAGCACCGTATGCGCAAGGGGCGCCTCATCGCTCTCGTGGTGGGCCTCGTGCTGCTCAGCTGGATCGTCTTTCTGGTCTGGGTGCCCTTCAACGCCTGGAACTCCGTCGGGCGGGTCGACAACATCCCCGTCGGGCAGCGGCCGGCCGACACGACCGGGCACAACTACCTCCTCGTCGGGTCAGACAGCCGCGAGGGCCTGACGGCCGAGCAGAAGAAGGCGCTGACCACGGGATCGGCCGAGGGCAAACGCACCGACACGATCATGCTCGTGCACGTCTCCGAGAGCGGCGGCAAGCCGGTCATGGTCTCGATCCCCCGCGACTCCTACGTGCCGATTCCCGGCCACCGTTCGAACAAGATCAACGCCGCCTACTCCTTCGGGGGTCCCAAGCTGCTCACCGAGACGGTCGAGAACGTGACCGGCATCCACCTCGACGGCTACGTGGAGATCGGGTTGGGCGGGTTCGCCTCCGTGGTCGACAGCGTCGGCGGCGTGAACCTGTGCGTGCCGCGACACATGGTCGACAAGAAGGCCGGCATCGACCTCCAGAAGGGCTGCCAGACTCTCGACGGGCCCAACGCCCTCGGCTACGTGCGCTCGCGCTACGAAGACCCGCTCGGCGACATCGGGCGCGCTGCCCGCCAGCGTCAGTTCCTCGGCGCCCTGATGAAGCAGGCCGCCACCCCGTCGACCGTGCTGTTGCCGTGGCGCTACAAGAGCTTCGCGGATGCCGCTGCCGGTGGCCTCACCGTGGGCACCGAGACGGGGCTCATGGATGCCGTCAGGGTGCTGCAGGCCATGCGTTCGGTCAGCAACGACCAGGGCCTCTCGCTCTCGGTGCCGACGTCTGACCTCGCCTACCGCACCTCGAACGGGCTGGCCGTGAAGTGGGACACCGAGCGGGCCAAGGCCCTGTTCACCGCCATCAAGAACGACGACCCGCTCGACACGGCGCCGGCCGGCACCACCGTCAAAGAGGTCGGGAACAGCTGATGGCACGCCAGTACCCGGCCGACCTTCTCGCCGCTATGCTCGCCGACGACCCCGGTCGGCCCCGCCTGACGTGGTACGACGACGAGCCGGGCCCGACCGTCGGCGAGCGCATCGAGCTGAGCGCGAAGGTGCTCGGCAACTGGGTCAACAAGGCGGGTAACCTGCTCCAGGACGACCTCGCCGCCGGGCCGGGCACCACCGTCGGTATCGACCTGCCCACCCACTGGCGCGCCTGCTACTGGGCACTCGCGGCGTGGGGGGTGGGCGCCAGCGTGGTGATCGGCGGCGACGTGCTCGACGCCGACGTGCTCGTCACAGCCGACCCGGGGCGTGCGAGGGCCCACGCCGGCGATGCCGTGCTCGTGTCGCTACCGGCCTTGGCTCGGTCGCACCCCGACTCCGCCGACGCCGGTGGGGCCATCGACGAGGCTCGTGAGCTGTCGACCCACGGTGACCAGTTCGTCGCCCTGGCCGACCCCGAGCCGGCCGACCTCGCTCTCAGCGACCATGGTCACGACACGACTTACGGCTCGTTGGTCACGACACAGCAGGGGTGGGGCGCTGCCCCACGGGTCGCCCTGAACGGGCCGCTCGGCGAGGTGCTTCGGCAGGCGCTCAGCGCCTGGGCGGGCAGGGGCTCGGTCGTGCTGTCGCGAGGCGCCGCACCGAACGAGGCGCGCCGGCTCGCGTCGGAGGGCGTCACCCACACGACGGCCTGAGCTCAGGCGGACAGCCGGTCGAACAACGACCAGGTGCGCGACGCCACCACACCCGTGCTGGCCAGTCCGGCCTGTGACTGAGCGGCCTTGACCGCCTCTCGGGTGTCCAGGTCGTAGACGCCGGTGGTCGCCACCCCCAGCACACGCTGCACCGCGAGCACCTCGGGGCCGGTGTCACCGACACGAAGCACCGACGCCCGCTGTCGCATGAACGGGAAGTCGCGAGCCTCCAGCACGTCCCAGAGCTCGGGGGTGACGATGCCGGTCGAGGGCTGCGCCATCGACCGCTGCAACGCCACGACCCGGTCGCGGGTCACCGTGCCGAAGACGCCGTCGACCGCGACCCCGCCCAGTGCAAGCTGCAGCAGCCGCACCACGAAGCCACGGGCGCCCATGCCCACAACGGTGTGCTTGTGCTCGGTGTAGGAGGTCGAGAACGACACCGTTGACACGCCGGCGTCGGTCGGCCCGACTGCGCCCAGCGCTGACCTCGTCGCCATGACTGTCACGGTTTCTGCCTCCTCCAGCGTGTTGTTCGAACTTCACCATCACCATTCATGCACTCCTGTCACACCCTTCACAAGGCCCCCGGGCGAACTACCAGCCTGTAATTCGTGCTCAGAGCGGTCGAGGCTAGAGTCGGCCCCATGGACAAAGTCGTCTCCTCCCCCGTCGAGGCCATCGCCGGCATCACCGACGGCATGTCGTTGTCGGTCGGTGGCTTCGGGCTCTGCGGCGTGCCGAGCGTGCTCATCGCCACGATCCACGAAACCGGCCTGAAAGATCTCGAGGCGGTGTCGAACAACTGTGGGGTCGACGCCTGGGGCCTGGGCATCCTGCTCAAGGACAAGCGGATCCGTCGCATGATCAGCTCGTACGTCGGTGAGAACAAGGAGTTCGAACGCCAGTACCTCTCCGGCGAGCTCGAGGTCGAGCTGACGCCTCAGGGCACGCTGGCCGAACGGCTGCGCGCCGGCGGTTCCGGCATCGCCGCCTTCTTCACCCGAACCGGGGTCGGCACGCAGATCGCCGACGGTGGGCTGCCGTGGCGCTACGACGCCGCCGGCACGGTGGTTCTGCAGTCGCCGCCCAAGCAGACCCAGCAGTTCGAGGTGAACGGCGAGAACCAGACCTTCGTGCTCGAGCGGGCCATCACCACCGACTTCGGGCTGGTTCGCGCCGCCAAGGGCGACCGGCACGGAAACCTCGTGTTCAACCAGTCGGCGCGCAACTTCAACCCACTCTGCGCCATGGCCGGCCGGGTCACCGTGGCAGAAGTGGAGCAGCTCGTCGAGCCCGGTGAGCTGCATCCCGACGAGATCCACCTGCCCGGCATCTTCGTGCAGCGGGTGCTACCGCTCACCCCCGAGCAGGCAGCCGACAAACGCATCGAGCGGCGCACCGTGCGCCAGAAGCAGGAGGCGTGAGCATGGCGCTCACCCGTGAGCAGATGGCCGCCCGAGCGGCCTCCGAGCTGACCGACGGCGCCTACGTCAACCTCGGTATCGGCCTGCCCACGCTGGTGCCCAACTACGTTCCCGACGATGTCGAGATCGTGCTGCAGTCCGAGAACGGCATCCTGGGGGTGGGCGCCTACCCGTTCGAGGGGCAGGAGGATCCCGACCTGATCAACGCCGGCAAGGAGACGGTGACGCTGCGCCGGGGGGCGGCGTTCTTCGACTCGGCCATGAGCTTCGGGATGATCCGCGGGGGCAAGGTCGACGCCGCGATCCTCGGCGCCATGCAGGTCTCGGAGGGCGGCGACATCGCCAACTGGATGATCCCCGGCAAGATGGTCAAGGGGATGGGCGGCGCGATGGATCTCGTGCACGGGGCCAAGCGGGTGATCGTGCTCATGGAGCACACCGCCAAGGACGGCTCGTTCAAGATCGTCAAGGAGTGCTCGCTTCCGTACACCGGTCGCGGCGTCGTGCAGCGCATCATCACCGACCTTGCGGTGCTTGACGTCACGGCATCCGGGCTGGTGCTTCGCGAGCTCTCCCCCGGGGTCACCGAGGACGAGGTGCGCGACAAGACCGAACCCGACCTCGTGGTCGACCTGGCCTGACCCTCCAGCGGCGGGCCGGCGCCGACGCCGGGGGTCGCCCTCAGGCGCTGGCCCTGGCCAAGGCGTTGACTGCCGTGGGCAGGTCGACCTCCACCTGGAACGGGGCCAGGCGGTGGTTCGGTACCGGGTAGAACAGCCCCGAGCCGACGCCTACTCAGCCCACAGCCGGGCGGCCGGCCCGTCGTAGTCATCGGGCTTCTTCACGAGGTCGGCGAGTACCGTCCTACCATAGGCCCGTGGTTTCCAGCCCTCGTTACGTGGTGATCGGCGGTGGCATCGTCGGTCTGGCCGTCGCCGACCGCCTATCGGCCGATGATCCGACCGCCCACGTGAGCGTGCTGGAGAAGGAGCAGACCTGGGCGTCGCACCAGACCGGACGCACCAGCGGCGTGATCCACTCCGGGCTGTACTACCCGCCGGGTTCCCAGAAGGCGTCGATGTGCAAGGCCGGCGCAACCTCGATGGTCCGCTTCGCCGAGGAGGAAGGCATCGCCCACGAGGTGTGCGGCAAGCTCGTCGTGGCGAGCGACCCATCCGAGCTGCCGGGCCTCCAGCGCCTCCACGACCGAGGTCTTGCCAACGGGCTCGAGGTCCGCCGGCTGACCGCCGAGCAGGCCAAGGAGTACGAGCCTCACGTCAGCGCGGTAGGCGCCTTGCACGTCGCCGCCACGGGCATCATCGACTACGGCGCCGTGTGTGCTGCCCTCGTGCGGCGCCTCGAACGCCGAGGTGCTGCCCTGCGGCTTGGCACCGAGGTCCTCGGTGCGACGAGCCGCGGCACCGAGACGATGGTGCGGACCTCGACCGGCCCCATCGCCGCCGATGTCGTGGTCTCGTGCGCCGGACTGCACAGCGACCTCGTGGCCCGCCGGCTCGGGCACTCCCCCGCGGCCCGGATCATCCCCTTCCGCGGTGAGTACTACGAGCTCACGCCGGAGGCGAAACCACTCGTCCAGGGGCTGATCTACCCCGTTCCGAACCCCGACTTCCCCTTCCTCGGCGTCCACCTCACTCGCGGGGTCGATGGTCATGTTCACGCCGGCCCCAACGCGGTGCTGGCCTTCGCGCGTGAGGGTTACACCTGGGGCACCATCAAGCCACGCGAGGTCTACGACGCCCTGACCTTCCCCGGCTTCTGGAAGCTGGCGCGCAGGAACTACCGTGCCGGCTCGAAGGAGATGGCGCGCTCGGGCTCCAAGAGACTCTTCGGTGACAGTCTTCGGCGGCTCGTTCCCGAGATCCGTGACGAACATCTGACCAAGGCCACCGCCGGTGTCCGAGCCCAGGCCATGAAGCCCGACGGGTCACTCGTCGACGACTTCCTCATCGAGCGAACGGGTGCGATCGTGCATGTTCTCAACGCCCCATCGCCCGCCGCGACCGCGGCGCTGGAGATCGCCAAGCACATCGCTGCGCTCGTCACCTCCGGGCGCTGAGTCGCCTCCGGGCTCGAGATGAAGCCGGCCCGAGACCGTTGACCGGTCGCCTCGCCGGTCGGCGAGGCAACCGGTCTCTGCGGCTCTGCTCAGCTGCTGAAGAAACCGGTGACGTCGGCGATGACGTCGACCGCGCCGGCGTTGTTGTAGACCCACATCCAGTTCGCCGAGTCGACGCCCACGGTTGCGGAGTTGGTCACGGCCACACCCGGCACGACGTTGAGCACGGAGGAGCTCGGTCGCGCCACCCCTCTTGGGTAGGCGGAGACGTACGAGGCGGCACTCGCGCCCACTGCCGTCATCGTGACGCTCACTGCCGACGCACTCGTCGGCAGGCCGGGAACCTGAACGGCCAGGGCCTCCTTGGCGCCGACCCGCCGAAGCACCGGCCCACGCCCCGTCCTCGTGTCGAGCATCCGTTGCGGGCTGATCGGAACGAACCTGGTGCCGGTGCCGGGGGCGTAGTAACCGGCCAGATCGGCGATCAGGTCGACCGAGGCCGAGTCGGAGTAGAGGCTCACGGTGCCGCCGGCTCCGACGGCCACGGTCACCAGGTTGGCCACCGTGCTGCCGCGCACGGCATTGACGCTCGAGATCCTCGGCCGGCTCGTTCCGCCCGGGTAGGCCGTCACGAACCCGTTGCCGGACGCGTTCGTCGCGGTCAGGTTCACCGTCACGGCGCGCGTGCCCGTCGGCAGCCCGGGCACCTTCATCGTCACGGTGCGGCCCGCTCCGACCCGGCCCTTGACACCGCCGGTGCCCGAACGGGTGTCGAGCACCCGTCTCGGCGTCACGCTCGAGTATCCGGAACCGCTCGCCGCGTAGTAGCCCGCCAGGTCCGCGATGAGCTGCACGCTGCCCGCGGAGTTGTAGAGGCGCACCGTGTTGCCGCTCCCCACTCCCACGGAGACGAGGCTGGCCGAGGTCTGCCCCCGTCGCAGGTTGAGACTGGAGGTTCCGCCGCTGCTGCGACCGTTGGGATAGACGCTGACGTACGTGTCAGCGGTCGGTGACGTCGCGGTCACGTTGAGAACAACGGCAGTGGTACCGGCCGGCAGTCCGGGCACGGTGAGGGTCACCGCACCTCCAGCTCCGACGGCACGCCGTGGCGCTCCCACTCCGGTTCGGGTGTCGAGCACCCGGCGGGGGCTCGCGGCCGTGAAGAGCGACGGCGCGGCCGTGGGCCGCCCGATGGCCCAGTAGGAGGCGGCCCGAGATCGGATCGACGCCACCTGGGGGTAGGCGGTGTTGCCGGGGCACTCGGTGAGGCTGGTGTCACGGTGTCCGATGACGCGCGGCTTCACCACTTTCACCCCGGGTTGGTAGCGGGTGCTGCCCTCCGACGTCAGCGTCACGGAGCTCGCCGGGTCGAAGTTCGACTTGGCGGCCTGCCAGGCGATGACGCGGGTGACCGCCTCGAAGGTGGCTGCGCCGAACGGGATGCTGCTGTAGTCGCCGATGACCGAGACCCCGAAGGTCTCGGCGTTGAAACCCCCTGCCTGGGCGCCCTGGATGAACCCGGTGATGCCGCCCTTGCGACCCTCGTAGGTGCGACCGAACCGGTCGACCACGAAGTTGTAGCCGATGTCGCACCACCCCAGACTCTGGGTGTGGTAGGCGTAGATGCCGCGCATGAGCGAAGCGGCCTGAGTCGAGGTGTAGCTGTTGGAGTTGACGGTGTGGTGCACGACGGCAGCCTTGAACCCGCTCAGGGTGTTGGGGGTGCACGGCCGCATGCTCTCGTCGGCGCCCCACTGCGCTCTGGTGATGATCGTCGGCATCGAGACCGAGGTCGAGACCGCGGCGGCTGCTGCGGAACCCGGTGTCGCGTTCGGCGAGCCGGCGGTCATGGGCGCGGCAGCCAGGGGGCCTGGCGCGGGAAGGCCACCGTCGGCGCTCGACGTGCCGCCGTCGACCAGGCTGGCCGACAGGCCGGCCGGGACCGCACCCGAAAGTGAGGACACCCGCACGTCGATGCCATCTGAGCCGGCGGCGAGCAAGGGGGCCGTGCCCGTCGTGGACCGGCGGGCCTCCGCCGAGCCCGGGTCGGGCCCGTCCCCGTCGACGTCGAGCTCGTGCCACGCACTCCAGCCGGCGACCGTACGCGTCCGTGCCTCGACCAACAGGCCGGGAGGCGGCTTGCCGGTGAACGCCACCCCCGCGACATCGAAGTGGACGGCGCTTCGCGACAGCGCGGCACCGACGAGCCGACCGCCGCGGGCCGTCAAGGGCGAACCCGCCGAGCGGCTCGCGCTCAAGACCTCGGGCACCGGCAGCGACACGATGGTCGGAGCCACCGGATGAGGGGAGACCGCCGAGACGGCCGGGCCCGACGCGGCGGGCGTCGACATCGCCACCGCGCTGGGCGCGAGGGGCCCAACCGTCGCCAGGGCGACGGCGAGGATGGAGATGGCGGTGGTGGGCTTGCGCAAAAGAACTCCTGGGACCGTTGGGGTAACAAACGTCGCAAGGCTCGCATGCGCCCCATTAGTCACATAACCCCCGTTACCGTTTCGTGACCACATTTCCGGGCCCACCTGCTCGCCTTCCCCATCCCCGCCACCTCTGGGGGGCGACCACCAGGAACTTTCCGGGCGGCAAGATCACCTACCCTGAGCGACATGGCCACACGCCCTTCGCCGGTCGGGCGGCCCCTCTTCCGAGGGGTCACGGGCGCACGGGCGGTGGCCTGGTGGTCGACCGCCGCCGTCTCGCTGGCGGTCGTCGCGGTGCTGCTCGCGCGACAGACTCCCCTCGGTGCGCTGGTCGGCTACGGGTGCTACCTGGTGTTCGGCGTGCTCGTTCCCGGCACCCTGGTCCACAAGGGCCTGCGTGGGGCGCAGAACAGCTGGCTGGCCGACCTCGGACTGGGAGCCGCTACCGGCCTCGTGCTCGGGCTCGTCGCCTGGGCCGGCACCAGCCTCCTCGACCAGCGTGGGCTGCTCTGGGCGTGGCCGTTGCTCACCCTCCTCGTGCTGCTCTCGCCCACGGTTCGAGGGCGCCTACGGCAGCGGCCCCTGCAGCGTTGGCCTCCCTGGCCCACCGTCGTGCTCGCGCTCGCCGCCCTGGCGGTCACCTGGCAGCAGACCACCGCGTACATCGGTCAGGTCGACCTGCCGCCCAGCGACCGGGCCGTCTACCCCGACCTGCTCTGGCATCTCGGGTTGGCGGCGGAGGCGACGCGCGCCTTCCCGCTCCAGACACCACAGGTTGCCGATGCCGGGGCACTGCACTACCACTGGTTCTCCAACGCGCATGTGGCCGCTTCCTCGCTCATGACCGGCATCGACGTGCAGACCATCATGCTGCGGCTCTGGGTGCTGCCGATGGCGCTGCTCTTCGTGGTGCTGACCGCCGCTCTCGCCGAGCGGGTCTCGGGCAAGCCGTGGGCCGCGGCGGCCGCCGCCTGGATCGCGCTGCCGACGACCACCCTGCCCTTCTGGCCCGCAGTCGTGCCCGACCTCGCCCACCTGAGCGCCTACTCCCCGTCGCAGCTGTTCGCCTATCCCCTGGTGCTGTTGACCCTGCATGCGCTCGTCGACGCCGTGCGCGAACGTCGCCGTCGCTGGGGCACCCTCGTCGTAGCGGCCGTCGGCGCCCTCGGGTGCTCGGGGGCGAAGGCGTCGGCGCTACCGGTGGTGCTCGGTGGCCTCGCGCTCGCTCTGCTCGCCGCGCTGGTGCTGCGTCGCGTTCGCCTGCGGGTACTCCTGCTCACGCTGGTGGGCCTGGTCATGACGTCGGCCGCCCTCGTGCTCGTCTCGGGTGGCGACAGTGGCTCCGGCATCCAGCTGCTCTCCAGCCTGACCGTCCTGGCGCCCTACCGTCAGCTGGCCCGACAGGCGCCCGACTTCGCCACCCTGCTCCCGGCCGGCCTCGTCGACGGGCCGATCGGGCCGTTGTTGCTGCTCGCGCTGCTCGCGGCGACGGCCATCGGTGCGCTGCGCACGCTTGCCTTCGTCGTCGTAATGCAGCGGTCGTTGCGTGGCGATCTCGCGGCCTGGCTTCTTGCGGGGGTGTGTGCGTCGGCCCTCGTCCCGTTCTTCGCGCTCGGGCACCAGGGCTACAGCGAGTACTACTTCGTCTACACGACCATCCCGGTCGGCAGCGCGCTGCTGGCCTGGTCGTGCGCCGCCTCGCTCGACGGACGGCGGGTGGGCTCCCGAGCGGTGGCCATCACGGCTGCGGCCTCTGGGGCCACGACGACCGCCATCGCGGTCGTGACGTTCTCCCGCCCGCGGCCCGACACGGCGGCCGCGATGGCATCGAGTGTGCGCGCGTTCCTGCTGCAGGTGCTCGTCGCCGGCCTGGTGACGGCGGCCGTGGTCGCGGCGTCGCGCAGACGGCATCCGCCCGCTGGTCGAGTGCGGTCTGGCCGACCGACTCCGGGGGAACCCGCCCGCCGGCGGTCTCACGCGCTGCTCTTACCCCTTGCCTCGGTGGCTCTCATCGCGGCGCTGGCCGGGTCGGCGGTGGCCACGACGGTGACCGGGCGGTCGGCCGCGCCGACGGCCCGCGCCCCTGACCCGGTGACGCGCGCGCAGGGAGAGGCCGCCCTCTGGGTGCGGGCCCACGTGCCGCTCGACGCCCTGACGGCGACCAACAGCCACTGCCTTGCCGGCACCGGGCTCGGCCCTGGGTGCGACTCACGCCGATGGTGGCTGTCCGGGCTGTCCGGCCGCCGCGTACTGCTCGAGTCGTGGAGCTACGTACCCGCCGCGGCTCACGTCGGCTACTACGACCCCTCCCTCTATGCGCTCAACCAGTCAGCCTTCGCGGCCCCCTCCCCCGCGGTGCTGGCACGGATGCGCGCCCTCGGTGTCGCGTGGCTGGTGGCTGAACGGCTGCCCGACGAGGTGGTCTCCGACCGCCTCGACGTTCTGGCCACCCGGCGCTGGTCCAACGACCTCGTGACGGTGTGGCAGCTGCACTGACAACGCAGCCCTCCCCGACGCCGGACCGGTCGGAACAGACCGACCACCCTCCCGCGAGGCACCGGTCAGCGAGAGGCCGGGGCCGCCTCGCCCCGCTGCTGGCGGCGCTGCAGGTCAGCCAGGGTGGCCGCGACCCCGGCCGGGAAGGTCGTGAGCGTTCGACGATCGAGCTCGGGCCAGACGCGCGAGACCAGGCTGAGGTCTCTGGACTGGAGCGCCGAGGTGGGCGACCCGCCGAGCACGATCGTGGGTCGCCGGCGGAAGATCCGGCGCAGCTCGGCGATCACCGCGCCGATCGTGATGGCCCGCTGGGTCGCGATGATCTTCGTGACGATCGGCCCCTCCGCCGGACCGTGGGCCGGCCGGCTCGCCTCGGCCCGGAGCCGGTCCATCAGGTCGAGCACGAGGGCGGCGCAGTCGGGGGCGAAGAGATAGTCGCGCAAGGTGTCCAGAGAGACCCAGATCATCGCCGGACGACGGTCGAGGTGCGCCGCGCAGAGGGTCGAGATCAGGCCCTGGGCCTTGCTCAGGTTCTGGCCCGGCCCGTAGAGGTTGGCGATGCGACCGATCGCCACCGGGGTGCCGGTCTGTCGGGACCACTGCGAGACGGTCGCCTCCGCCCGCAGCTTCGCGGCACCGTAGGCCCCCAGCGGCGCCACGGGTGAGCGCTCGTCGAAGGGCGCAGGGCGTGCACCCGCGTAGACCGCGCCGGCCGAAGAGGCGAGGAAGAAGGCTCCGCGACCGGAGGCGCCACGAGGCCGCTGCGACGACAACCCGTCGAGGGTGGCCTCGATCATCGAGTGCTCAGCCTCGAGAGCCGCCCCGGACGTTCCGGTCACCCCCGCCCCGGCGCACCAGATGACCTGCCACGATCGGTCACCGGCCGCGTCGACGAGAGTGCGGGCCGCACCGGCCAGCACGCGTCTCGCCTCGTCGGGCCGCCCCCACTCAACCGTGGGAGCGAGGTGGCGCGGGGCCCGTCCGGTAAGACCGGTCACGACGTGCTGCCCCAGCAGGCCGCCGCCCCCGACGACCCAGGTGAGGGGCCCTTGCGGCTGTTGCGTCACCGGTGGCCCGGTCGCCGCCCGAGTGGCCCCTGACCCGGGTCGCTGATGATGAGGTAGGGCGGCTTGCCCATCGCCATGCCCACTGCGACCCCGATGTACTCGGCGATCACCCCGAGCGAGAAGAGGATGGCGCCGGTGCTGAGCAGGATGACCACCATGTTGGAGGTCCACCCCTCGGGTGTCCGGCTGCCGAGCACGTTCGAGATCACGATGTAGGCGGCGAAGGCGACACCGGCCACCCCGAAGACGGCTCCGAGGGCGCTGACGATGCGCAGCCCGCGGGTTCCGCTCGAGAGCACGAGGCGCCAGAAGTGCGAGAGCAGGCGGCGCAGGTTGTAGCCGGAGGCCCGGTCGCCCTCGTCGCGCAGGGCCACGTCGACGTGGCTGATGCGGCCGACCACCCACCCGAGGGCGACGTCGAGGTACACCCCGGCGCCGGCGTAGGCCGCCACGCTGCGACCGAGCTCGCCGAGCACGAGCCGGTAGCTCTGAAAGGTCTGCACGGCGCCGCCCGCGAGAAAGGTGGCGAACATCCACTTGGCGCTCTTGGACAGCACGTTACGAACCAGGCCGTGCGGTGCCTCGTTGGTGGGCTCGGCGTAGACGAGCTGGGCGTTGTCGCGCAGCGCGACGTCGAGGAACAACCCGATGTCGGCCGGGTCGTGCTGACCGTCCTCGTCGAGCGTGACGATCCAGTCCCCGTTGCTCGAGGCCATCCCGGCCAGTGTGGCCGGGTGCTGCCCGTAGTTACGGCTCAACCAGATGGGCCGCACGAAGGGGTGGGCCTGGGCGAGCTCGGCTATCGTGTCGGCCGAGCGGTCGGGCCCGTTGTCGTGCACGAGCAACCACTCACCGATCTCCCAGCGGTGGCCCTCCGGCGTCAGCTGCACCCCCATCAGGGCGTCCAGCTCGGCGGCCAGCGCCGGCAACGTGCGCTCCCCCTGGTAGACGGGGGTCACCACCGAGATGCGATGGGTGACGAGAGCTTGGGGTTCAGTCACGAGATGAGACTAATCGCTCCCGGCCCGAGGGCCGTGCGGGCTGGCGGGAGAGGCCGCCCGTCAGCCCGTGCCCACCTCAGAGCGAAGCCGTCTCGGATGCCGCTTCGGGTGGGGTCATCTTGCGGCCCAGCCACAGGTAGGCCGCTCGGCGCACGTAGGCCATCGCCCGGGCGAGCGTGTCACCGCGCACCAGGTCGAGCTTCGACAGCAGGCCGGGGTGGTCGGCGGCCAGCCGGTGGTGGAACGCGACGACCTGGTCGGACTGCTGCTTGGCCAGGTCGACGCTCCACTGCGACGAGCTGAGGCGAAAGCTCGCCAGCGACCGCGGCAGGGCGTAGAAGTCTCCGGTCATCAGCAGGTTGCAGAAGGTCTGCTGGTCGATGACATACGGCTCGCTGTCGGCCCAGCCGCCGATGCTCGCCAGCGCCTCTCGCCGCATCAGGTTGCAGGCCGGCTCCCCGAAGATGTTCGACCCGACGGTCACGGCCCGACGCGCCGCGGCGCCGCCTGGCACCACACCCTCGAGGCCGGCCAGTCCGCGGGCGCTCGTCACCTTCTTGCCGTGCGCGTCGATGAGGTCACGCTGGCACGACGAGAGCACCACACCCGGGTTGGCGTCCATGACCGCGACCTGCGTCGCAAGGCACTCGGGGTCGATGAGGTCGTCACCACAGACGAGCTTGACGTAGGTGCCGGTCGCGGCGCTCGTCACCCGCGACCAGTTCGCCGGGGCGCCCCCTCCGGCGGGGGTCTGCAGCAGAGTGACCCGTGGGTCGGTGGCGAAGGGCTGGAGCAGCGACCACGTCTCGTCGGTGCTCGAGTGGTCGGCGATGACCAGCTCGAAGTCGCCGTAGGTCTGGGCCAGGATCGAGTCGATGGTCTCCTCGATGAACTCGGCGTTGTTGTAGGCGGGGACGACGACGGAGACGCGCGCAGACACGCTCATCCTTTCTGATGGTCATGGACGATGGCATCCCCGGCGCCCGCGGCAGCGCCTCGGGCCTCCCGGGCACCCGAGCCGGCTCCCGGACGCTTGAACGAGAAGCGGTTGTGGCCCACCCAGCTAAAGACGGTGGTCACGAACGTGATGAGGCACTGCGACGGGAACGGGCGCCAGCCCAGTCCGTCGACGAGCAGCCCCAACAACACGATGTTGACCGCGAAGGCCGAGACGTAGACGGTGCTGAACCGCGCGAGGTCACGCAGCAGGTGCCCGTGCACGCGGAACACCAGCCGCCGGTACAGCACGAACGCGCAGAGGATGGCCGCCACATAGGTGAGCACGAGGGCCGGATAGTGCCCGTGACCGCCCCACCGTGCGCCAAGAAGGTGGTCGAAGAGCAGGAACCACAGCGCGCCGATGACGGTGTTGAGGCCCCCGACGAGGAGGAAGGCGACCCTGCGGTCGTGCACGACCCGCAGGAGCAGCCCAGGTGGTCCCTCGAGGTCGGCGGGCAGTGACGACGCCGCTCGGCCCGCCGTCTCGGCGTTCGTGCCTGACTCGACCGGCAAGGGCGACCGTCCACTGCCCAGCTCGCGCTGCTCGTCGGGTCGGGACACCGCCTCAGTCTACGGTCAGCGCAGAGCGCACCTCGGCGACGTCGACGGCCGGCGGCAGCACAGCGTCGAGCAGGGACCGCTGACGCGCACTCAGGGTGCGGTCGAGGCCCGCCAGGCCTGGGGTGCTGATGCGCATGACGCGGCTGCCGTGGATGGCCCTGATGTTGACCAGGGCCGTGCTGCTGCCCCCGATGACCAGACGCGCCGAGGCGATGCGGCGGTCGAACTCCGCCGCTGAGCGGTTCGTCATGACCCACACGTCTCGGTAGAGCAGCTCGTCGTCGAGCGGGTGGGGACGCACCCCGAACCCGAGACCGTGCCGCTCGCACTCGTCTCTGAGCAGGGCGAGGTGCTGTGCGTGCTCGTCGATGGTCATGGCTCCGAGCTTCACCCAGGGCTGCGTCAGGTAGACGACAGTGGGCCGTTCGAGCTGCTCGTCATCGAGGTGGCGCCGGAACTCGGCCGCGACCACGGGGTCGATGTGCCAGGTGCCGTTCAGCTTCTGGTAGAGCGACCACCGCACGTCGGGGACGACGGCGTTGGCGCCGGCGACCGCCGCCGCCCGCAGCGACACCTCGGGCTCACGGCCTCCCTTACGCACGTAGGCCGCCCGACGGCTACGCCAGTTGCCGTAAGAACCGATCCCCTCGTCGACCACGACGACGAGCGGTTTGCTTCCCCTCCGGGTCCGCAGGAGCCTGGCCAGGGCTCGGGTGCCGGGTGCCCCGATCGACAGCAGCACGCAGTCGGGGCCGACGTCTCGCCACCACGACGTTCCGGGCGTCACGATCTGCGTCGTCAGGCGTTCGTCAGTGGGAAGCAGCTCGCGCACCTGTTCCTCGGTGAACTTCACGAGCAGCTCGGCCCCGGGGATCACGAGCAGCCGGACTCCGTCGATGGATCCGTCGTTGACCAGTCGGTGGCGCAGGTAGGAGCTCGCGTACACCAGATGCGTCAGCGACTGGACCCCGGTGAGTACCACGTCGACGTATCTGCGCATGACTGCTCAGATCCTCAGAGGATGGGAGGACGGCCGGCGCGGGTGAGACGTGCGACGGTCGACCACGACATGGGACGTCGCTCGCCGGCATCCGTGCGCACGCCCTCGATGAGACCGCGGAACCAGGTCGCGAGGTTCTCGCGGTCACGCTCGCGCACGAGGGTGACACCGGACCACACGGCGACATAGAGCTCGGCCACGGGGTGCGGCAGGTTGCGCT
>JBBSTU010000028.1:0-27623 GCA_038235595.1 Actinomycetales bacterium | reverse complement strand
GTGCGGTTGCCGCGGGCGAACCGACGCTCGAGGTAGAACTGGCCCACGCTGAGCACGGAGGTGACGATCAGGTACCAGATGCTCGCCACGATGAGCAGCGGGATGGGCTGGAAGGTGCGGGAGTAGATGGTCTGCGCCGCATAGAGCAGGTCGGGCACAGCGAGCACCGAGACCAGTGAGGTCGTCTTCAGCATCCCGATCGTCTCGTTGCCCGTCGGGGGAATGATGACCCGCATCGCCTGCGGCAGGATGACGCGGCGCATGGTCTGCCCGCGGGTCAGCCCCAGCGCCCCGGCCGCCTCCTGTTGCCCGTGGTCGACCGACAGGATGCCGGCCCGCACGATCTCCGACATGTAGGCGGCCTCGTTGAGGCCGAGCCCCAGAATCGCAGCGGCCAGGGGAGTGATGAGGGTGTTGGCGTCGAGGCTCACCCCGGGCAGGCCGAAGGTGATGACGGGATAGAGGGCAGCCAGGTTGTACCAGAACAGCAGCTGCACGAGCACCGGTGTGCCACGGAAGAACGCCACATAGCCGAAGGCGGCACTGCGGATGACCGGGTTGCCCGACAGACGCATCACCGCCAGCAGCACGCCGAGCAGGGCGCCGACGACCATGCACACGGCGGTCAGCCACAACGTGAGCCACAAGCCGCGACCGATCGACACGTCGCGTAGGTAGGTGTTGACGACGTCCCACTGGAAGCGCTCGTTGTGGATGACGGAGTTCAGCATCAACGCGGCGATGGCGAGCAGCACCGCCGCGCCGACCCAGCGGCCGAGGTGGCGGCGCGGAACAACGGTCAGCGCCTCGGCGTCGACGGTCAGCTCTGCAGAACGCGGGCCGTCGGGTCGCTCGCCCTGGGGTGCGGGGAGTGGCGCGTGGGGCGGCGCCCCGGCGCCCTCGGTCATTTGACGACCTTGCCGTCTCCGGAGGTGAAGACCTCAGCGGGCAGGCTCCACGCTTCGCCGAGCTTCTTCAGTGTGCCGTCGGCCGCGAGCTCTGTGACGGCTTCGGCGACGGCGGGGGTCAACGGGGAGTTCTTGGCCAGCGCGATGCCGCCGGCAGCAGGCTCGTAGGGCTTGCCGGGAGCGAGCTCGAAGGTGCCGTTCGCGAGCTTGCCCTGGTAGGCCAGCGAGACGGTGTCAGCAGCGATGGCGTCGACCCGGCCCGACGTGAGGGCCAGGTTGGCGTCGTTCTGCGAAGGGTAGAGCGAGATGGTCAGCCCCGCCTTGCCGGCCGCCTTGCACTTCTGGTCGATCGCAGGCATCTGGTTGAGACCCTGGATCGACCCCTTCTGCGCCGAGACCTTGTGTCCACACAGGGACAGGTCGTCGATCGACAGCTTCTCGGGGTTGCCCTTCGGCACGGCGATGGCGGTGCCACCGCTGAAGTACTGCACGAAGTCGACCGACTTCGACCGGTCGGGGGTGATGGTGAAGGCCGACATGCCCGCGTAGAACTTTCCGCTGCTCAGCCCGGCCAGGATGGTGTCGAACCCGGTGTTGACATGCTTGGCCTTGAGGCCGAGCTTGCCGGCGATCGCGTCGGCGAGCTGCACGTCGAAGCCGATCATCGTCGTGTTGTCCTTGTCGAAGTACTCGAAGGGCGGGTACGACGCGTCGTGGGCGAACGAGATCTCGCCCTTGTCCTTGATGTCTTGTGGCACGAGCGCGGCGCCGGCGCCCGCCTTCTCGGCGCCGCCGGCTGTGGCGGCGACACCGGTGCTGGCTCCGACCTGCTCGGTCGCCGTGGTGCACGCGGCCAGGGTGAGGGGGAGGGTGACGAACAGGGCGACGGCGGTCAGTGTCGGACGTGACATGGGGGGCCTTTCGGGCAAGCGCCTTGCGGCGTGATGGTGGGGAACAAGGGGGTGGGACCTCAGGGAGTGGTCGAGCCGTTCAGGGAACCCAGCGCAGGGCAGGGGCGGTTCTGGGGGTCAGGCGAACGAGGGCGACGCGAGCGCCGCCGGGGGCAGGTTGTACTCGCAATGATTCCGTCTCTTCGCCCTCGACGACGAAGACATCTCCGGGGGAGACCCAGCGCCGCCACGGCCCCGTGGCGTGGGCAACGAGGTGCTCGCCGGCCAGTGGCACCACGACGAGCTCCTCACCGGGCAGACGGGTCAGCTCGACGGTCTCGTCGACGTGCAGCGTGACCTGCGCGCTGATGTGCTCGGGATCGTGGTCAACGGCGACCCGCCACTCCTCCTGCTGCTGCTGCGAGGGCCCGCCCGGAGCCTGGTCTGCGGCGTCGTCGCGCACCCGGCGCACTGACCACAGCCACTGGTCACCGCGCTCGGCGGAGTCGGGGCAGGCGGCCAGGGTGGTGGCCCCGTCGGCGTCCGGTTCGATGGCGTTGCCGCGCACCAACATCCACATGCTCAGGCCCTGCCGGCACCGGCGGGCGCGGTGGCCGGGGTGGCCGGGGTGGCAGAGTTGTCCGGACTTTCCGGGGTCATGGTGGCAGTGGCCCGGCTGGCCCGGGAGGAGGCGACGGCCGGGCCGGCGGGAGTGCCGACGGGAACGGCATCCTGCTCGGCCTTCAGCAGCTGCGACATGATGCGACGCGCCTTGGCGACGCCCGCGTCCTGAGCGATGAGCACGTCGTGCTCGCTCGCCGGCCGGGTGCGTAGGCCGATCTCCTGCAGCCGTAAGGCCTCGGCGTCCTCTTCGAGCACGGTCGCGAGCCCGGTGCGCAGGTCGTCGGTGGCTGCGGTGTTGTCGGTGCCGAAGTTGCGGCTGAAGGCGTAGTAGTACCAGCAGGTGTGCTCGTCGATGGGGGTGATCGCGTTGAGCACCTTGATCAGGTAGCCCTCCTCGCGGGGCCGGCCCAGCCCGGTGATGCCCGAGTGGAGGGTGTGATGGCTCGGCACGGCGAACTCGGTGGCGTGGAACCGGTCGTAGAGCCCGTCGATGCCCATGGTCGCGGCGTAGAGCGGCGGCGCCTCCACCCCGGGCATGAGCCGGTCGACGGTGACTGTGGTGCCATCGACCTCGACGGTGATGCCGTACTCGTAGATGTAGTCGTCTCCGACCGTGGTCTGGTGGATGAACGACTCGTGGGTCAGGTCGAGCAGGTTGTCGTGGATGAGGTCGGCGCGGCACTGGAAGTGCATGGAGTGGGTGACAGTGGCCCACTCGGGGTCGTTCATCCAGTGGGTGTCGGGAACGAGGGACTCGTCGGCCCGCTCGACATCGCCCGTCCAGACCCACACCCAGCCGTCGCGTTCGACGACGGGAAAGACCCGCACGCGCGCCCGGGCCGGGATGCTCGACTGGGCCGGCACCCGTGTGCAGACGCCGTCGCAGCCGAAGGCGAAGCCGTGGTAGCCGCACTCCACGGAGTCGTCGACGACCCGCCCGGACGAGAGAGGGAAGCCGCGGTGCGCGCACCGGTCGACGAGCGCGACCGCCTGCCCGTCCCGCCGGCGGTAGAGCACGATCGGCAGCTCGCACACCGTGCGAGACACCGGCTCGCGGGTCACCTCGTTCGACCATGCGGCTACGTACCAGGCGTTCAGGACGTACATCGGTTCCTCCTCGGCGAGTTATCTGCACGCACTGTATCCATTGGATCCAGTTTTGCCTAGGATGGGCTCATGAAGCAGGAATCCCGCCACGGGCTCACGCTGATCGTGGCTTCCCGGATCATCACCCAGAACGGTGCTGACGTCGAGGCCATGGTGGTGGCGGGCGATCGGGTGCTGGCAAGCGGGTCGGTCGAGCAGATGCGCTCGCTGGCGCCGAAGGCGGATCGCCGTGACCACGTCGGGGCGACCATCGTCCCGGGGTTCAACGACGCTCATCAACACCTGACCATGATGGCCGCGCAGGCCCTGGGCCTCGACCTGTCCGACCCCGGGCTCGACAACCCGGCCGCGCTCGCCGGCGCCGTGCGGAACCACGCCACGTCGCTGTCTCCAGGTGGCTGGGTGGTCGCCACCCGGTATGACCACATGCGAAGCAGCGGGGGGCGGCGACTGACCCGCGCAGACCTCGACGAGATCGTTCCCGACCGACCCGCCATCGTTGTGCACATCGGAGCGCACTGGGGGGTGGCCAACTCCGCTGCGCTGGCCGCGGGGGGCCTGACCGATGACGACGTGAGCCCGGCGGGTGGAGAGCTGGGCAAGGACCCGGCAGGCCGGCTCAACGGCTTCGTCTCGGAACAGGCGCTGTTCGACTTCGTCTACCCGTCGTTGGCCTCCCGGGTCCCGATCGCGCCGGTGCCCTCTCTGGAGTCGTTGCTGGGGCCGGTGCGCGCGAGTGCCGAGAAGCTGCTCGCGGCGGGGATCACGTCGGTGTGTGACGCGATGGTGGGTCCGCGCGAGCTGCGGCTGCTGCAGCTCGCTCGGGATCACGGGCTTGCGCTGCGGGTGAACGCCCTGCTGACGTTTCCGCATCTGGCGAGTTTGTCCGAGGTGGGGTTGCGCGATGGGTTCGGCGACGAGTGGCTACGGATCGGTGGGATCAAGGCGTTCGTCGACGGGGCCGTCGCGGGCCGCTCCTGCGCGGTGGCGCAGCCCTTTGCCGATGGCGAGGACAGTGCGGACATCGGCATCCTCACGGTCACGAGCAGCGAGGTGGACGAGCTTGTCGAGCGTGCGACCGCCGCCGGGACCCGTCTGGCGATCCACGCCAACGGTGAGCGCGCGATCGAGATGGTGCTCGACGCGTTCGAGCAGGCAGCCCGGCCCGGCGCGGCCGTGGTGCGCCATCGCATCGAGCACTGCTCGATCATCACTCCGGAGATCCTCGCTCGAATGAGGCGGTTGGGGATCATCGCAGTCCCGTTCGGCAGCTACGCGCTCTTTCACGGCGACAAGCTCGTGCAGTGGTACGGCGCCGATCGGCTCGAGCGAATGTTCGCCCACCGCTCGATGCTCGATGCGGGAATCACCGTCGCGGGCTCGTCGGACTATCCGTGTGGTCCGTACGAGCCGTTGCTGGGGCTGCAGAGCTGCGTGACTCGCCGGTCGGTCTCGGGCACGCCCATCGGGCCCAGCCAGCGGGTGTCGCTGCGGGAGGCGCTGGAGATCTACACGGTCGGATCCGCGGTGGCGTCAGGAGAGGAGCACGACAAGGGTCGGCTGGCCCCGGGCTACCTGGCCGACTTCACGGTGCTCGAGGGTGACCTGACACTCACCCCGCCCGACGAGATCGGTGCCGTCGAGGTCTTGGAGACCTGGGTGGGAGGAGAGCCGCGCTGGACCAGCTCACGCTGACGTGGCTGCACGCAACGGGCGGGTGCTGACGGAGCCGGCTGCTTCTTTATGTATCCACTGGATCCAATTGCTGCCAGCCGCTAGGGTCGAGCCATGAGCAGTCCTCGTCGCGGCGAACCGGTGGCCGAAGTGGTCTACCGCCACGTGCGTGACGCCATCGTCGGCGGCGCCTACTCACCTGACTCCCAGCTGGTGCAGGAGCAGATCGCCGATGAGCTGGGGGTGTCTCGCACCCCGGTTCGCGAGGCTCTGAACCGGTTGGCGGCTGAAGGGGTGGTGACCTGGGTTCCCCGCTCGGGCTACACCGTGAACAGTCTGGCCGATGCTGACATCACCGACGTGTTCGAGGTGCGCCAGAGCCTCGAGCTGCTGGCCCTGCGACGGGCCTGCGGGCAGCTGGGGCGCACCCAGACGGCCCGGGTACGCCTGCTCATCGCCGAGATGGACGAGGCCGACCCCACCGATGCCGCCGTGCAGTTCGAGCTCAACCGGCGGTTCCACCAGGCCATGATCGAGCCGTGCGGCAACCGGTACCTGCTCGGCGTGCTCGACCAGCTCTGGAGCAACCCGGTCAGCCGGCGGATCACCGGTTCGTACATCCACGACGCCCGCAACGTCGCGAGAATGGTGCACGAGCACGAGCAGATTCTTCAAGCCTCGCTCGACGACGACCTCGAGACCCTGCTGCGGCTCTCGACCAATCACATGACCCAGGGCTACGGCGACGCCCGACAGCGTTCCTCGTCGGGGCCGGACGAGTCGAACGACTCGTCCGGGTCAACCGAGTCAACCGAGTCAACCGAGTCGGGCGTGCGCGTCGTGAGCTGACGCAGCCCCGATCACGAACAGGTCAGGCTTCGCGCAACTGCGGCGTTCGGGTCGAGCCGAGTCGCCGCGAGATCTCGGTGGCGGCGCCGAGGGCCTGCTGCCCCAGCTCGCTCACCGCTTCGGTGGCAACCCGGTAGGACGGGGCGGCGATGAGCACGGCGCCAACGACCTCGCCGCGGTGGTCGCTGACGGGTGACGCAATCCCGACGACGTCGCTCGAAGTCAGGCCGTGGTTGACGGCGTACCCCCGCAGGGCGACCCTCTGCAGCTCGGCCAGGAACGCCTCCATCGCGACCGGGCTGGTGTCGGCCAGGGTCGGCTGCCCGCTGTGGATCCGCGTGCGCACCTCGTCGGCCGGGAGCTCGGCGAGGAAGACCTGCACCGAGGCGCTCTCGGCGGTCTGGTACCGGGTGCCGAGCGGGGTGGTGTGCTTGATCTGCTGCGGGCTGGGCACCTGCTCGACGGTCACCGCCTGGCTGCCGCTCCACACGACCAGGGCGGAGGTCTCCCCGGTGCGCGCTGCCAGGTCGCGCAGCACGGGCAGCGCGGCCCGACGCACGTCGAGGTCGGCCAGCAGCGGACCGGCGACCGAGAGCAGGCCCAGACCCAGACGGTACTTGCGGCTCTGGGTGTCGCGCTCGACGACCTGCTCCTTCTCGAGGGTGGCGAGGATGCGCGACACGCTCGACTTGTGCAGTCCCACTTTGCCGGCGATCTCGGTGACGCCCTGGAGCGGTTCATCGACGGTGAAGCAGCGCAGCACCTGGATGACCGTGACGATGACCGACGCTCCCTTGGGCTCGGTGGGGTTCGGTCGGTCCCCGGTGCTCGCTACGGCCATGTTCTCATCCTCATCCGGTGGCGCAGACACGATGCGGCTCTGGCGCTTTCGCGCCACGCACGTCGCCGCGTCCACGGCATCCGCTCAGTCGACAATGGTGCGGTCGGGGCCGACCCGGGAACGTGGTGATGTGCTCGGCGCCCCTCCACCGCGACCATCAGGATATCGCCCTCGCCGGGTCTGCCGGCTTCGTGCTAGCCGTCGGCGTGCTGGCCCTCGAGCCGGGTGCCGGCGGCGGGCTCGACGCGCGTGCGTTCCGCCCTGCCTGAGCCGAACCGAAGCTGGACCAGTCGGTTGTCTCCGGCCGGCCCCAGACCACCAGGAGCCGGAGGGGGTCCGGCCCCGTGTTGGCGACGTCGTGCCAGGTGCCGGAAGCAGCCAGCACCCCGTCGCCGGTGGCGATGTCGTAGGTCTCGTCGTCGACGTGCATCCTGGCGGTGCCGCCCAGCACGAGGTACAGCTCGTCGAGCGGCTGCTCGCCGGGGTCGTGGGCATGCATTCCCTCGCTGGCACCGGGCGGCAGCTCCCAGGTCTGCACGGCGACCGGCAGGCGCGAGGAGTCGAGGAAGTGCCACTGCATCCGAATGGACCCGTTGCCGCCGTGCAACGGGTGGTCGAAGGCAAACTCGCCGGCCCGCTCGATCATGAGGCTCTCCCGTTCCACACGTCGTCGTCCTCGGTCATCCTCGTCGGCGGACGCCGAACGCGGTGCGGTTCGGATGCTCGTGCACCACAGAACCACACCGCGTTCACCGCATCAGATCAGTCGACGATGTTGTGGTCGGGGCCGAAGGGGAACTTGGTGATGTTCTCGGCGCCGCTCTCGTTGACCACGAGGATGTCGTGCTCGCGGTAGCCGCCTGCTCCCGGTTCGCCGTCGGCAACCGTGATCATCGGCTCCATCGAGACGACCATGCCGGGCTCGAGCACGGTGTCGATGTCCTCACGCAGCTCGAGGCCCGCCTCGCGGCCGTAGTAGTGCGAGAGCACCCCGAAGGAGTGGCCGTAGCCGAAGGTGCGGTTGGCGAGCAGTCCGTGGCCGACGTAGATCTCGTTGAGCTCGGCCGCGATGTCCTTGCAGACCGCGCCCGGCTTGATCAGCTCGAGCCCGCGACGGTGCACCTCGACGTTGACGTTCCACAGCTCGAGCGAACGCTCGTCAGGCTGGCCGAGGAACAGCGTGCGCTCCAGGGCGGTGTAGTAGCCGCACGTCATCGGGAAGCAGTTGAGCGAGAGGATGTCGCCGCGCTGCAGCTTGCGGGTGGTGGCCCAGTTGTGGGCGCCGTCGGTGTTGAGGCCCGACTGGAACCACACCCAGGTGTCGCGGATCTCGCTGTCGGGGAACGTCTTGGCGATCTCGTGCACCATCGCCTCGGTGCCGATGAGGGCGACCTCGTACTCGCTGATGCCCTCGCGGATCGCGGCCCGGATGGCTTCGCCACCGAGGTCTCCGATGCGGGTGCTGTGCTTGATGACCTCGATCTCCTCGGCCGACTTCAGCATGCGCTGACGCATCGAGTCCTGCGCCACGTCGACGAGCTCGGCCCCGTCGAAGGCGGCCTGGAGCTTGGTGTGGGCGTCGAGCGAGACGGTGTCGAACTCGATGCCGAGACGCCGGGGCGTGATGCCGCGCTGGCGCAGCGCCTCGCTGACGCCGAACTGGAAGTTGTCGCGCCTCCAGTCGGTGTAGACGATGTTCTCGCCGTAGCTGCGGCGCCACGGCATCCCCGCGTCGATGTTCGCGGTGACGGTGACCTGGTCTTCGGGCGTCACCACGAGGGCGTACGAGCGCCCGAAGTAGGTGAAGAGGAAGTCGGAGTAGTACTTGATGCCCTGGTAGGAGGTCAGCACCACCGCGTCGAGCTGTTTCTCGGCCATGATCGCCCGCAGCCCGCCGAGACGGCGTTCGAACTCGGCGTCGGAGAAGGTGAGCGGGGCCTTCGACCCGTTGTGCAGCACCTTGAGGCGCTCGAGGTCGGCAACCGAGGTGGCGTTGGTGGCGGTGGGGGTCATGGGTGGATCCTTTCGATCAGTGTGTGTCAGTCGGTAGTCAGAAGCTGGTCGGTGGCTGCTCAGTTGTGGCGCAGGGGATCGCGGCTCGTCTCACGCGAGTAGGCGACAGCGACGAGCGACACGAAGGCAGCGGCCATCAGGTAGAACCCGGGGGCGAGGTTGCTGCCGGTCTTCGTGATGAGCAGCGTGGCCACGAAGGGGGCCGTGCCACCGAAGAGCGCGTTGCTGAGGTTGAAGCTCACGGCGAAGCCGCTGTACCGGTTCTTCGTCGGGAAGAGCTCGGCGAGGAAGCTCGGCAGGGTGCCGTCGTTGAGGGTCAACATGGCTCCCAGCGCGATCTGCACGAGCAGGATGACCGCGAAGTTGCTGGTGTCGAGGAGCATGAACAGTGGCACCGTGAACAGCACGAAGAGCACGGATGCCGTGATCAGCACGCGCTTACGTCCGTAGCGGTCAGAGGCCATACCGGTCAGCAGGATGAAGCCGATGTAGGTGACGAGGGCGACGGTCGTAGCCAGGTACGCCTGCGTGGCCGGGAGCCCGATCTCCTCGCTGAGGTAGGTCGGCATGTAGCTGAGGATGACGTAGAAGCCGACGGCGTTGAGCAGCACGGCGCCGGTGGCGATCAGCAGCACCTTCCAGTAGTTGACGAACAGGTCCTTCATCGGGGCCTTGACCACCTCGTCGGACTCGGCGAGCTCGCGGAACGCGGGGGTGTCTTCGAGCTTGGTGCGGATGTAGCGGCCGATGAGGCCCATCGGGGCAGCGAGGATGAAAGGCAGCCGCCAGCCCCAGCTCTGCATCTGCTCGGAGTCGAGCAGGCCGGTCAGCAGGGCCGCGATGAGCGACCCGAGCAGCAGGCCGGCGGCGGTGGAGGCCGGCACGACGGCGGCGTAGAGGCCGCGTCGGTTGGCGGGGGCATACTCCACGAGGAAGGCCGACGCTCCGGCGTACTCGCCCGAGGCCGAGAAGCCCTGCACGACGCGCACGACGAGCAGCAGGATGGGGGCCCAGATGCCGATCGTGTTGTACGAGGGGAGCAGAGCGATGCAGAAGGTCGCCATCGACATGATGAGGATCGACCAGCTGAGAGCCGTACGCCGGCCGATCTTGTCGCCGATGTGTCCCCAGACGAAGCCGCCGAGGGGCCGTACGAGGAACGAGATGGCGAACAGGGCGAAGGTCAGCAACAGGCCCGTCTGTTTGTCGGACTCAGGAAAGAACACCACGGCGATCGTCGTGGCGAGGTAGCCGTAGACGGCGTAGTCGAACCACTCGACGAAGTTGCCGATGAAGCTCGCCCCCACGACCTTTCGCAGGGTGTTCTTGCTGACGGCACTGGGGTCGGGCCGTTCCTGACCGCTCAGCGTGGGGCCGAGATCTTTGGGGGGCGAGCCGGCGCCGGAAGTACGAGGTTGGTTCTTCGACATTGAAGCTCCAGATGGTCAAGGAGTTGCAATCAGTGCAACTGCGTTGCATTAGTATGCTCACGAGGTTGGCGCAACGTCAAGAGTCCGGCGGCCGTGTATTTCGCCTTCTCGGCAGGCAGGCAGGCAGGCAGGCAGGCAGGCAGTCCGGCCTGGCCGACGTCCGCGTCTACTTCCTGCCGGAGCCCAGGGAGCGCAAGGTCAGGGTTTACTTCGACGCGGCCGTCGCGCGCTACGGCACCCCCTGGCCGATCCGCTACCGCGGCAAGCGAGGGTGAGCGACTCGGCACCCTGAGGGGTCTGGGCTTGTCGGTGATCTCCGCTCTGACCTACGCACACAAGCCCGGCATGGCCCGGTGGCTCGACGAGTGGGCGCCGACTTCGCTGACTTGCCGCAGGCGTACGCAGGCGTACGCCGGCGTCCACCTCGGCACGACGATGGTGTTCACCGACTTCACCAACCGGATCGCGCCACCTCCGACGGGCTGCCTCCGCCGGCTGCCCAGCCTCGCCGACAAGGTGGTGCTCGGCTCGGGCTTTCCCAGCATCCCTACCCGTACGCCCACCAGATCGCGGCCCTTGCCCGCCTCGACCTGGGCGACGACTGGATTCGAGCGGTTGTGTGGAACAACGGTGCCGGGATGCTCGGCCTCTCTCATGACAGCGAATGAGCGGGGGGGCGACAAGCCGCAACGCCGGGATGGGGGTCAGAGCACCGCGCGAACCGACTGCTCGAAGTGGGTCGTGTGGGCCAGTGCCAGCTCTGCGGCCCGGTCGGAGAAGCCGTCAGCGATGGCGCGCAGCAGGTCGACGTGCTCGTGCACGTGCTCGCCGACGGCGGGCAAGCGGTCGAGCACGAGGCACCAGATGCGGGTGGCGAGGTTGTCGAGCCGCACGAGGGTCTCTTCGAGGTGCTCGTTGCCGGTCGCGCCGTAGATGAGCCGGTGCACGTCGATGTCGTACTCCATCAGCGCCCGGTTTCCGACCGTCGCAAGATCCATCCCGGCGATCTGGTCGGCCTTGGACGAGAGGGCGGCGCGAACCTCGGGGCGGGCCGAGGTGGCTGCGCGTCGCGCCGCGAGCGGCTCGAGCACGACGCGCATCTCCGACACCGTGGCCAGGTCGGTGATGTCGACCTGGGTGGCGAACGTGCCCCGCCTCGGGTAGGAGACAACGAGGTGGTCGAGCTCGAGCTTCTTCAGACTCTCGCGCACCGGAGTGCGCCCGATGCCGAGCTCGAAGGCCAGCGCCTGCTCGTTGATGGGCGCCCCGGGCGCGATGTCGAGCATGACCAGCCGGTCGCGCATCACGTGGTACGCCTGCTCGGCCATCGAGGCGTAACCGTCCGTGCTCCCGGCCAGGCGGATGGGGCCGACCATTGGGGTCGTGGTCAGGCTCTCGATGCTCATTCGGGATCTCCTTGAGTGGTGGTGCTTGTCGACCGGCGCGCGAGGTGGGTGGATGAGATCTTTTGCCCCGGCCGTTGACGGATCGCCGCGTTTAGACATATCGTAACGCCTAGATTGATATATCAGACGTCGACACGGCAAACATCAGGAGGGGCAATGACGACCCAGACGCTGTCTACCACCACGGCAGGTAGCCACTCGAGTCTCGACGAGCAGCTCGCGCTGCTCGATCCCGAGGTGGCGAGCGCGATCAGCCACGAGCTGGACCGCCAGCAAGACACCCTCGAGATGATCGCGTCGGAGAACTTCGCCCCCGTCGCCGTCATGCAGGCCCAGGGCTCGGTGCTGACGAACAAGTACGCCGAGGGCTACCCCGGACGCCGTTACTACGGCGGCTGCGAGCACGTCGACGTTGTCGAAACTCTCGCCATCGACCGGGTCAAGGCCCTGTTCGGCGCCGAGTTCGCCAACGTGCAACCGCACTCGGGCGCCCAGGCCAACGCCGCCGTGATGCACGCGCTCATTCGCCCCGGCGACACCATCCTCGGTCTCGAGCTGGCCCACGGCGGGCACCTCACCCACGGCATGAAGATCAACTTCTCGGGCCGGCTCTACGAGGTGGCCGCTTACGGCGTCCGCGAGGACACCCACCTCATCGACATGGCCGACGTCGAGCGGCTCGCCCACGAGCACCAGCCCAAGATGATCATCGCCGGCTGGTCGGCCTACCCCCGTCAGCTCGACTTCGCCGAGTTCCGCCGCATCGCGGATGCCGTCGGCGCCTACCTCTTCGTCGACATGGCTCACTTCGCGGGTCTCGTCGCGGCCGGTCTGCACCCGTCGCCGGTGCCGCACGCCCACGTCGTCAGCAGCACGACCCACAAGACCCTCGGCGGACCGCGCGGCGGCATCATCCTCACCAACGACGCCGCCATCGCCAAGAAGATCAACTCGGCCGTCTTCCCCGGCCAGCAGGGCGGCCCCCTCGAGCACGTCATCGCCGGCAAGGCCGTCGCGTTCAAGCTCGCGGCCACCGAGGCGTTCGCCGACCGGCAGGCGCGCACCCTCGAGGGGGCCGGCATCCTCGCCGAGCGCCTGCAGCAGCCGGATGTCGCTGCCCGCGGCATCAGCGTGCTCACCGGCGGCACCGACGTGCACCTCGTGCTCGTCGACCTGCGCAGCTCCGAGCTCGACGGGCAGCAGGGCGAAGACCTGCTGCACCAGGTCGGCATCACCGTCAACCGCAACGCGGTGCCCTTCGACCCGCGCCCGCCGATGGTCAGCTCGGGCCTGCGCATCGGCACCCCGGCCCTGGCCACCCGTGGCCTCGACGCCGATGCCTTCGCCGAAGTGGCCGACATCATCGCCTTGGCGCTCGCTGCCGAGCCCGGCGAGGCTGACGTCGATGGCCTGCGGGCCCGCGTCACCGCCCTGACCAAGCAGTTCCCGCTGTACCCGGGTGTCGAGGGAGGTCTGGCATGAGCCTGCGTGAGCTGCCCCAGCACCCCGACTTCCTCTGGACCAACCCCGACCCGAAGAAGAGCTACGACGTCGTCATCGTCGGCGGCGGCGGCCACGGCCTCGCTACCGCCTTCAACCTGGCCAAGCACCACGGCATCACCAACGTGGCCGTGCTCGACAAGGGCTGGCTGGCCGGCGGCAACATGGCCCGCAACACCACGATCATCCGGTCGAACTACCTCTGGGACGAGTCGGCGGCCATCTACGAGACCTCGCTCAAGCTGTGGGAGACCATGGAGGAGGACCTCGGCTACGACGTGTTCTTCAGCCAGCGCGGAGTGCTCAACCTGGCCCACACCATGCAGGACGAGCGTGACTCGGTGCGACGCGTCGAGGCCAACCGCCTCAACGGGGTCGACGCCGAGTGGGTCACCCCGCAGCAGGTCAAGCAACTCTGCCCGATCATCAACATCAACGACGACATCCGCTACCCGGTCATGGGCGGCACGTACCAGCCCCGCGCCGGTATCGCCAAGCACGACTGGGTGGCCTGGGCCTACGCCCGGCGCGCCAACGAGCTGGGCGTCGACCTCATCCAGAACTGTGAGGTCACCGGGTTCGTCATGGACGGTGACCGCGTAGTCGGGGTCGAGACCAACCGGGGCCGGATCAACGCCGGCAAGGTCGCCCTCGCCGCCGCCGGCTACACCTCGGTGCTGGCCGACATGGCCGGGTTCCGGGTGCCGATCCAGAGCCACCCCCTGCAGGCGCTCGTCTCCGAGCTGCACGAGATCGTGCACCCCACGGTCGTGATGAGCAACCACGTGCACGTCTACGTGTCGCAGGCCCACAAGGGTGAGCTGGTGATGGGCGCCGGCGTCGACGCCTACAACGGCTACGGCCAGCGCGGCTCGTTCCACGTGATCGAGCACCAGATGGCGGCGGCCGTCGAGCTCTTCCCGATCTTCGCCCGCGCACACCTGCTGCGCACCTGGGGCGGGGTGGTCGACGTCACGCTCGACGCCTCACCGGTCATGGGCCTGACGCCCGTTGACCAGATGTACGTCAACTGTGGCTGGGGCACCGGCGGTTTCAAGGCCGTTCCCGCTGCCGGCCTCGCCTACGCCCACACCATCGCCCACGACGAGCCGCACCCGCTCAACCGGGGCTACGGCCTCGACCGTTTCGTCACCGGCGCCCTCATCGACGAGCACGGCGCTGCCGCCGTGGCTCACTGAGAACACTGACAGTACTGACGGCAAGGAGCCTTTCGCCATGATGGTCATCCCCTGCCCGTTCTGCGGGCCACGCAACGAGACCGAGTACACCTACGGCGGGCAGGCCCACGTGGCCTACCCCGAGAACCCCGACGCCCTCACCGACGAGCAGTGGGCGCAGTTCCTCTTCTACCGCGACAACCCCCGGGGCAGCTACGCCGAGCGCTGGCAGCACTCGGCCGGATGCCGCAAGTGGTTCAACGCCGTTCGCAACACGCACACCTACGAGATCACCCACGTGTACCGCCTCGACCAGGCACGGCCCGACGGGCTGCCGAAGGCACCACTCGCGACGAAGGAGGTTGGAGCATGACCCAGCACCAGAACGACCAGGGGGGCCGCCTCGAGCGCGGCGGGCGCCTCGATCGCGACCAGCCCATCGGGTTCACCATCGACGGCACGGCTCTGACGGGCTACGCCGGTGACACGCTTGCCTCGGCGCTCGTGGCCAACGGCCGCCTGCGAGTGGGCGACTCCATCTACCTGCGCCGCCCGCGCGGTGTGCTGAGCGCCGGCGTCGAGGAGCCCAACGCGTTCGTTCGCGTCAACAGCGACCACAACGAGTCGATGTTGCCCGCCACCACGCTCGAGCTGCGCGACGGCCTCGACGTCACCTTGCTCGACGGCATCGGGGTGCTCGACGACCGCCCCGACCCCAACGAGTACGACAAGATGCACGTGCACGCCGACGTGGCCGTCATCGGCTCCGGCCCGGCCGGTCTCGCCGCGGCCAAGGAGGCGGCCTCCGGCGGAGCCCGGGTCGTGCTCTTCGAGCAGGACTTCGAGCTCGGCGGCTCCCTGCTGTCCGACCCCACCATCACCGTCGCAGGCCAGGGCGCCCTCGACTACGTCGCCAGTGTGCGGGCCGAGCTCGAGGCCGCCCCCGAGGTGACCGTGTTGACCCGCACCTGCGTGTTCGGCAGCTACGACAACAACTTCCTCGTGGCGCTCGAGAAGCGCGACGACGTGGCCTCGGCCCACGAGGGCATCTCGCGTCAGCGGCTCTGGCACGTCACGGCCGGCCAGGTCGTGCTTGCGGTAGGCGCCTTCGAGCGCCCGATCGTGTTCAGCGACAACGATGTTCCCGGCGTCATGCTGGCCTCCGCCGTGAAGACCTACCTCGAGCGGTGGGCGGCCCTGCCGGGTCACGACGTGGTGCTGTTCACCACCAACGACTCCGCCTACGAGACGGCACGCTGTCTGACGAAGGCCGGCGCGAGGGTCACGGTCGTTGACGCGCGTTCAGAGGTCAAGGCCGCCACCAGTGCTCAGGAAGGTGCTCGGCGGGCCGGCCTCACGGTGCACACGGCATCCGCTGTGGTGGGCATCGAAGGCAGCGAGGCCGTCACCGGCGCGTTCGTGGCGCCGATCGACGACGCCGGCCAGCTGGCCGGCGACGCGCAGCTGCTCGCCTGCGACCTCGTCGCAGTCTCGGGCGGATGGACGCCCAACGTGAGCCTGCACAGCCAACGTCAGGGCCAGCTCGCCTGGGACGACGTGCTTTCCGGCTTCGTGCCGTCGGCCGGAGTCAAGAACCAGTTCGTCGTCGGCGCCGGCAACGGCACCTACGACACCGACGACTGCCTCATCGAGGGAGCCCGCGCGGGTCGGGGCGCTGCCGAGGCTGCCGGCTTCCCGGCATCCAGCAGTGCTGAAGACGGTGGCGGTGTGGCCGAGAGCGCCGAGGTCTGGCGCGCCCGGCAGCACCGCGCCGTCGGCACGGTGCGGCCGGTGTGGGCCGTGCCCGCGCCCGACGGCTCCCTTGACACGCACTTCGTCGACCCGCACCGCGACAACACCGCGGCCGACGTGCTGCGCGCGACGGGGGCCGGCATGCGCTCGGTGGAGCATGTCAAGCGCTACACCTCGATCAGCACCGGCATCGACCAGGGCAAGATCGGTGGCGTCAACACGATCGGCCTGCTAACCCAGCTGCTCTCGGGCAACGACGCCAAGGCGATCCCGGCCGGTCAGCCTGGTCAGGATGCAGCCGATTCGGTGGAGCTGACGGCATCGGGTCAGCCGGCCCGCCGGCCCACGCCGGGCACGATCGGCACGACGACCTTCCGCGCGCCGTTCACCCCGGTGGCGTTCACGGCACTGGCCGGTCGTGGCCGCGGCTCCCTGTTCGACGCGGCCCGCACCAGCCCGGCCCACTCGTGGCACGTCGAGCACGGCGCCCGCTTCGAGGACGTCGGGCAGTGGAAGCGCCCGTGGTTCTACCCCCAGGAGGGGGAGGACATGGACGCCGCGGTGGCGCGCGAGTGCCGGGCCGCTCGCGAAGGGGTGGCCTTCATGGACGCGACCACGCTGGGCAAGATCGAGATCCGGGGGGCTGACGCTCCCGAGTTTCTCAACCGCATCTACACCAACCCGTTCCTCAAGCTGCCCGTGGGCAAGGGGCGTTACGGCGTCATGTGTACCGTCTCAGGCATGGTGTTCGACGACGGTGTCACGCTGCGTCTCGCCGACGACCGCTTCTTCATGACGACCACCACCGGCGGCGCGGCCAAGGTGCTCGACTGGCTCGAGGAGTGGAGCCAGACCGAGTGGCCCGAGCTCGACGTCACGCTCACCTCGGTGACCGAGCAGTGGTCGACCGTCGCTGTGGTGGGGCCGCGTTCGCGCGAGGTCATCGCCAAGCTGGCCCCCGACCTCGACGTGTCGAAAGAGGGTTTCGGCTTCATGGAGTTCCGTGAGACGACGCTCGCCTCGGGCATCGACGCCCGGATCTGCCGCATCACCTTCTCGGGCGAGCTCGCCTACGAGATCAATGTGCCGCGCTGGTACGGCCTCAAGGTCTGGGAGGACGTTGCAGCCGCGGGCGCGGAGTTCGACATCACGCCGTACGGCACCGAGACGATGCACGTGCTGCGCGCCGAGAAGGCCTTCCCCATCGTGGGGCAGGAGACCGACGGCACCATCACCCCGCACGACCTCGGCATGGACTGGGTGGTCAGCAAGACCAAGGAGTTCATCGGCAAGCGCTCGTTCTCGCGGGCGGCGCACACCGAGCCGGGCCGCAAGCAGCTCGTCAGTGTGCTGCCGCTCGACCACACGCTGCGCCTGCCCGAGGGCGCCCAGCTCATCGAGCCCGAGGCGCTGGGTGACTACACCGGCGAGGGGCTGCCGAGTGCGCCCATCGCGATGGTGGGCTTCGTCACTTCGAGCTACCACAGCCAGGCGTTGGGTCGCAGCTTCGCTCTCGCCCTCGTCAAGGACGGGCCCACCCGGGTCGGTCAGACGCTGCTCGCTTCGTTCGGTGGCCAGTTCACCGAGGTCGAGGTGCGCGAACCCGTGCTCTACGACAAGGAAGGAGCTCGCCGAGATGGCTGAGCACATGACGGTCAAGCCGGCAACGACGGGAACGACGGATGCTGCTGTGCTGGGCTACCGGCGCAGCCCCGCCCATCACCTCGCCGAGCTGATGGAGGCGGCCGGTGGGGAGCAGGTTCGCCTGCGCGAGGTTCCCTTCCTCACCCAGATCACCATCCGCGCCACCTCACCCGAGGCCGTGGCGGCCGTGGGCGGCGCTCTCGGCGTGACCTTGCCGAGCGCGGTGGGTGACGTGGCCCAGGGCGAGCGTGCTGAAGGCGGCGACGGAGGCTCCGTGTCGGTCGTCTGGGTCTCGCCCGACGAGTGGCTGGCCGTGCTCGGCGACGAGGCGCACACGGGGGTGGCGATCACCGCGGTGGTCGAGTCGCTGAACGCGGCGCTCGGCGAGCGACGCGGTCAGGTTGTCGACGTCTCGTCGAACCGTACGACCCTCGAGCTGTCGGGCCCGAAGGCGCGGGCGGTGCTCGACAAGACGATCGAGCTCGACCTGCACCCCCGGGAGTTCCCGGTCGGTCGGGCCGTGTCGACGCAGATGGAGTCGGTCGCCGTGATCCTCTGGCGCTCGGCTGACGACACCTGGCTGCTGATGCCACGCGCGTCCTTCGCCGAACACGTCGTGGGCTGGCTGGCAGACGGGATGCGGGAGTTCTCCTGATGGCACTCAGCGCTCTCGACCTCTTCTCCGTGGGCATCGGGCCGTCGTCGTCACACACGGTCGGCCCGATGCGGGCGGCCCGCCGGTTCGCCCTGGCGCTCGGTGAGCTGGGCCTGATCGGGGCGACGACCCGGGTCGACGCCCAGCTCTACGGTTCCCTCGGTGCCACCGGGCACGGGCACGGTTCTGACCGGGCGGTGCTGCTCGGCCTCGAGGGTGAAGACCCCGAGACGGTCGACACCGACCGGGCGTTGGACCGGGTCAAGGCGGTGCGCGCGAGCGGACGGCTGCACCTGGGCGGCATCCGCGACATCGACTTCGACACCGACGAAGACCTCACCATGCACCGGCGTCGCTCACTGCCCACGCACCCGAACGGGATGACGTTCGAGGCCTTCGACGGCAGCGGCGTCTCGCTGCTGCACCGCACCTACTACTCCGTCGGCGGCGGCTTCGTCGTCGACGAGGGGGCGAGCGGCAGTGACCGCGTCGTGGAAGACGAGACCCCGGTGGCCTACCCCTTCGAGAAGGGCAAGGAGCTGCTGGCGCACTGCCGCGAGAACGACCTGTCGGTCGCGCAGGTGATGATGGCCAACGAGCTGTCGTGGCGCACCGAGGCGCAGGTGCGATCCCAGCTGCTCCACCTCTGGGACGTCATGCAGGAGTGCGTCGAGACCGGCTGCACCCGAACCGAGACGACCCTGCCCGGCGGACTGAAGGTGCGCCGGAGGGCTCCCGAGCTGCGCAAGCAGCTGCGTGAGCAGGAGGCGACGGCGCGAGAAGGTGGAGGCCCCATGCTCGACCCGTTGTGGGCGATGGAGTGGGTCAACCTCTACGCGCTGGCGGTCAACGAGGAGAACGCCTCCGGCGGACGCATCGTCACGGCGCCCACCAACGGCGCGGCCGGCATCATCCCCGCGGTGCTGCACTTCTACACGCGCTTCGTCGACGGGGCCGACGACGACAAGGTCGTCGAGTTCCTGCTCACGGCGGCCGCGATCGGCATCCTCTTCAAGCTCGGCGCGTCGATCTCGGGCGCCGAGGTGGGGTGCCAGGGCGAGGTCGGGTCCGCGTGCTCGATGGCGGCCGGTGGGCTGGCCGCCGTGCTCGGCGGCACGCCCGAGCAGGTCGAGAACGCGGCCGAGATCGGCATCGAGCACAACCTCGGTCTCACCTGCGACCCGGTCGGCGGCCTGGTGCAGATCCCGTGCATCGAGCGCAACGCCATCGCCTCGGTCAAGGCCATCAACGCCGCCCGGCTCTCGCGCCACGGCGGAGGGCACCACAAGGTAACCCTCGACCAGGCCATCAAGACCATGCGTGAGACCGGCGCCGACATGAAGATCAAGTACAAGGAGACCTCCCGCGGAGGTCTCGCCGTCAACGTCATCGAGTGCTGAGAGATCCCACCTGAGGAAGGCTCTGTCATGAGTGCTGTTGGTGCCAAGACCGTTGGAGCGGCCCCGGACCCGTCGCCGCAGCAGCCTGCGGTCAGAAGCCGGTTCACGGCCGGAGGCGGGTACGTGCTGACGCTCGACTGCCCAGAGCGGCCGGGGATCGTCAATGCCGTGTCGGGCTTCCTGCTCGAGCACCACGGCGACATCCGCGAGCTCAAGCAGTTCGACGACGCGCGTCACGGCCACTGCTTCCTGCGCGTGCACTTCTCGGTTCCGTCAGCGGCATCCAGCGAGACGACGGATGCCGGAGCCGACGCGGGCGACGCGGGTGACCTGGTTGCCCGACTGACGGCGGACTTCGGCGAGGTGGCGACGCAGTTCGACATGCGCTTCGAGCTGCGATCGGCCGCCGCGCCGCGCCGGGTGCTGATCATGGTGTCGAAGTTCTCGCACTGCCTCAACGACCTGCTCTTCCGCGCCCGCGTCGGTGAGCTGCCCATTGAGGTGGTGGCCGTCGTGTCGAACCACCGCGACCACGAGTCGCTCGTGCGGTGGCACGGCATCCCGTTCCACCACGTGCCGGTGACCCCCGACACGAAGCCGGCGGCCGAGGCCGAGCTGCTGCGGCTGGTCGACGAGCTCGACGTCGAGCTGGTGGTGCTGGCCCGCTACATGCAGATTCTCAGCGACCACCTCGTGGGGGAGCTGAGCGGCCGGGCCATCAACATCCATCACTCGTTCCTGCCGAGCTTCAAGGGGGCCAAGCCTTACCACCAGGCCTACGACCGGGGCGTCAAGACGGTCGGCGCCACCGCGCACTACGTCAGCGCCGATCTCGACGAGGGGCCGATCATCTCGCAGCAGGTGCGCGAGGTCGACCACGCCGACACCCCGGACGACCTCGCCGCGGCCGGCCGCGACACCGAGTGCAAGGCCCTGTCGAACGCGGTGCGCTGGCACTGCGAGAGCCGAGTCATCCTGCACGGCAACCGAACCGTGATCCTGCACTGACGACCGTCATCCAAGTCGAGTGGCCACTTTCGTACACGAATGCGCCGTACGGAACTGGCCACTCGACGCGGCGATCGTCGAAAGTACCGGCGGGCAGGGTGGGAGGGCATCTCTGGTGCCAGGAAGGTCGTGACCAGCCTGCAGCTCGTGACTCGTGATCGTCAGGCGCGCTCCAGACGGCGCCGTCATCAACATCGCCAGTCACCGGGGGTGACTCCGCGATCGCGGGCAGCGGCCCGATGGCCAGTCTCAGCGGGGTCAGTCAGACGCGGAAGCAGTCGTCGAGGCCAACAGGCGTCGCGCTCGACGGCCGAGGTCACTCAGGTCTACCCGGCCCGCATCGGCTGCGGCCGCCAGCCGTGCGGCCAGGTCGAGCGCCTCGTCGAGCTCGGGCCCGACGATGGCTGCTTCCTCTCCCATGTCTCGCAGGATCGTGCCCTCGGTTCGTGAGGCGATCAAGGGCTCGGCGACTCCATCGATCTAGACCCGGGTGCGTTGGCCGTCGCCGCGTTGCTCACCGGTGATTCGCTCGAGCGCGAAGATGCGGTCGGCTCGCGCGAACTTGCCAAAGCCCAAGGCCACCATGCGATTGTCTGACGCCACCGGCCCATCCTGACACCAGCCACCGACATCGGTCACGCTGCTCCAAGCCTTTTTCGCTCCGCCTCACTCTGCGTCGCTCGGACAAGGAGGGTGGACGGGTTCGGCACCGGCGCGCGTCTGGTGTCGTTCAGGTCTGCGCTCTGGGGTCCGGCAGCACGTCGCGCCACGAGTGCTGCGGCGTATAGCCAAGCAGCTCGCGGGCCTTCTCGATCGAGTAGAACGTCTCGTCACGTCCCATCTGCCGACTCAGCGTCACCCCGTCGTAGAAGCGGTCCAGAATCTCCTGGTTCGTCGCAGCGACAGACATGTCTGCGTTGGCAACGTTGAAAACCTCGTAGCCGAGCCCGTCGACCTCCAGACAACGTTGCACCATCTGGCCGAGGTCACGGGTGTCGATGTAGGCGAAGATGTTGCGGCGCCTCAGCGACGGGTCGGCAAGGAAGTCGGGGAACTTCTCGGCGTACTCGTGCGGCTCGATGACGTTGTTGATCCGCAGGCCGTAGATGTCGCTGCCAGTGCGGGCTTGGAAGGAGCGCGCCGTCACCTCATTGGCCACCTTGGACATCGCGTACGCGTCCTCGGGAACCGTCGGGTGGTTCTCATCGACCGGCACGTACTGCGGTCGCCGCTCGCCCTGGGCGAAGCAGATCCCGTAGGTCGTCTCCGAGGAGGCGAACACGATCTTGCGCACCCCTAGCCGTGTCGCGGCCTCGAGCACGTTGTAGGTGCTGAGTACGTTCGTCGCGTAGGTCTTCGCATCAGACGTGAGCAGGATCGCTGGCACGGCGGCGAAGTGCACGACAGCGTCGTAGGCCGGCTGGTGCGCCAGCTCGAGCTCGTCCATCCTCGCCAGCCCGGCCAACGCCGAGTAGGTCTCGCCGGTGTCGGTGAGGTCGACCCTCAGATCGGCCACAGCCGGGTGTCCCAACGGGACGAGGTCGGCGTTGGTGACCTGATGACCGTGCTCGGCCAGGTACGGCGCGACGTGCCTGCCGGCCTTGCCGCTGCCCCCGGTGAAGAAGATGCGCATGTTTTGATCAAACCACCGCCGAGACCGTCCGGCCTCGGCGGGGCCGGCAGGTGTCACGGCACCGAGCGAGGGCGACGCCAGCCTCGAAAACGGCCTGGCCGGTCAGGGCCGGGCGAGCGTGACCGTGCGCACGCCATGCAGGTGCAGGTCGGTGCGGTGCAGCAACGCCTGTGGGCTTGCGTTGTCGAGCAGTGCCTCGAGCGTGAGCCCGTCGTCGGCGGCGAGGCGGTCGGCGAGTCCGTGCGAGAGTCGGTCGAACCAGGCTCGGGCGTACCGGCCGGCCAGCGGGTGCCCCGGCGAGCGTTCGTCGATCACGAAGTCGTGCTGGTCGACGACCGTCCATCCTGCCTGGCCGAGCACCGCAGCCCAGGACGCACCCAGGGTCGGCAGAGACTCCGCGTGGACCCTCGCGAGCGCCTCGAGCGCCCGCGTCTCGAAGCCGGCTCGGCCGATGCCGAGATTCTCGGGCAGGAAGCGTAGGGGCTCGTCGAACTCGGCGACGGCGATCAGCCCGTCGCCTCGGGTGATGCGACGCAGCTCCGAGAGCGAGCGCGTCGGTTCGGCGAGGTGGTGCAGCGACATCGAGGCCCACGTGAGGTCGATCGGAGCGAGGTCGGGCCAGCCGGCGTCAAGGTCGGCCACCAGTGTGCGTACCCGCTCACCGAGCCCGTCGGCCTGTGCCTTGGCGTCCACGCGAGCGAGCGACTGCTCTGAGACGTCGATGGCGACGACCTCGGCAGCCGGCAGCCGACGCGCCAGCCCCAGCGCCCCGGTGCCGGTGCCGGCGCCGAGGTCGATGACGCGGGTCGGAGCCACGCGATCACGCTCGTGCCCGTCTGTGACGGCTGTGGTCACCCGGTCGAGCGCAGCGTCCCAGTAGTCCCGCAGGACCTGCCCATCGAGGTCGAGCAGGTCGTCGAGCCCGGCATCGAGCGCCGTACCGTCGTGGGTGTGGGCCTGAACGCCGTGACCGTCGGCAGGGCCGAGCCCCGCGTGGGGTCGGGGGGAGTCATCGTGTTGGGAGTGCGACATGACCCCCACGGTAGGAGACTCTTGCGTACAAGACATACCATCTTGCCAATGACGCAAGCAATCGCCCTCGACCTCGACTCGGTGATCCGTGCCCGAGTCCGCGGTCTCCGCCTCGCCCGCGGCTGGTCGCTCGATGCCCTCGCCAGGCGGTGCGGTCTCAGCGCCTCGACGCTCAGCCGAATCGAGACCGGACACCGCCGGATCGCCATCGACCAGCTCAGCCCCATCGCTCGAGCCCTCGGCACGAGCATCGACCAGCTCGTCGAGCTCGCGGGCGACGACGACGTGGTGATCCACCCGCGCCGCGACACCGCCCACGGCCGCACGACGTGGCTGCTCACCCGCGAGGACGAGCCCCACGGGCTCGTGGTGGCGAAGATGCGGATCACGGCTCGACGCCCCACCGGCCCGCTCGGCGTGCACCCGGGGCACGAGTGGTTCACCGTGCTCTCGGGAACCGCCAGACTGCACCTCGGTGAGCGCGTCGTGCTCGTTGAGCAGGGCCAGTCAGCGCAGTTCTCGACGATGGTGCCGCACGCGATCACCACGGCCGATGACCCGGTCGAGATCATCGTCGTGCTGGACCGCGACGGACGTCGGGCCCACCTCGACTCCACAAAGGCGTGAGGCCCGGATGCGGGTAGGGCCCGTTGCGTCGGGCTGAGTGAGACGAGCTCGCAGCGGCAGCAACGAGCGCCCGTGAACAGAACTAGTCTCGACGGATGCAGATCGAGGAGCTCGACTGGGGCGACACCCCCTGGGGAGCCATCAGCCTTCGCCGGCGCTGGGACCGTGTCACGGAGCGGAACGTGCACGAGGTCAAGCTCGGGGATGACTTTCTCATGTCCAGTCAGTTCACCACCGGTGAGCGTGAGCTGGCCCGGATCGGCCTCGCGGCCGTGACCGGCACGTCACTGACCGTGCTGGTGGGCGGGCTCGGACTCGGCTACACCGCGGTGGCGGCGCTCGGCGACGACCGGGTCACCGAGCTGACCGTCATCGAGGCCCTGCAGATCGTCATCTCATGGCACGATCGCGACCTCATCCCCGACACCCAGGGACTGTCCTCCGACCCGCGGGTGCGCCTCGTGTGCGACGACTTCTTCGCCTTGGTTCGCGGGGGTCGCGCCGACCGAACCTATGACGCGGTACTGCTGGACATCGACCATGCACCCGACTGGCTGCTCCGGGACGACCACGGTGACCTATACACGGCCCCGGGGTTCGCGCGAGTCGCCGCGATGCTCGCCGACGACGGGGCCTTCGCGCTGTGGTCTGACGAGCCACCCGAGCCTGAGGTGGTGCGCAGAATGGCCGAGGCCTTCGAGCAGGCCGACGCCCACGTGGTCTCGTTTCCCAACCCGCTCACGGGTGGGGAGTCGGCCAACACCGTGTACCTGGCGGTTCGGCCTCGTCGCTGAGCGCCAGACCGCGCTGACGTCCTGGGGAGTCTGGTGGGCTGCGACACTAGCCCACGCGTGCCTACCTGCGCCTCGTCACCCTCGCCCCGGCACGGATCGCCCGTGGGATCTCTGCCACCTCGTCGACCACAGCGCCCAGGCGCGCTACGTCCTGCGCCGAGGCTCTCGCGTCGACCGTGACTGCGTAGTCGATCCCGGTCGAGTGCCACGCATCGTCGAAGCAGCCGTCGGCCTCCACCGCAACGTCGTCCACCCCGATCCCCAGTCGCGCAGCCTCACGGTAGGTGTCGTTCAGCACGCACAGCGCCACAGACAGGTGCAGCCCCTGGGCGCCGTTGCCAACCGGTGTGACGACGACCGCGCCGTCGGACCACGGGTGATCCAACACGACACCCGCGGAGGCGCGCAGCGTGCCTGCACTCGCGCGTACGCCGAATGGTGACAGGTCCATCCCCCGATTCTGGTCACCTGAGGGTCCGGCTGGCTAGGGCAAACAGCACGCCTGCGGTGCGCGTGAGCCTGCCGTTCGTAACCACCCCCCGCGGCGCGCAAGCGACGTCTGACCTGGCCGGGGGCAGACCGTGCCGGGAGCCCTGGCATGTGCTGCGGGCAACGCGACTGCCGGCCGGTTGACCGTTGGTGGGTGCGGTCAGTCGATTGCGTGACGAAATCGACTGACGTTGCTAACGTGAAGATCACGGTCGCCCTGGCGCACAGCTCGCTTGGAGGCGGCAGATCGGGGACCGCGAGCGATTTCAAGTCGGTCCAACCGGGCCGGCGGGAAGCGGGTCTCGGTGAGCACGACGATGAACAGCAAGCTGACGGATGCGTTGATCAGCACTCGTCGGTTCTTCACCCCGAAACAAGAGGTCTCTCCCGATGGGCGAGCCCTGATCAAGGTCGGCGGGCGCTCCGGTGATGCCTTCTACCGCGACCGGTGGAGCCACGAGAAGGTCGTCCGGTCGACGCACGGGGTCAACTGCACGGGCTCGTGCTCCTGGAACGTCTACGTCAAAGACGGGATCATCACCTGGGAGACCCAGGCCGTCGACTACCCGACCACGGGGCCCGACAAGCCGGAGTACGAGCCGAGGGGATGCCCCCGCGGGGCGTCGTTCTCGTGGTACACCTACTCCCCGACTCGCACCAGGTACCCGTACATCCGCGGCGTGCTGTTGGAGATGTACCGAGAGGCCAAGGCGCGGCTGACCGACCCGGTGCTGGCGTGGGCCGACATCACCGAAGACCCGGTGCGCTCGGCTCGCTACAAGAGCGCCCGCGGCAAGGGCGGCCTGGTCCGAGCCTCGTGGGACGAGGCCATCGAGATCGTCGCTGCCGCCCACGTGCACACCATCCGCAGGTGGGGGCCTGACCGGGTCGCCGGTTTCTCGCCCATCCCGGCGATGTCGATGGTCTCGCACGCCTCGGGCGCGCGCTTCGTCAACCTCATCGGCGGGTCGATGCTCAGCTTCTACGACTGGTACGCCGACATGCCGGTCGCCTCGCCGCAGGTGTTCGGCGACCAGACCGATGTGCCCGAGTCTGGGGACTGGTGGGATGCCGGCTACCTGATCATCTGGGGCACGAACGTCCCGGTGACCCGCACGCCTGACGCGCACTGGATGGTGGAGGCGCGCTACCGCGGCCAGAAGGTCATCGTCGTCTCGCCCGACTACGCCGACAGCACCAAGTTCGCCGACGAGTGGCTGCCGGCCGAGCCGGGCACCGACGGCGCGCTGGCGATGGCGATGGGCCACGTCATCATCAAGGAGTTCTACGTCGATCGCCAGACGCCGTACTTCACCGACTACGTCAAGAAGTTCAGCGACCTGCCGTTCCTGGTCACCCTGGATGCCGCCCACGACGCCGACGGCGAGCTCACCCACACCGCCGGCAAGTTTCTCACCGCCGCTGATCTGACTGACGAGATCGAGCCCGAAGCCGAGAACGCCGCGTTCAAGCCGGTGCTCGTCGATGCGACCACCGACCGCATCAGGGTGCCGCACGGCACTCTCGGGCATCGTTACGGCGAGACGGGGGAGGGGAAGTGGAACCTCGACCTGGGTGACATCGAGCCCAGGCTGTCGCTGCTCGACGGCGCCGAGGTCACCGTCTCGGTCGACCTGCCCCGGTTCGACGCCGGGCAGGGCAACGTGGGCGTCATCCGTCGCGGGGTGCCCGCACGCCGGGTGGCCGGCCGGCTGGTGACCACCGTCTTCGACCTCATGCTGGCTCAGTACGGTGTCGGGCGGCCGGGGCTCCCGGGCGAGTGGCCCACCGGCTACGACGACGCAACCTGCCCCTACACGCCGGCCTGGCAGGCGACGGTCACGGGGGTCACCGCGGAGGCGGCCGAGCGGATCGGCCGGGAGTTCGCCCAGAACGCTGTCGACTCCCATGGCCGTTCGATGATTCTCATGGGGGCCGGGACCAACCACTGGTTCCACTCCGACACCATCTACCGCACGTTCCTGGCGCTGACCACGCTCACCGGTTGCCAAGGCGTGAACGGTGGCGGGTGGGCCCACTACGTCGGCCAGGAGAAGGTGCGGCCGCTCACTGGCTACACCCAGCTGGCCAACGCGCTCGACTGGATGCGCCCGCCGCGCAACATGATTCAGACTGCCTACTGGTACCTGCACACCGACCAGTACCGGT
>JBBSTU010000027.1:0-28567 GCA_038235595.1 Actinomycetales bacterium | reverse complement strand
TCGAAGAGGTCTTCTCGACTCCCCGCTGGGGTTCCCTCGCCGACGAGGGAGCCAACGTGCAGCGCCCCTTGTGGGCGTCCACGGGGGTGAAGGACCCTGCTTACCCCGACACCATGTACGTCACCGAGCTCGTGGCGGCCGACGTCGTCAACACCATGCCCGGCAAGACCCTTGAGGCCACGGCCGACCACGGCGACATCCACGGCGACACCGTCACCGGGGGCTACGAGCAGGCCAGCAACGTGCTCGATGACCTTGACCGCCAAGGGGTCTCGTACTCCGAGGTGGTCGACCTGCTCGAGGTCGAAGGCGTCGAGAAGTTCGAGAAGGCCTGGGGTGAGCTGCTCTCGGGCGTGACCGACGAGATGAAGAAGGCACAGGCGTGAGCGGCAGACCCATCGAACCGGCCGCTCCCCCGTCATTGCCCTGCCGCCGTGCGAGGCCGCACGCGGTTTCGGTGTCGTTGTCGGTGTCGCTGTCGGGGTTGCTGTCACCGTCGACCGTCGGAGACGGTGAGTGAGTCCGGCTCGCGTGGCCCCGGGCGTCAACCCGCTGCGTGACGTCCAGGACAAACGGCTGCCCCGCATCGCGGGCCCGTGCGGGCTGGTGCTCTTCGGCGTCACCGGCGACCTCGCCCGCAAGAAGCTGATGCCGGCGATCTACGACCTCGCCAACCGTGGCCTGCTGCCGCCCGGGTTCTCGCTCGTCGGCTTCGCCCGACGAGACTGGGCCACCCAGGACTTCGGCAAGGTGGTGCACGACGCGGTCAAGGCGCACGCCCGAACCCCGTTCAGCGAAGACGTGTGGCGCAACCTCTCAGAGGGCTTCCGCTTCGTACCGGGCACCTTCGATGACCCGGCCGCCTTCGACCTGCTGGCCAAGACGGTGCACGAGCTCGACCAGGAGCGGGGCACCGGCGGTAACCATGCCTTCTACCTCTCGGTCCCGCCCGGCTTCTTCGCCACCGTCTGCGAGCACCTCGAGCGGAGTGGGCTGACCCGCGCCGAGGGCGACCACTGGCGACGGGTGATCATTGAGAAGCCGTTCGGTCACGACCTCAAGAGCGCCCAGGAGCTCAACAAGATCGTCGAGAGCGTCTTCACCCCCGACTCGGTGTTCCGCATCGACCACTATCTCGGCAAGGAGACGGTGCAGAACCTGCTGGCGCTGCGCTTCGCCAACCAGCTGTTCGAGCCGGTCTGGAACGCCAACTACGTTGACCATGTGCAGATCACGATGGCCGAGGACATCGGGATCGCCGGTCGGGCCGGCTACTACGACGGCATCGGCGCGGCCAGAGACGTGATCCAGAACCACCTCCTGCAGCTGCTGGCACTGACCGCCATGGAGGAGCCCGTCTCGTTCGACGCCAAGAACCTCCGGGCCGAGAAGGAGAAGGTGCTCTCGGCTGTGGTGTTGCCGGCGAGCCTCGAGAAGGGTTCGGCCCGGGGCCAGTACGCCGCGGGATGGCAGGGCGCCGAGGAGGTCGTCGGCTACCTCGACGAGGACGGCGTCGATGCGCATTCGACGACCGAGACCTTCGCGGCCGTCGCCCTCGAGGTCGACACGCGTCGGTGGGCCGGCGTGCCGTTCTACCTGCGCACGGGCAAGCGGCTCGGCAAGCGGGTCACCGAGATCGCGGTCGTGTTCAAGAAGGCACCGCACCTTCCGTTCGAGCACACCGCCACCGAAGAGCTCGGCCAGAACGCGATCGTCATTCGAGTGCAGCCCGACGAAGGGGTCACGATCCGGTTCGGCTCCAAGGTTCCGGGCGCACAGATGGAGGTTCGCGACGTCACCATGGACTTCGGCTACGGCAGCTCGTTCACCGAAGCCTCGCCCGAGGCTTACGAACGCCTCATCCTCGACGTGCTGCTGGGCGACCCACCGCTCTTCCCACGGCACGAAGAGGTCGAGTCGTCGTGGCGCATCCTCGACCCCCTCATGAAGCACTGGGCCAAGAGCGGCAAGCCGGAGCAGTACACCTCCGGCACATGGGGCCCCGCCTCTGCCGACGCCATGCTCGAACGCGACGGACGCAAGTGGAGGATGCCGTGATCCGCGACCTCACCGAGACCAGCACCACGGCCATCAGCAAGACGTTGGTGCGGTTGCGCAACGAGGTTGGGGCGATGGCCCTGGGCCGCGTGCTCACCCTTGTCGTGATCGTGCAGGACACCGACGCCAGCGAAGCTATCGAGGTGGCCAACCAGGCCAGCCGGCAACACCCCTGCCGCATCGTCGTCGTCATCTCCGGCGATCGCCGTGGCCGCAACCGCCTCGACGCACAGATCCGGCTCGGCGGTGATGCCGGTGCGAGCGAGATCGTCGTGCTGCGCCTCTACGGCGCCTTGGCCGGTCATGGCCCGAGCGTCGTGGTCCCCCTCCTGCTGCCCGACTCGCCCATCGTGGCGTGGTGGCCGGGGGAAGCCCCTGACGACGTGGCGGCTGACCCCATCGGAGCCATGGCCCAGCGCCGCATCACCGACTCGGCCCAGAACCGCAACGCTCGGCAGATGTTGAAGAAGCGGGCGGCGAACTATGCGCCCGGCGACTCCGACCTGGCGTGGACGCGGGTCACCCGCTGGCGCGGGCTGCTGGCGGCTGCCCTTGACCAACCCCCCTACGAGCAGATCACCGGGGCCGTCGTGGCGGGGGCCCCCGACTCCCCCTCGTCCGAGCTGCTGGCGGCCTGGCTCTCGTTCCGGCTCAAGGTGCCGGTGCGACGGGTCTCCACACCCCGCGGCTCTGGCATCACCTCGGTGCGCCTCGAACGCGCGAGCGGCCCGATCGACCTGGTGCGTCCGGGCGACGCCGTAGCCACGCTGTCTCAGGCCGGCCAGCCCGACCGCCGCATCAGCCTGCCCCGCCGCGACCTCCCCGAGTGCCTCGCCGACGAGCTGCGACGGCTCGATCCCGACAACACCTACGAGGACGCCTTGCTTCACGGGGTCGAAAGGCTGACCCCAGCCCGCCAGTCGGCCACCGCGGCCGCGAAGGCCGGCAAGGCTCCAGACCTGGCCGCGGCCCGTCGGTTGGCGGCCCGCATCGGTCGTGACGACTCGGCGCAGGAGGCCTCGGCCATGGTGTCCGCAGGGTCGGCTCCCGACAGCGGCAGCAACGACGAGGTGCGTACCGCCACGGCCCGCAAGCTCGCCGGCAAGCGGACGTCGCGCGAGAAGGTGACCGACTCCGCCGCCAGGTCGGCAGCGACCCGGAAGGGTGCTACCAGCAAGAAGGCGGCGCAGGCACCGCCCACGGCCGCCAAGAAGACGACATCAGCACCGAAGAAGCCCGCCAAGAAGGCTGCGGGCACGACGGCGGCGAAGAAGGCAGCAAAGTGAGGGCCACGCCGGTCGTGGTGGTTCACCCCACCAAACAGTCGCTGGCGGATGCCGCGGCGGCCCGTCTGGTGACGGCCCTGGTCGACGCGCAGGCACGCCAACCGGAGGCTCAGATCGCCTTGACCGGGGGCTCGATGGGCTCGGCGATCATCGCTTCGGTCGCCCAGGTACCTGGCCGCTCAGCCATCGACTGGTCACGCGTTCGGGTGTGGTGGGGCGATGAGCGGTACCTGCCTGCGGGCGATGCTGACCGCAACGACACCCAGAACGACGACGCCGGCCTGGCCGGCCTCGGGCTCGACGCCGAGAAGGTGCACCGGGTCAGCGGCCCTGACACGACGCAGAGCGCCGAAGCGAGCGCCGAAGCGTACGCGCAGACCCTCCGAACGCATGGGCAGGGCGGCTTCGATGTCGTGCTGCTGGGGGTGGGACCTGACGGGCACATCGCCTCGCTCTTCCCGCACCACGAGGCCCAGCGAGCGACGAACGCCGTGGCGGTCGCCGTGCACCACTCCCCGAAGCCGCCGCCCGACCGGGTCTCGCTCACGTTCGAGTGCCTTGACCGTTCCCGGGAGGTCTGGTTTCTCGTCGCCGGACACGACAAGGCTGATGCCGTGGCCGCCGCCCTCGCACCGGGCGCCGAACGATGGGACGTTCCGGCATCCGGTCCACGTGGCAGCGAAGCGACGCGCTGGCTTCTCGACGAACCCGCTGCCAGTGCGCTCGAGGCGGTCTCTATCCCCACCTTCTGACCGGAGCCGCCCCGCTGGCTCCGTTCTACTGACACCCGCGCAGACTGAACGCAGCGTTTGATCTCGAACTCGCTGTGGTTGAGCGGTGTTCAAGACCGAACGCTGCGTTTCAGCTGGCGTGGACGTTGAGGCTACTGGATGAGGCCGCGATCGCGCAGCGAGCTGAGCGCCTCGTCGAGGATCGCAGCTCCGTCAGCGTCGCTGCGACGCTCCTTCACGTAGGCCAGGTGCGTCTTGTACGGCTCGACCTTCGGGGCGGCCGGAGGGTTTTCCTTGTCTTGCCCTGCCGGCAACCCGCAACGAGGGCAGTCCCAGGTCACGGGGAGCACCAGTTCAGACTCCTGGGCGAAGCTCGGACTCGTCTCGTGCCCGTTGGTGCACCAGTACGAGACGTGGACGCGGGGAGCCGCGTCTCCACGTTCGGCCTCCCCCATGGGCCCGGCTCCGACTCGACTGCCACGAATGGCGTTCCCGCTTGCCATCTCTACCCGCCCTTCAGACCGTGAACCGGGCCAGTAGGCCCAGACCGATGATCGCCGCCGCCCACACCACGGCCACGGCCACGGTGAAACGGTCGAGGTTCCGCTCGGCGACGGAAGAGCCGCCCATGGAGGTCGACATGCCACCGCCGAACATGTCGGAGAGACCGCCGCCCTTGCCCTTGTGCAGCAGGATGAACAGTGTCAGAAGCAGGCTGGTCGCCACCAGCAGGACCTGCAGCACGATGCGAACTGCATCCACGTCAGTCACTCCAAATCATTTGTCGGTCAGCCGCTCACTGTCGGCTCGGGCCAGGATACCTGCTGCCCCCGAGTGCAGCCGAACCTGCGGCAACCCACCGACGTCAGGTGGTCGGCAGGTGGTCGTCAGATGGACGTCAGGTGGTCGTCAGGTGGTCGTCAGATGGTCGCGGAAGCGACAGATCGCAGCGAACTCGACCGGGTCGATGCACGCACCGCCCACCAGGGCACCGTCGACGTCTTCCTCAGCCATGATCGAGGCCACGTTCTTCGACTTGACGCTACCGCCGTAGAGCACGCGAACTCCGTCGGCCACATCACCGCTGTAGAGGTCGGCCAGCAGGGTGCGGATGGCGCCGCACACCTCCTGGGCGTCGTCGGGCGTGGCCACCTGGCCGGTGCCGATCGCCCAGATCGGCTCGTAGGCGATGACGATCGAGGAGGCTTGTTCCTTGGCCAGTCCGTCCAGAGCCGTTCGCAGCTGGCTCACGACGTGATCGACCTGCCCGCCCGCCTGCCGAACCTCGAGACCCTCCCCGCAGCACAGGATGGGAGTGAGCCCGTGAGTGTAGGCGGCGGCGACCTTGGCGGCCACGATCTCGTCGGTCTCACCGTGGCCCTGGCGTCGTTCGCTGTGACCGACGGCCACGTAAGTGCACCCGAGCTTGGCCAGGAAGGCCCCCGAGATGTCTCCGGTGTAGGCCCCAGAGGTGTGGGGCGATAGATCTTGGGCGCCGTAGCGAAGCTCGAGTCGGTCACCCTCGACCAGGGTCTGTACGGAGCGCAGGTCGGTGAACGGTGGCAGCACCGCGACCTCAGTGGCCGCGTAGTCGTGCTTGGCATCACGCAGGGTCCAGTCGAGCTTCTGCACGAGGTGCGTGGCCTGCAGGTGGTCGAGGTTCATCTTCCAGTTGCCGGCCATGAGCGGCACTCGGCCCACCGGTCGCGACTGCGACTTCGCGCGGGCCATCAGGCGTCTCCCTCGTCGTCGAGCACGGTGAGCCCGGGAAGGGCTTTGCCCTCGAGGTACTCCAGGCTCGCGCCACCACCGGTCGAGATGTGCCCGAACTGGGAGTCGTCGAAGCCGAGCTGACGAACCGCCGCCGCTGAGTCTCCCCCTCCGACGACCGTGAGTGCGCCCTTGCGCGTGACGTCGGCCAGTGTCTGGGCCAGGGCCCGGGTGCCTTCAGCGAACGGCGCCATCTCGAAGGCGCCCATCGGGCCGTTCCAGAAGACGGTGCGGCAGTCGGAGAGCTTCTGGTCGAACAGCGCGCTCGACGCCGGCCCGATGTCAAGCCCCATGCTGTCAGCGGGAATCGATATGGCCGCGACGACCTGGTGGTCGGCCTCGGCACTGAACGAGTCGGCCGCCACGATGTCGACGGGCAGCACGATCTCGACGCCTTCCTTCTCGGCGCGCTCGAGGTAGCCCTTGACCGTGTCGATCTGGTCGGGCTCGAGCAGGCTCTTGCCGACCTCGTGGCCCTGGGCGGCGAGGAAGGTGAACACCATCCCGCCCCCGATCAGCAGCCGGTCGGCCGAGCCGAGCAGGTTGCCGATGACGGCGAGCTTGTCAGACACCTTCGCCCCACCGAGCACGACGGCATACGGCCGCTCGGCCTCCGCGGTGAGACGGCGCAGCACATTGACCTCAGCCTCGACGAGGCCGCCCGTTGCGTGCGGGAGCAGCTTCGCTACGTCGTACACCGAGGCCTGCTCACGGTGCACCACCCCAAAGCCGTCGGAGACGAAGACGTCGGCGAGAGAGGCGAGCTCACCCGCGAACTCGGCGCGGTCGGCATCCGCCTTGGCCGTCTCGCCCGGGTTGAAGCGCAGGTTCTCGAGCAGCAGCACCCCACCCTCGGGCAGTGACTCGACCTTCGCCTTCGCGCTCGGGCCGACGGTGTCTTCGGCGAACGCCACCGGCATCTCGAGCACCACGGCGAGGCGCTGGGCCACCGGCGCCAACGAGTACTTCGCCTCGGGCTCTCCCTTGGGACGCCCGAGGTGGGCGCACACGATGACGCGAGCCCCCATCTGGCTGAGCATCTTGATGGTCGGCGCCGACGCGCGGATACGTCCGTCGTCGGTGATGGTCGTGCCGTCGAGCGGCACGTTCAGGTCGGAGCGGACGAGGACGCGCTTGCCGCGCAGGTCCCCGAGGTCGGCGATCGTCTTCACGCGGGTTGCCTCTTCAGAGTCGGTGTGGGCCGGGATACGGGTGCGGCCACCGCCCGGCGCGAAACCGGGCGGTGGCCTCTCACCTCGAGATGAGTCAGAGTGACGCGCCGACGAGGGCGACGATGTCGACGAGGCGGTTGGAGTAGCCCCATTCGTTGTCGTACCAGCCGACGACCTTGACCTGGTTACCGATGACCTTGGTCAGGCCGGCATCGAAGATGCACGACGCCGGGTGGGTCTCGATGTCCTTGGACACGATGGGGTCCTCGGTGTAGACGAGGTAGCCCTTGAGGGGGCCTTCGGCAGCAGCCTTGTAGGCGGCGTTGATCTCCTCAGCCGTGGTCTCACGACCCAGCTCGACGGTGAGGTCGGTGGCCGAGCCGGTGGCGATCGGCACTCGCATCGCGAAGCCGTCGAGCTTGCCCTTCAGCTCGGGAATCACCAGACCGATGGCTTTCGCGGCGCCGGTGGAGGTGGGAACGATGTTGAGGGCCGCGGCGCGGGCGCGGCGCAGGTCCTTGTGGGGCGCGTCCTGCAGGTTCTGATCCTGGGTGTAGGCGTGGATGGTCGTCATCAGACCCTTCACGATGCCGAACTCGTCGTTGAGCACCTTCGCCAGCGGTCCGAGGCAGTTCGTCGTGCACGAGGCGTTGGAGATGATCGAGTGGGCCGAGGGGTCGTAGAGGTTGTCGTTGACGCCCATCACGATGGTGATGTCCTCGTTCTTGGCCGGCGCCGAGATGATGACCTTGGTGGCCCCGCCGTCGATGTGGGCCCGGGCCGCGGTCGCGTCGGTGAAGAAGCCGGTCGACTCCACGACGACGTCGGCGCCGACACCCTTCCAGTCGATCTTGGCCGGGTCACGCTCGGCGAAGACGCGAACGGTCTGACCGTCGACCGTCAACGAGGTGTCGTCGTAGGTCACCTCACCGGGAAAGCGGCCGAGGATCGAGTCGTACTTGAGCAGGTGGGCAAGCGTCTTGTTGTCCATGAGGTCGTTGGTGGCGACGATCTCGATGTCGGCGCCGGACGCCTTGACGGCGCGGAAGAAGTTTCGGCCGATGCGGCCGAAGCCGTTGATACCTACGCGAACGGTCACTGCGGTGCACCTCTTCGGTGTGGGACTGTGTGGACTGTCGCCGCGGCCGCGACGCTGCGGCCTCGATCACGGCCCACCCTAGTGCGTGGCCGCCGCAGGTGTGACCGCGGTCTCAGGGGCGGGTGAGCGCGCGCTCACCCGCACGGAAGTGGCCACTCGACCGCGCCCACCTGGCCACTGAGCGCAGCGGCATCCGGATGCCGGTCAGCTCTCGAGCATGTCTGGCGTGAGGTTCGCCTCGGTGCTCGGGAGCCCGAGGTCCTCGGCACGCTTGTCGGCCATCGCCAGCAGGCGTCGGATGCGACCGGCGACGGCATCCTTCGTCATCGGTGGCACCGCCAGCTGGCCCAGCTCTTCCAGACTCGCCTGCTTGTGCTCCAGCCGCAGCACCCCCGCCTCCTTGAGATGGTCGGGGATCTCGTCACCCAGGATCTCCATCGCCCGCTCGACGCGCGAGCCGGCGGCCACCGCGGCCCGGGCCGACCGCCGCAGGTTGGCGTCGTCGAAGTTCGCCAGCCGGTTCGCCGTAGCCCGCACCTCGCGGCGCATGCGACGCTCCTCCCACGCCATGACGGCATCGTGGGCGCCCAGGCGGGTGAGCATCGCCCCGATGTCGTCACCGTCACGGATGACGACCCGGTCGACCCCGCGCACCTCACGGGCTTTCGCCGCGATGCCGAGCCGGCGGGCGGCTCCCACCAGGGCCAGGGCCGCCTCGGGGCCGGGGCAGGTCACCTCGAGGGCCGATGACCGGCCGGGTTCGGTGAGGGAGCCGTGGGCGAGGAAGGCGCCCCGCCAGGCGGCTTCCGAGTCGCACGACGCGGCACTGACGACCTTGGGCGGCAGACCCCGCACGGGTCGCCCGCGGGTGTCGAGCAGGCCGGTCTGACGGGCGAGCGTCGCCCCGTCGTCGATGACGCGAACGACGTAGCGCGAGCCCCGTCGCAAGCCACCGGCTGCGAGCACCAGCACCTCGCTCTTGTGGCCGTAGACCTCGGCGATGTTGCGCCGCAACCGCCGTGCGGCGTTCGCGGTGTCGAGCTCGGCCTCGACGACGATCTGGCCCCCGATGATGTGCAGACCACCCGCGAAGCGAAGCATCGTGGAGACCTCCGCCTTGCGGCAACAGGGTTTGGTGACGTCAAGTCGGGAGAGCTCGTCCTTGACCTTTGCCGTCATCGCCATGGTCGCCATCCTGCCATCCCGAGCGAGCACTTCGGGCCGGGAGAACCCGCACCACCGCTGAGGACGCGCGCGCCACCGACAGGGGGCAGCGGTCAGGAGATGACGTCGCGCAGCGCCGCCGCCAACCTCAGCGCGTCGTGTACCCCCGGTTCGTGGCGAGCCGCGACCGGGGCCACGACCAGATCGGCGCCGAGCTCACGGGCCGCCGCCCGCAACGCCGCCTCGTCGGGCACGACCGACGGGTCGGCCAGCACGATGTCGAGGCGAAGGTCAGGGGCATGCTCCGCGAACGACATGAGGTGGTCTTCGGCCCGGAAGTCGCGGGTCTCGCCCTTGTGCACCTCGAGGTTGAGGTTGAGCAGCCGACGCGCCGAGGTGGCGACCAGTGCGTCGGCGAGGCCGGGAACGAGCAGGTGCGGCATCACGGAGGTGAACCACGACCCGGGGCCGAGCATGACCCAGTCGGCCCGCCGGACCGCTTCGATCGCCTCGACACACGGGACCGGGCAGGTAGGCACGATGCCGATCGACGACACCCGCCCCGGCGACGACGCCACGAGATGCTGCCCGTGCACGACGCTTCGGTCGAGGGGGTGTTGGGGCTCGTGGCCGACGATCTCAGCGACGATCTCGAGCGGCTCCGCAGCCATGGGGAGCACCCTGCCCCGCGCCCCCAGCAGGCGACCGACGAGGTCGAGCCCGGCCACGGTGTCACCGAGCAGCTCCCAGATCGAGACGATCATGAGGTTGCCCAGAGCATGGCCCTGCAGCTCGCCGGTGCCCGCGAAACGGTGCTGCAGCACGTCACGCCACGTGTGCCCCCAGTCGCTGTCGTCGCAGAGGGCCGACAGCGCCATGCGCAGGTCCCCCGGGGGCAACACGTCGAAGTCGGCACGAAGGCGGCCACTCGACCCACCGTCGTCGGCGACGGTCACGACGGCCGTGACCTCGTCGGTCAGCAGCCGCAGGGCGGTCAGGGCGGCCGCCAGCCCGTGCCCGCCGCCCAACGCGACGACGCGCCGCTGCGATGATGCTGACGCGAACCGTGCCGGCACGGCTACTCGCGGCCGAGGTCTCGGTGCACCACGAAGGTGTCGATGAGCTCGATGCGACCCAACCGGGCGCTCAAGGCGTCGGCCGTCGCCACCGACCGGTGCTTGCCCCCCGTGCAGCCCACCGCGACAGTCACATAGCGCCGTTCCTCGCGCACATAGCCGCCCACCATGGTCGCCAGCAGATCGGTGGCCCGGTCTAAGAACTCGGTGGCACCCTCCTGACGCATCACGAACTCGGCAACCGGCTGGTCGCGGCCGGTGAGAGCCCGCAGCTCAGGCACCCAGAAGGGGTTGGGCAGAAAGCGCATGTCGAACACGACGTCGGCATCGAGCGGCAGACCGTACTTGAACCCGAACGACATCACGGCGATACGCAAGGCAGCCCGCTGGTCGCCGGCGAACAGCGACGAGAGCTTGGCGCTCAGCTGATGGACGTTCAGCCCCGAGGTGTCGATGACGACGTCGGCGGTCGAACGGAGGTCGATGAGCCTTTCCCGCTCGAGCTGGATGCCATCGAGCAGCCGCCCCCGGCCCTGCAGGGGGTGGGGTCGTCGAACGCTCTCGAAACGGCGCACCAGTGCCTCGTCGGTGGCGTCGAGAAAAACCAGGCTGGGCCGCTGGCCCCGATGGCGGGCGGCTTCGATGGCGCCGTCGAGCTGCTTGAACCAGCCGCGGGAGCGCACGTCGACCACCACGGCCACGTGCTGGTGGGCGGCCTCGGGGTTGTCGACAAGGGCGGCGTCACGCAGGTCGGCAAGGTTCGAGAGCAGCTGCGGAGGCAGGTTGTCGACCACCAGCCAGCCGAGGTCTTCCAGGACGTTGGCCGTCGTGGTGCGACCGGCGCCGCTCATGCCGCTCACGATCACCATGGGCGCGTCGGTGAGGGCCAGTCGCTCCTGCTGGCTGGGTGTGGTGTCAGAGGTCGTAAAGTCGCTGGTCATTCCAGCACTTCTCCCGTCGTCAGGTTCACAGCCGGCTCGGGTGGGGCACCCTCAGCCAAGTGGGTCACGATCGCGGATGCAAGCGACGGGCCGATGCCGTTGACGGCCATCATCTCCTCGGCCGACGCCGCGCGTAGACGCCTGACCGACCCGAACGCCCGCAGCAGGGCCTTCTGTCGGGTGGTGCCCAGGCCGGGGATGCCGTCGAGCTGCGAGGTGGTCATCGCCTTCGAGCGCCGCTGGCGGTGGAAGGTGATGGCGAACCGGTGTGCCTCGTCACGGACCCGCTGCAGCAGGTACAGACCCTCGCTCGTGCGCGGCAGGATGACCGGGTGCTCGTTGCGCGGCAACCACACCTCCTCGAGGCGTTTGGCCAGGCCCACGAGGGCGACCTCCTCGATGCCGAGCTCGTCGAGCACCGCCTGCGCGGCATTGACCTGGGGCAGGCCGCCGTCGACGACGACGAGGCTGGGCGGGTACGCGAACCGGCGTGGTCGCCCCGTCTCGGGGTCGATCGGGCCCCCGGGCAGACCCTCTCCGTCGTCGTCGGGGTCAGCATCTGCCGCAGCCTCGCCCGTGCTTCCGGCGGCGTCGGCGCCAACCTCGGAGCCGGCCCTGGTGCCGGCCCTGGTGCCGGCATCCGTGTTCGTGTCGCCCGCGCTACCCGTGCCGCTCCTGCTGTCCCTGCCGCTCCTGCTGGTGGCTCCGGCCCCGTCGCCACCCTCGTGGCCACCGACGACCCCGGTGGCAATGTCGAGGTCGCCAGCGCTCTCGGCGTCGTCGAGATACCGGCGGAACCGGCGGGTCAGCACCTCGTGCATGGCGGCCGTGTCGTCGATGGTCACCGGCACCTCATGGCCGGCCCCACCCTCGGGCGTGCCCTCGGCGTGTCGGGTCGCACCGCGCACGATGAACCGGCGGTACTCGCTCTTGCGGGCCAACCCGTCTTCGAAGACGACCATGCTGGCCACCACGTTGGTGCCCTGCACGTGGCTGACGTCGTAGCACTCGATGCGCAGCGGAGCCTCGTCGAGGTCGAGGTAGCTCTGCAGCTCCTGGAGGGCCTGGCTGCGCAAGGTCAGGTCACCGGCTCGGGCGACCTTGTGCCGGGCCAGCGACTGCTCGGCGTTGCGTCGCACCGTCTCCATCAGGGTGGCTTTGTCGCCCCGTTGCGGCACCCGGACGACCACCGCCGACCCGCGCATCGAGGTCAGCCACTCGGCGATCGCGTCGGGGTCGGTGGGCAGACACGGAACCAACACCTCTCGCGGCACGGCATCGCGGTCGGCGTCGCCGTAGACCTGTTGGAGCAGGTGTTCGACCAGCGAGGGGATGTCTTCGCTCTCCTTCTCCACGACCCAGCCCCGCTGACCACGAATGCGACCACCGCGCACGTGAAACACCTGCACGGCCGCCTCGAGGTCGTCATCGGCGAGGGCGAAGACGTCGGCGTCGGTGGCGTCGCCGAGCACGACGGACTGCTTCTCGAGGGCTTTGCGCAGGGCCCCGATGTCGTCGCGCAGCCGGGCCGCCTGCTCGAAGTCGAGCTCGGCGGCAGCTTCGCGCATGCGCGTCTCGATACGGCCGACGAAGCGGGTCGTGCTGCCGGCCATGAAGTCGCAGAAGTCGTCGGCGATCGCCCGATGCTCCTCGGCGGTCACCCGCCCGACGCAGGGCGCAGAGCACTTGTCGATGTAGCCCAGCAAGCAGGGTCGGCCACTCGATGCCGCCCGCCGGAAGACCCCGGAGGAGCAGGTGCGCACCGGGAAGACGCGAAGCAGCAGGTCGAGAGTCTCGCGGATCGCCCAGGCGTGGCCGTAGGGGCCGAAGTACCGGGTGCCCTTGCGTTTGGCACCGCGCATCACCTGAGCCCGTGGATACTCCTCGCCCATCGTGACGGCCAGGTAAGGGTAGGACTTGTCGTCGCGATACTTGACGTTGAACCGAGGGTCGAACTCCTTGATCCAGGAGTACTCGAGCTGCAGAGCCTCGACCTCGGTGCGCACCACGGTCCATTCGACGGATGCCGCAGTGGTGACCATCGTGGCCGTGCGCGGGTGCAGCGCGGTGATGTCCTGGAAGTAGGACGAGACCCGTGGGCGCAGCGACTTCGCCTTACCCACGTAGATGATGCGGCCGTGGGCGTCGCGGAAGCGATAGACGCCGGGATCGGTGGGGATCTCACCGGGTCTGGGACGGTAGGACGTCGGGTGAGCCACGCTGACCAGCCTATGTCGACCCACCGACGCCGGACGCAGCGCCCGCGGGTCGAGCCGACCAGGGTCGACATGGGCCGGTGGGAGGCGGGTCGGTCAGGCGACGGTGAAGCTGCCTCCGGTGACGGTGATGGTCTTGGCGGTCAGGCCCGTGGGGGCAGGACCGGCCACGCGGTCACCGGTGTTGATGTCGAACTCGCTGCCGTGACAGGGGCAGTCGATCTTGCCGTTGGCAACGGTCGTCACGGCGCACCCCTGGTGGGGGCACGTGGAGTCGAAGGCCTTGAACGTGCCGGCCTGCGGCTGGGTGACCACCGTCTTGGTGGCCGCGAAGATCGTGCCGCCACCCACGGGTATCTCTGACGTGGGGGTGCCCCCGGCGGCCGCGGAGCCGGTGGAGGGCGTATCGGTCGGCGTGGCGCCATCCGTCTTGGAGAGGGGGGTGGCGCTCTTCGCCGAGGTGTCGGGCTGCACCGGCGGACTGCTGCACGCGGCCAGCACTCCGGCACCAGTGACGACACCGACCCCGATGCCGACGGCCTTCAGCACGCCGCGCCGGTCGGTCAGCCGCCGAATCGCGTCGATCTGCGGGCCCTCGGGGCTCACTGGGGTCGAGCCGGACTTCTCCCCCGCCCGACTGCTCGGCGTGAGGTGGTCGGAGTGCGTGAGCGATGTCATGCGTTCCCTTTCCGGGAGGTGGTGGTCTTGACCGTCTTGCGGACCGCCGAGGTGCCTTTGGACGTCTTCACGGTGGCCGTCGAGGATGCCACGGCTGCCGCAGCGACCTTTCGTGCGCGTGGGGTGCCGGTCGCCTTTCCCCTCGTGGTCTTGACTGCGATGGTCTTGACTGCGGTGGTCTTGGCTGCGGTGGTCGTGCCGCCGGCGTTCGCTCCCGGGGCCGAGCGAGTGACGACAGCGGTCGCCCTGCTCTTCATCGTGCGCGTGGCGCCTGTGCCCTTGCCGTCAGCGGACTGTGTCTTGCGCACCAGCGACCGCGCCGCCTGAGACGGCGGTGACGACGTGCGCGCAGTACGTTCGAGGACGGGGCGCAGGTAGCGGCCGGTGTGGCTCTCCTCGACCTGGGCGACGTGCTCCGGGGTTCCCTCGGCAATGACCAGCCCGCCGCCGGACCCACCCTCGGGCCCGAGGTCGAGGACCCAGTCGGCGTTCTTGATCACGTCGAGGTTGTGTTCGATGACGATGACGGTGTTGCCCTTGTCGACCAGGCCCTGGAGCACGTCGAGCAGCTTGCGGATGTCTTCGAAGTGCAGGCCCGTGGTCGGCTCGTCGAGAACGTAGACGGTGCGTCCGGTCGACCGCTTCTGCAGCTCGCTCGCGAGCTTGACCCGCTGGGCCTCACCCCCGGAGAGGGTCGGGGCGGGCTGCCCGAGCCGCACGTAGCCCAGGCCGACGTCGTTGAGGGTGCGCAGATGCCGAGCGATGGCGGGCACGGCCTCGAAGAAGTCTGCGGCCTCCTCGATGGGCATGTTCAGCACGTCGGAGATCGTCTTGCCCTTGAAGTGCACCTCGAGCGTCTCACGGTTGTAGCGGGCGCCATGACACACCTCGCAGGGCACGTAGACGTCGGGGAGGAAGTTCATCTCGATCTTGATCGTGCCGTCGCCGGAGCAGGAGTCACAGCGACCGCCCTTGACGTTGAAGGAGAACCGACCCGGCAGGTAGCCACGCACCTTGGCCTCGGTCGTCTCGGCGAACAGCTTGCGCATGTTGTCGAAGACGCCCGTGTAGGTGGCTGGGTTCGATCGGGGCGTGCGCCCGATCGGGCTCTGGTCGACATGCACGACCTTGTCGAGCTGGTCGAGGCCGGTGACGGTCTTGTGGCGCCCGGGCACGTGCCGCGCGCCGTTGAGCTTGTTGGCGAGCACGTTGTAGAGGATGTCGTTGACCAGGGTCGACTTGCCCGAGCCCGACACCCCCGTCACCGCGACGAGGTTGCCGAGGGGAAAGCTGACCGACACGTCGCGCAGGTTGTTCTCGCGCGCCCCGGTGACCGTGACCTGTCGCCCGTCGTGCCCACGTCGCACCGCCGGTGTCGGGATCTCTCGCCGGCCCGAGAGGTACATCCCGGTGAGCGAGTCAGGATGTTCGAGCAGGCCCTGCACGGAACCGCTGTGGACCACCTGGCCACCGTGCTCGCCCGCGCCGGGGCCGATGTCGACCACCCAGTCGGCCGTCGCGATGGTGTCCTCATCGTGCTCGACGACGATGAGGGTGTTGCCGAGGTCACGAAGCCGCGTCAGGGTCTCGATGAGCCGGTGGTTGTCGCGCTGGTGCAAGCCGATCGACGGTTCGTCGAGCACGTAGAGAACGCCGACCAGGCCCGAGCCGATCTGGGTGGCCAGGCGGATGCGTTGGGCCTCTCCACCCGAGAGGGTGCCGGCCGGGCGGTCGAGCGAGAGGTAGTCGAGACCGACGTCGAGCAGAAAGCCCAGCCGGGCGTCGATCTCCTTGATCACCCGCTCGGCGATCTGTTGCTCACGGGTGGTGAAGTCGACGCGACCAAGGAAGCCGGCAGCGTCACCGATCGCGAGCGCACACACCTCGGAGATGTTCATGCCGCCCACCAGCACCGCCAGGGACTCGGGCTTGAGACGGGCCCCCCGACACACCGGGCAGGGCACCTCTCGCATGAAGCCCTCGTGTCGGTCGCGGCTCCACTCGGACTCGGTCTCTGAGTGCCGCCGCTTGATGAACGGCACCACACCTTCGAAGCCGGTGGTGTAGGACCGGTCTCGCCCGTAACGGTTCTTGTACTTGACGTGGACCTTGTAGTTCTGGCCGTGCAGCAACGCCTCCTTGGCCCGGGCCGGCAGGGCCCGAAAGGGAGTGTCCATCGAGAACTTCAGGTCGTCGGCCAGGGCCTGCATGACCCGCTGGAAGTACTCGGAAGAGCCCGACCCCTGCGCCCACGGAGCGATGGCGCCCTCGGAGAGTGACAGGTCGTCGTCGGGCACGACCAGCTCGGGGTCGACCTCGAGCTCGGTGCCGATACCGGTACAGCTCGGGCAGGCTCCGAACGGTGAGTTGAACGAGAACGAGCGCGGCTGCACCTCGTCCATGCCTAGAGGATGGTTGTTGGGGCAGGCCATCTTCTCGGAGTAGCGCCGTTCGCGCTCCGGGTGCTTGGCCTCACGGTCGACGAAGTCGACGACGAGCACACCCGAGGCGAGCCGCAGCGCGGTCTCGACCGAGTCGGTGAGGCGGCGCTTCGAGCCGGCGTCGTCGCCCTTGGCCACGAGCCGGTCGACGACCACCTCGATGGTGTGCTTCTTCTGCTTCTCCAGCTTCGGCGGCTCGGCCAGCGAGATCACCTCACCGTCGACGCGGGCCCTGGAGAACCCCTTGGTCTGCAGCTCGGCGAAGAGGTCGACGAACTCGCCCTTGCGCCCCTGCACGACGGGAGCAAGCACCTGGAAGCGGGTCTTGTCATCGAGGGTGAGCAGCTGGTCGACGATCTGCTGTGGCGACTGGCGGGTGACCGGTTCGCCGCAGACCGGGCAGTGCGGACGCCCGGCTCGGGCGAAGAGCAGGCGCAGGTAGTCGTAGACCTCGGTGATCGTGCCGACGGTCGACCGCGGGTTGCGGTTGGTTGACTTCTGGTCGATGGAGACGGCGGGTGAGAGCCCCTCGATGAAGTCGACATCGGGCTTGTCCATCTGGCCGAGGAACTGACGGGCGTAGGCCGACAGCGACTCGACGTAGCGCCGTTGACCCTCGGCGAAGATCGTGTCGAAGGCCAGCGAGGACTTTCCCGACCCGGAGAGGCCGGTGAAGACGATCAGGCTGTCTCTCGGCAGGTCGACCGAGATGTCCTTCAGGTTGTGCTCGCGGGCGCCGCGGACGACGAGCGAATGGGAAAGGCCGGGGGGCGTAGCAGTCACTTGGTCAATGCTAAGTGCGAGCACCGACAGCCGCTGACCTACCGGCCTCGCGCGACGTTCGCGGGCATCGGCCCGGTGCCCCCGATGGCTGACCCCCGCCGGTTCGTGGACGCCCCTCTGCGCGCGGGCGAGGCAGCGACGGCATACTCGCGTCATGAGCACGAGTGCGTCCACCCCGATCGAGGACTACGCCGTGCTGGGCGACCTGTCCACCGCCGCGCTCGTCAGCCTCGGCGGCTCCGTCGACTGGTTGTGCCTGCCCCGTTTCGACTCGCATGCTTGTTTTGCGGCGATTCTCGGCACGCGCGACCACGGTCGGTGGCTGATCGGTCCTGTCGGCGAGGCCGCGACCACGAGACGGTACGTCGACGACTCGTTCGTGCTCGAGACCGTTCACGAGACTGCGACCGGCTCGGTTCGGGTCACCGACCTCATGCCGCTGGGCGACGGGCGAGCCGACATCGTCCGCCGTATCGAGGGCGTCAACGGCACGGTCCGGATGCGGCACGAGTGGGTGGTGCGGTTCGGCTACGGCAAGACCCGGCCGTGGGTGACCCGTTCCTGCCCCGAGAGTCTGGCGAGTGAACCCGATGACCCACTCGAGCCCCCCGAGTCGAAGCGCGCTGGCTCCGCCGCACATGAGGTGATCCGCGCCGTGGCCGGCCCCGACATGCTCGTGCTGCGAGGGCCGCGCCTCCCCCACCCCGATGACGGCCACCACGTCGACGAGTTCGATGTGGTCGAAGGTGACTGCCTCGTCTTCTCGACGACCTGGTTCCGCAGTCACCTGCCCATCCCCGAGGCGTTCGAGATGGAGCCGCAGCTCACCGACACCGTGACCCACACCTCCGAGTGGGCGGCGCGCAGCTGTTACTCCGGGCCGTACGCCGAGCATGTGACGCGATCGCTTCTCGTGCTCCGGGTGCTGAGCCACGGCCGCACCGGTGGCATCGTGGCCGCACCGACCACGTCGCTGCCCGAAGACTTCGGCGGGGAGCGCAACTGGGACTACCGCTTCTGCTGGCTGCGCGACGCCTCGCTCGCGCTCGAGAGCCTGCTCGGCTGCGGCTACCTCGAGGAGACCCGCCTGTGGCGCAACTGGCTGCTGCGGGCCGTTGCCGGAGACCCCGAGGACATGCAGATCATGTACCGCGTCGACGGCGGCCGTGAGCTGCCCGAACGCGAGCTCGACCACCTGCCGGGCTACGCCGGGTCACGGCCCGTGCGCGCCGGCAACGGTGCGGTCGGCCAGCGTCAGACCGACGTGCTCGGCGAGGTGATGATCGCCCTCCACGAGGCGCGCAAGCGCGGTGTTGTCGAGGCTGAGGACACCTGGAACCTGCAGCGGGCTCTGATCGACAACCTGGCCGAGCACTGGCAGCAGCCCGACAACGGGTTGTGGGAGATCCGTGGGCCGTTGCGCCACTTCACCCACTCCCGCGTCATGGTCTGGGCCGCTTTCGACCGGGCCGTTCGCGCCGTGGAGGAGTGCGGCCTCGACGGACCGGTAGAACGCTGGCGGGAGCTGCGCGGGCAGGTGCGACAGGAGGTGCTCCAGCACGGGTGGAACGAGGAGCACCAGACGTTCGTGCAGCACTACGAGACGACCGAGGTGGACGCCTCGCTGCTGACCATCCCGGCCGTCGGCTTCCTGCCTGGCGACGACCCACGCGTTCTCGGCACGATCCGCGCCGTCGAGCAGAACCTCATGCACGAGGGGCTCGTGATGCGCTACCGAACGGGCAGTGGCGTCGACGGCCTGGCGGGAGAAGAGCATCCGTTCCTCGCGTGCTCGTTCTGGCTGGTCACCGCCTACGCCAAGGCGGGCCGAACCGACGACGCCACCGAGCTGATGGACCGTCTCGTCGGGCTCTGCAACGATGTCGGTCTGCTCTCGGAGGAGTACGACCCGGTGGCGCAGCGCATGGTCGGCAACTTCCCGCAGGCGTTCTCGCACCTCACCCTCGTCGGAGCAGCGTTGGCCCTCGACGAGGCCGTCGCGGCCAGCACGAAAGGATGAGCCACTGATGCTCGACCACAAAGGCCGTCATGGTTGCGGCTGATCTCGGTGAGGTCACCCTGGAGCACGTCGCGGCCGAGACCGAGCGGGTCGTCGCGACCGCGGGCTCGCTGAGCAACGACGCCGTGCTCGGGCCCTCGCTGTGCGCGAGCTGGTCGCGAGGGCACGTGCTCTCACATCTCGCCAGGAACGCCGAAGCGCTGGAGCGGGTCTGCGCGGCAGCGACATCCGGCACCGGCCAGACCATGTACGAATCCGACGAGAGCCGAGACGCCGAGGTGGCGGCGGGTGCTCGCCGGACCGCTGGCGCGCTGGCCGACGACGTGCGCGTCACCGGGGAGTCACTCGCGTTCGCGCTCGCCGCGCTGGGGCCGCAGCACGTGTCGACGACGGTGCCGCGCACTCCCGGGGGTCGGCCGATCCCGGTCGGTCGCCTGCGCTTCCTCCGACTGCGTGAGCTGGTGTTCCACCACGTCGACCTCGACGCCGGCTACGACTTCGAACAGCTCTCACCTCCACTCGCCCAGCTCTTCCTCGACGACGCCGTGCACCGGCTGGTCGCGATGCAGGGGTCGTCGGACCTGGGTCCTCTCGAGCTGCGCACGCAGGAGGGGCCGGCCTACGTCATCGCTCCCGCTGGTCGGGGGCGGCCGGCATCCGTGCGGGTGACCGGCACCCGGGCTGCGATGCTGCTGTGGCTGGCCCGTGGTGACGACGTCGGGCTGCAGTCCAACGCTCCACTCCCTGACCTTCCCTACGGAGGCTGACCGTGACACCCGAGACACCCCACGCACCGAACACCAACGGCACCGTGCAGGCCGACGGCGCCGGCTACACGGGCCATGTCGTGCCCGGCGGCGCGCCTGACGTGCGCGAGCTGCCCGCGCTCACGATCCGCAAGATGGCGGTGTCGGCCATGCACAACAATGTCTACCTCCTGTCGTGCGTGGCCTCCGGCGAGCAGCTGCTCATCGACGCAGCCGACGAACCTGACCGCATCCTCGAGCTGGTGGCGGTGGGAGGCAGTGGTCTTCGCACCGTCGTGACCACCCACCAGCACTGGGACCACGTACGTGCCCTGGAGCACGTAGTCGCCGCGACCGGCGCCACCACCGTGGCCGGCGCCGACGACGCCGAAGCGCTGCCCTCGCCGGTCGACGTTCGGGTCGGCCAGGGCGACACGGTGACGTTCGGGGCGATCACCCTCGAGGTGGTGCACCTGCGGGGGCACACGCCCGGTGGCATCGCCCTGGCCTACGCCGACCCCCACGGCCACCGCCACCTCTTCACGGGAGACTCACTGTTCCCCGGCGGCGTCGGCAACACCCAGAACGAAGGGCAGCAGTTCGACACCCTGATCGACGATGTGACCCAACGGGTCTTCGGAGTCTTCGACGATGACACGTGGTTCTACCCCGGCCACGGTGACGACTCCACGCTGGGCGCCGAGCGGCCCCACCTGGACGAGTGGCGTAGCCGCGGCTGGTGACCGCGCCTGCAAAGGTCGACCGACGACCACGTTCGGCCCGGCCGGTCAGCTCGGCGTGTTGCCTTCCACCTCGTCTTCGGTCGCGGGCTCGATCGGGCCTACGGTGGCGGCTCCGGCGACGGCGTCGGTTGTCTCCTCGAGCTCGACGATGAGCGTCTCGAGCTCGGCCCGGGCCCACTCGATGCTGTGCCTCACATTGCTGATCATGAAGTGTCGGCGGGGGCTGCCGGCCACGCACAGCCCAACCCCGAGGCGGGAGGAGTGCTTTCGGTTCCAGAGCTTCTCGAGGTCGCGTTCATGCGTCCACGTTCGAGGAGCGTGAAGATAACCCTGGTAGTCGGCGAGGTCACCGTCCTCATCGCTACGGCGCAGCCGCGGCGGCTGGATGCTGTCGATGCCGATCTGCTCGTCCATGCCCTGACCGTACGACGGGAGAGCGCCGGAGGGAAGAGCCCACGCGGCGAGCGTGGGCAGTCAGCAGCACGAGCTCGGAGCCCGGAGCGTGGTCGCGAACCTGCCGAAGCCAGGCCGTATGTCCCCCGCACTACCCGATGCTCGCCTTCTGCGACCTGAGGCCGCGGGCGATCGCGGCCGTCGAGTGCCCGTGACAGGATGTTGGGCGTGTCTCAGCCGTCCTTCTCGCCGTCGACCCGCCACCTCGACCTTGCTGCCTCGACCGCCAGCCCGCCCGCCAGCTCGACCGCCATCGTGACCGCCATCGTGACCGTCGCGGCCACCACCGTGTGGACCGGCGCCGACCGCGCTCGTGACGTCGATGCCCTCATGATCGCCCCTGATCCCGACCTCGCCGCGTGGCTGGCCGCGATGGACGGGCAGCCCGACCCGGAGCTCGGCCGCCTTGGGCTGCACGGGAGGGTGCTGACCCAGCTGCTCGAGGGCGAGCCCGTCACCGTCGTCGGCGCCGACGAGACCGGCGCATGGTCGCAAGTTCTCGCTCCGTGGCAGCCCTCGCCGGGGAGCGCCGGCGGCTACCCCGGCTGGGCGCCGAGCGCGCACCTGCTCACCACCTCACCCGACAGCACCCGGGATGCCGCTGGGCCGATGGCCACGGGGCCCTTGGCGGAACCGGTCGGTGACCGCGCCGACGACCAGGAACACCCCGCGCTGGCGCTGGCACGTGAGCACCTCGGCCTGCGCTACCTCTGGGGCGGGCTCACCCCGCTCGGTATCGACTGCTCCGGGCTCGTGCACCACACCTGGCGACGCTTCGGCATCGTGGTGCCGCGCGACGCCTACGCGCAGGCGGAGGCGTGCGAGCCGGTCGAGCTCGGCGCCGAACGCAGCGGTGACCTCTACTTCTTCGCGCACCCGGGGGCGCGAGTGCACCACGTCGGCATCGTGGTGAACCCGGGGCGCATGCTGCACGCCTCCGAGACCGGCCGGGTGGTCGTCGAGGAGCCGCTCCGAGATGACCGCCTCGAGACGCTGGTCGCCGCGGGCCGCCTACCCGCGCCGTGAGCGCCGCCCACAACCTCACCGTTGGCCGCCGGTTGACCTCCAGCCCACTCGAAGTTCTACCGTTCGGCGCATGACCACGACCAGAACGTCGACGGATCAGGCCAGCACCGGGGTGCTCTCGCCGGCCCTGAGGGCCACGACCATCGGCGTCGTTGCGCTCGTGTCGCTACACGCCTTCGAGGCGCTGGCCCTCACCACCGTGATGCCGACCATCGCCCGCGAGCTCGACGGTGAGTCGCTCTACGCCATGGCGTTCACGGCCACTCTGGCCGCCGGCATCGTCAGCATCGTGTGGTCGGGCAACCTCGCCGACCGGCGCGGGCCCCGGCCACCCCTCGTGATCGGCCTGGTGCTCTTCGCAGTCGGGCTGGTGGGGGCCGGTCTGGCCCCGACGATGCACGTGCTCATCGCGGCCCGGGTCGTGCAGGGCCTCGGCGCCGGTATGACGAGCACCGCCCTCTACGTCGTCGTCACCCGCATCTATCCGCAACGGCTGCACACCGCGATCCTCGCCGGCTTCTCGGCTGCCTGGGTGGTTCCCTCGATGGTCGGGCCCTTCATAGCGGGCCTCATCACCCAGACGCTCGGCTGGCGCTGGGTCTTCGGGTTGTCGCTCGTGGTGCTCGTGGGAGCCGGGATGCTGCTGGCCCGCATCCTGCCCAACCTGTCGCAGAACCTCGTCGGTGTGCCGTGGCGCCGCCGGGCGCTGCTCTGCTCGGTGGTGCTGGCCGTCGGGGTGCTCGCGCTCAACGCCGCGGCAGAGAACCTCGATGCGCGCGGCATCGCACTGGCGGCCGTGGCGGTGGCCGTGGTCGGGGTGAGCGTGCTGCCCCTGACGCCCCGCGGCACCCTCCGGCTCGCGCGCGGACTGCCCACCGACATCGCGCTGCGTGCCCTCGCCTTCGCCGGGTTCAGTGGCGCCGAGATCTACCTGCCACGGCTGCTCACCGACCGTGACGGCCTCAGCCCGACCCTGGCGGGGTTGTCGCTCACCGTCACCGGCGTCACCTGGTTCGCCGGCTCCAGCATCCAGGGCCGGTGGGACCGGAGGTTCGAGATCGGTCGAACCGCCACGTTCGCCCTCGCCCTGATGGCCGTGACGCTCGTGCTGATGGCCGTGGCCGTGGCCACCGGTGCACCGGCGTGGGTGCTCATCGCCCTGTTCCCTCTCGGGGGGTTCGGCATCGGCACCCTCTACCCGCGGGTGACGGCGCAGGCCTTGTCACGGGCCGACCCCGAAGAGCAGGGCTTCGTCAGCTCGGCCCTGCAGATCGGTGACTCGGCGGGCGGGGCCACGGCCATCGCCCTTTCGGCGGTGGTCTTCGCCGCCGTCGGGATGGCGGGTTACGGAAGTGCTGGCCTCGGCGGCGCCGGTGGGCCCGCGGCCTACACTGCCGTCCTCGCCGTCATGGCGCTGCCGGTGGCGGTGGGCGCCCTGGCCGGACGGCGGCTGCGCTGACCTGACGCGTGCTACTCGGTCTTGGCCGACTGGCTTCCGGACGACTCGGTGGGAGCTTGGCCACCCGTCGCACCGCCCGCGTCGTGCACCGGCCGCTCGGAGGTAGGGCGCGATGCCCCGTCGCCGGTCGGCTCGGACGTGCTGCCGGTCACGTCGCCGAGCGTGCCGTCACGCTTGCTCTTCCAGAGACTGAGCACCGTCGTGACACCGAGGATCAGCACGATGGCACCGAGTGAGACAGAGATGGGGATGTCAGGGACGCCCTCGATCGGCTTGCCGCCGTTGACGAACGGCAGGTTGTTCTCGTGCAGGGCGTGCAGGATGAGCTTCACGCCGATGAACGCCAGCAGCACGGCCAGGCCGATGCTCAGATAGACCAGCTTCTTGAGCAGCCCACCGATGAGGAAGTAGAGCTGACGCAGGCCCATCAGGGCGAAGATGTTGGCCGTCAGCACGAGGTAGGGCTCTTTGGTCAGACCGTAGATCGCGGGGATCGAGTCGAGGGCGAACAGCAGGTCGGTGGTGCCGAGGGCGAGGATGACGATGAACATCGGGGTGACCAGCCGCTTGCCGTTCTCGACGATCGTCAGGCTCGTGCCGTGGAACTCCTTCGTGGCCGGGAACCGCTTCTCGACGAAGACGAGCAGCCGGTTCTCGTGGTACTCCTCGTCGTCGTCACCGTCGCCGGTGGCCAGCTTGAACGCCGTGTAGATCAGAAAAGCGCCGAAGATGTAGAACACCCACGCGTAGGCGTTGATGACCACAGCGCCGAGCGCGATAAAGATGCCGCGCAGGACGATGGCGATGACGATGCCCGTCATCAGCGCCGACTGCTGAAGCTTCAGCGGCACCTTGAAGCTGCTCATGATCAGCAGGAAGATGAAGAGGTTGTCCACCGACAGCGAGTACTCCGTGAGCCAGCCGGCGTAGAACTCGCCGGCGTACTGGCCGCCCCACTCGAACCAGATGAACAGCCCGAACAGCACCGCAGCGCCGATGAAGAAGGCCAGGTGTCGGGTGGCCTCGCTCGTGGAGGGCACGTGTGGTCGCCGGGCTATGACGAAGACGTCCACGACAAGGAACACCGCCATCACACCGATGGTGAGAAACCAGCCCCAAGCTGGAACATTCATGGGCACAACCTTCCGGTCACCGCGACAGTAACCGGAGGTCTCTCCCGCCGGCGCCCTGTACGGACGCCGACCGACGGCCCGGGAGCAGATTCGGCGATCCGTTCCGTGATGACGAGCACGCCGCGTGGGGATACTCCCCTCCGTGAACGCCTGAGTCTTTCACTCCTGTCGTCGGTACTCAAGTTCTGGGAGCCGAGTCGAGCGAGGCGGATGTGGCTCAGCGAGCGACGCCCTGCGCCGGGATGACGAGTGTCTGGCCGACCTCGATGTGGTCGACGTCGTCGAGCCGGTTGGCCACGGCGATGTCGATCCACCGCTTGCCGTACCGCTCGGCGACCTGCGAGACGGTGTCGCCCGCGACGACCGTGTGCACGACGTCGGCGGGCGGTTCGGGCGCGGTCTCGTGACCGCTGAGCTCGATCTTCTGCCCGACCTTGATCAGGTTCGGGTCGTCCATGTCGTTCCACCGGACCAGGTCGGCGAGTGCGAGGCCGTACTTTCCGGCGATCGCTCCGAGGGACTCTCCTGCGGCAACGATGTGTGCTCCGCTCATACGCCGAGGCTAGCTGCCAGGGGCCCGGTTCACCCGGAAGACGTCACCGAGTCGCAGCCGTCATCTGACGCAGCTCTTTCTTCAGATCACCGATCTCGTCGCGCAACCGGGCCGCCAGCTCGAAATGCAGCTCGGTCGCGGCCTGGTGCATCTGGGTCGTCAGCTCTTGGATCAGACCGGCCAGGTCGGCAGCCGCCATGTCGGCCGGCCGACCAGACCGCCCGCCCGCCGACACGCCGACGTCGGCGGCCATCGCGCCGCGACCTCCACCACTCTTGCCGCGCGACTGCATGCGACCGGAACCGAGCAGCTCCTGGGTGTCGGCGTCCTCGCGGTCGAGCAGGTCGGTGATGTCGGCGATCTTCTTGCGCAGCGGCTGCGGATCGACCCCCCGCTCGAGGTTGTAGGCGACCTGCTTCTCACGGCGTCGGTTCGTCTCGTCGAGCGCCGCCTGCATCGACGGCGTGACCTTGTCGGCATACATGTGCACCTGGCCCGACACGTTTCGGGCCGCGCGGCCGATCGTCTGGATGAGGCTTCGCGCGGAGCGCAGGAACCCCTCCTTGTCGGCGTCGAGGATCGAGACGAGGGAGACCTCGGGCAGGTCGAGGCCCTCGCGCAGCAGGTTGATGCCGACGAGCACGTCGAAGACGCCCTGCCGCAGCTCGCGCAGCAGCTCGACCCGGCGCAGGGTGTCGATGTCGCTGTGGAGATAGCGAACCCGGATGCCCTTGTCGAGGAGGTAGTCGGTGAGGTCTTCGGCCATCTTCTTGGTCAGCGTCGTGACCAGCACGCGCTCGTTGCGCGCGGTGCGCTCCTGGATCTCGTGCATGAGGTCGTCGATCTGACCCTTGGTGGGCTTGAGCACGATCTCGGGGTCGACCAGCCCGGTGGGGCGGATGATCTGCTCGACGGGTGGGCCCGACTTGGCCAGCTCGTAGGCCCCCGGAGTCGCCGAGAGGTAGACGGTCTGCTCGGTGCGCTCGAGGAACTCCTCCCATTTCAGCGGCCGGTTGTCCATGGCGCTGGGCAGCCGGAACCCGTGGTCGACGAGCATCCGCTTGCGCGACATGTCGCCCTCGTACATCGCACCGATCTGAGGGACGGTCTGGTGCGACTCGTCGAGCACGAGCAGGAAGTCTTCGGGGAAGTAGTCGATCAGGCAGTTCGGGGCCGACCCCTGGGTGCGGCCGTCGATGTGGCGGCTGTAGTTCTCGATGCCGTTGCAGAAGCCGACCTGGCGCATCATCTCGAGGTCGTAGGTGGTGCGCATGCGCAGCCGCTGGGCCTCCAGCAGCTTGCCCTGCTTCTCGAAGAGGGCGAGCTGGTCTTCCAGCTCGAGCTCGATGCCGCGGATCGCTCGCTCCATGCGTTCGGGGCCGGCCACGTAGTGGGAGGCCGGGAAGACGTACATCTCCGTCTCCTCGTTGACGACCTCGCCCGTCACGGGATGCAGCGTGTAGATGCGTTCGATCTCGTCACCGAAGAACTCGATGCGGACCGCGAGCTCTTCGTAGACCGGGATGATCTCGACCGTGTCACCCCGCACCCGGAAGGTGCCGCGGGTGAACGCGAGGTCGTTGCGGGTGTACTGCATCGCGACGAAACGACGCAGCAGGTCATCGCGCACGACCTGCTGACCGACCTTGAGCCGCGCCATCCGGTCGACGTACTCCTGGGGTGTGCCGAGACCGTAGATGCACGACACCGAGGCCACCACGATGACGTCACGACGGGTGAGCAGTGAGTTCGTCGCGGAGTGACGCAGCCGCTCGACCTCGTCGTTGACCGAGCTGTCTTTCTCGATGTAGGTGTCGGTCTGGGGGATGTACGCCTCGGGCTGGTAGTAGTCGTAGTAGCTGACGAAGTACTCGACGGCGTTGTTGGGCAGCAGCTCGCGGAACTCGTTGGCCAGCTGCGCCGCCAGCGTCTTGTTCGGAGCCATGACGAGCGTCGGGCGCTGCACCTGCTCGATGAGCCAGGCGGTGGTGGCCGACTTGCCGGTGCCGGTGGCGCCGAGCAGCACCGTGTCGGTCTCGCCAGCCTTGACCCGCTTGGCGAGCTCGGTGATGGCCGTCGGCTGGTCGCCGCTGGGCGTGTACTCGGAGATCACCTCGAACGGTGCCACCGTGCGCTGAAGGTCGGTTGTCGGACGCATGGGACAACCGTACGTCCGAGCACCGACAGCACCCATTCCGAGCGAGCCGTCAGCGCCCTCAGCGCCCTCGGCGCCGCGAGCGCCGTCGACGCCGGTGGACGCCGCTCAACCCGGCTGGTCGTCGAGTCCCGCGCACCGGGTGGCCGTGTCCCACGAGCCTGAGAGCCGGGCCCGGGTCGCACCAGGGGCCGGCGAGCGAGGCACCCCGTCGTCACCGATGAGCATCGGCGACCACTGCTCACCGACGACGAGGGACCGCGCGCGAGGGCCTTCTTCACGTCCGGCCGCCCGGGCAGCGGCCGCGTCGACCGTGAGGGTCAGCACACCGGTTTCCGCCGACGCGCCCTCGTTGTTGTACCAGACGAAGTTTCCGAGGCCGTAGGCGACGTAGGCCGCGTGGTCCGGGCCGAACCAGCCACCGCCCTGTGGCCGGTGCGCATGACCGCCCACGATCACGTCGGCACCGTCGGCCGCGAGCAACCGGGCCGTCTGGCGCTGTCGTTGGTCGGCACAGTCGGTGTACTGCGTGCCCCAGTGCAGCATCACGACGACGAGGTCGCTCGTGGCTGCCGCCTGACGCACGGCACGCTGCAGCCGGCCTGGGTCGAGGTTGGTCGCAATGCCTGGGGTGGTGGGCCCCGCAGCGTGCTGCAACGACGTCTCGTCACGGATCTGTGACGACGCGAGCACCGCGACCTTGACGCCCTGGACGTCGAGCCCCAACGGCGCGAAGGCCTCTGTCTCGTCACGACCGATGCCCACGACCGGGATCGGCGCCCGTCGCCGAGCGTCGAGCGTCTGGCCGAACACGGCGTCGCCGAAGTCGGCGGCGTGGTTGTTCGCCATGCTCACGGCGTCGAC
>JBBSTU010000026.1:0-28673 GCA_038235595.1 Actinomycetales bacterium | reverse complement strand
GCCTGAGGCGCCTGTGACCTAGTAGGTTGCCCGCATGGACGCAGCGCAGCACGACCAGGTCGATCCGCCGACAGACCGAACCACGGGAGACAACCGCGAGCCGATGGTCGTCGTCAAAGACGTCAACAAGCACTTCGGCGACCTGCACGTGTTGCGCGACATCAACCTGACCGTCGGGCGGGGCGAGGTCGTCGTCGTTCTCGGCCCGTCGGGGTCGGGCAAGTCGACGCTCTGCCGCGCCATCAACCGTCTCGAGACGATCGAGGCCGGCACCATCACCATCGACGGCAAGGTGCTGCCCGAGGAGGGCAAGGGCCTGGCGCAGCTGCGGGCCGACGTCGGCATGGTGTTCCAGTCGTTCAACCTGTTCGCGCACAAGACGATCCGTGACAACGTCACGCTCGGGCCGATCAAGGTGCGCAAGACGAGCAAGAGTGATGCCAAGAAGCAGGCCGAGGCCCTGCTCAAGCGGGTCGGCATCGAGGCTCAGGCCGACAAGTTTCCCGCTCAGCTCTCCGGCGGGCAGCAACAGCGCGTCGCCATCGCCCGTTCCCTCGCGATGGGCCCCAAGGTGATGCTCTTCGACGAGCCGACCTCGGCCCTTGACCCCGAGATGGTCGGTGAGGTGCTCGACGTCATGGTCGCCCTCGCGAAGGAGGGCATGACCATGATCGTGGTCACCCACGAGATGGGCTTCGCCCGCAAGGCCGCCGACCGCGTCGTGTTCATGGCCGACGGCCAGATCGTCGAGGTCGCGACCCCCGAAGAGTTCTTCACCAGCCCGAAGAGCAACCGCGCCAAGGACTTCCTCGGCAAGATCCTCACCCACTGACCCCCGAGCGCCCGGCATCCTTCACGGATGCCGTCCGCCGGGCCACGACCGTCCCCGCGCCGGGGGCCGCACCGCCGACCGAAATGCATAACTCACAGCCGCCAGCACGACACGGCAACACCTCTGGAGGAAATCAGTGAAGACACGACGAATCGGAGCGATCGCAGCAGGAGCGGCGCTCGCCCTGACCCTCGCCGCCTGTGGGTCCGACAGCGGAGGCGGCTCCGGCTCCGGTGGCGCAGACAGCAAGGGCCTGAAGATCGGTATCAAGTTCGACCAGCCGGGCATGGGCCTGAAGAAGGGCAGCGACTTCACCGGCATGGACGTCGACGTCGCCAAGTACGTTGCGAAGAAGCTCGGCACCGACGAGGGCAACATCACCTGGGTGCAGGCGCCGAGCGCCCAGCGCGAGACGTTGATCTCGACCGGCCAGGTCGACATGATCGTCGCCACCTACTCGATCACCGACACCCGCAAGGAGAAGGTCAGCTTCGCCGGCCCCTACTTCATCGCTGGGCAGGACCTCCTCGTGCGCGCCGACGACTCCTCGATCACCGGCCCCGACTCGCTCAAGGGCAAGAAGCTGTGTTCGGTGACCGGGTCGACCTCGGCGCAGAACGTGCTGAAGAAGGTGCCCGGGGTCAACCTGCAGGAGTTCGGCACCTACTCCGAGTGTGTGGCGGCCCTCGCCTCCGGTTCGATCGACGCCCTCACCACCGACGACACGATCCTCGCCGGCTACGCGGCGCAGGAACAGTACAAGGGCAAGCTCAAGGTGGTCGGCAAGCCGTTCTCCACGGAGAACTACGGCATCGGCCTCAAGAAGGGTGACACCGCCCTGTGCGGCAAGATCACCGACGCGATCAAGTCGATGATCTCCGACGGCTCCTGGCAGAAGGCGGTCGACAGCAACCTCGGCCCCGCCGGCTACAAGCCGGGCGAGGGCAACCCGCCCCCCCCGGCCGCCTGCTCCTGACCGACCACCCGGTGCGGGGTGCCTGTGACGTGAGTCGCTGGCACCCCGCCCACGGGCTCACCACGAGAGGTGATGCATGGGCGACATCCTGAGCAAGTACGACATCCTTGGTGCCTTCTGGGTGACGATCCAGCTCTCCTTGCTGGCCGCCATCGGCGCCCTGGTACTGGGCACCATCGTCGCGATCCTGCGGGTGTCGCCCGTCGGCGTGCTGCGCTTCATCGGCACGAGCTACGTCAACATCTTCCGCAACACCCCGCTGACCCTCTTGATGGTGTTCAGCATCCTCGGCATCTCGTTCATCCTCGGCATCAGCCTCAGCCAGGACCTCAGCCGCAACGCCTACTGGTGGGCGGCCATCGTGCTGTCGGTCTACCACGCAGCGTTCGTCTGCGAGGCACTGCGTAGTGGGGTCAACACCATCCCGACCGGCCAGGCCGAGGCCGCCCGCTCGATCGGGCTCACCTTCAACCAGTCGCTCACCGAGGTGCTGCTCCCCCAGGCTTTCCGGGGCGCCATCGCTCCCCTGGGCTCGGTGCTCATCGCGCTCATCAAGAACACGACGGTCGCTGCCGTCATCCTCGGCACCTCCGAAGCCGCAGGCCTGCTCGCTCAGATCACCGAGAACGAGGGGGCGAGCCTGCCGACCTTCTTCCTCTTCGCGCTCGGCTTCGTCATCCTCACGCTGCCCCTCGGCATCCTGTTCACCAACCTCTCTAGGCGCCTGGCGGTGAAGCGATGAGCTCCGAGATCGTTCTGTTCGATGCTCCCGGGCCCAAGGCCCGGCGACGGCACGCCATCCTCACCGTGGTGGGCGTCGTCATCGCCCTCGCGATCGCGTGGCTCGTCGTGCGAAAGATGGGCGAGGCCAACCAGCTCGAGAAGTCGCTGTGGACGCCCTTCGTGACCGACCCGGAGGTCTGGACCCAGTACCTGCTGACCGGCCTGTGGGGCACCATCAAGGCCGCGGCGTTGTCGGTCGTGTTCGCCGGCATCTTCGGTCTCGTCTTCGGCATGGGCCGGCTCTCGACCAACCGGTGGATCAGCGGCCTCTGCGGCGCGGTCGTCGAGTTCTTCCGCTCGGTGCCCGTGCTGATCATGATGGTGTTCGCCTACTTCGGCTACTTCGCCACGAGCGACCTGGTCTCCGCTAGCACCGCCCCGCTGGCTTCGGTGGTGCTAGCGCTGACGCTCTACAACGGGTCGGTCATCGCCGAGCTGGTGCGCTCGGGCGTCTTCAGCCTGCCAACGGGCCAGCGCGAGGCCGGCCTGTCGATCGGCCTGTCGCCGGCGCAGACTCTGAGGTCGATCCAGCTGCCCCAGGCGTTGACGGCCATGCTCCCGGCTCTCGTCGGGCAGCTCGTCGTCGTGCTCAAGGACACCGCCCTCGGGGTGGTCATCACCTACCCCGAGCTGCTCAACGCGGCCAAGACACTGGGGTCGGCCTACGCCAACACGGTGCCGGCCTACATCGTGGCCGCGCTCATCTTCATCGTCATCAACTACGCGTTGACCCGGGTGGCAGCGGCCGTCGAACGGTGGCTCAAGCGCCGGGGTCAGGGCCCGCAGAAGGCGGGTCCTGCGGGCATAACCGCTGTGGCGGTTGCGGAGGCAGAGTCAGCCTCTCGCGCCTACTGAGCTGCGCAACGCGGCACTCCCACCACGAAGACCGAAGGCCCCGACACGTGAGTGTCGGGGCCTTCGGTCTGGTCGGCTCCCCCGATTGGACTCGAACCAATAACCTGCCGGTTAACAGCCGGCTGCTCTGCCAATTGAGCTACAGGGGAATGCTGCGGGGCAAACATAGCAAAGGCGAACGGCCGCCGCTAAATCGGCCAGGCCGCCGGCCGGCCGCGACCACAGGGATGGCCACACGGGTTCAGGCGGTCAGCGAGATCAACCCACCGACCAGGGCCCCGTAGGCGATGTGGGCGGCGATGGTGATCTCCGGGGTGCGCGCGCCGTAGTTGCGCATCAGGAACCCCGGTGGTTCCAGCAGCGGGGACGATCCGGCGGCGGTGTAGGTCGAACCCATCCGTGGGTGCACCACCGGCAACAGCACGTTGACCAGGGCCGTGATCGAGAACAGACCGTGGGTGAGGCCGAAGACCGCTCCCAAGAGCCAGCCGGAGTGGCCGATCACGACGAACATCCCGAGATAGCCGAAGGCGAAGAGCTGACCCACCGCGAAGTGCAGCACGTAGCCCAGCGCCTTGGCCCGCCTGCGGTCGCTGGTCAGGGCCGTGCCCAGCAAGAAGGGCAGGTCGATGCGGGTCAGCGACAGCTCGCTGGCCGCTCGCAGCAGAGTCGTCAGCACCAGCGTTCCGGCGAAGCCGCCCGCGACGGCGCCCCACACCATCATGGCTGGCCCTCCTCCCTGGACAGGGCCGTGGCCGCGCTGATCAAGGCCAGGTGGGTCAGGCCCTGGGGGAAGTTGCCGAGGAAGGCACCGGAGTCGGGATCGACCTCTTCGGCGTAGAGACCGACATCGTTGGCGTGGGTGAGCAGCTCCTCGAACAGGGCGATGGCCCGGGCGCGCCGGCCGGTTCGGGCCAGCGCTTCGACGAACCAGAACGAGCAAGCCAGAAACGCTCCTTCGGTGCCGGCCAGTCCGTCGTCACCGGTGTACCGCGCCACGAAGGGCCCGTGCGCCAGCCGCTCGCCGATGACGTCGACCGTCGACCGCAGGCGCTCGTCGGCGGGTGGGGAGTAGCCGAACAGCACCGCCAGCAACACCGAGGCGTCCACATCGGTGCTTCCGGCCGAGCGAACGTAGGCACCGGCATCCTGCGACCAGCAGTTGCGCTCGACGAAGTCGCGCACCGCACGCGCCTCGGCTCGCCAGCGGGCGACGTGCCGGCTCGGCAACGCGCCGAGATCGGCCAGCGCGGCGGCCCGCTCGAGTGCGATCGCGCACATCATCTTGGAATGGGTGAAGTGCTGCGGCTCGCTGCGCACCTCCCACATGCCGGAGTCCGGTTGGGTCCAGATCTCGGCCACGAGGTCAGCCGTCTGGGCCAGCCGGCGGCCGATCTCGGGGTCGATGGTGCCGCAGGTGTGGGCGTAGCGCCACGCCGCCTCCAACAGGTCGCCGTAGACGTCGAGCTGGAGCTGCTCCGACGCGCCGTTGCCCACGCGTACCGGGCGCGACCCGCGGTAGCCGTCCAGGGCCAGCTCGGTCTCGGTCGCCTGGCCGCCACCGTCAAGGCGGTAGAGCACCTGCAGACGCGGGTGGGTCAGCGCGGAGGCGTGCATGAGCCACCAGAAGAACGCCTCGGCCTCGGGCGCACAGCCCAGGGAGGTCAGGGTGTCGACTATGAACGCCGAGTCACGCACCCAGCAGTAGCGGTAGTCCCAGTTGCGCTCGCCGCCGAGCAGCTCGGGCAGGGCGGTCGTGGCCGCCGCGGCCAGGGCCCCCGACGGGGCGTAGACCAACAGCTTGAGCGCCAGCGCGCTGCGCACCACCGCCTCTCTCCACGGGCCGTCGTTGGAGCGGCTCTGCGCCCACTCCTGCCACGTGCGGCAGGTCTCGCGCAGCCGCTCTTCGACCTCCTCCCGAGGCGGCAGCACCAGCGGCTCACCACGCGCGTAAGCCAGCAGGATGCCGGCGCACTCGCCCACGTCGAGGGTGAACTGCGCCGACAGCTGGGTCGGGCGCAGCTCGGGATCGCCGGCTCCCCAGCTGCACACGGCCAGAGCCTGACCGCGCCCCTGCGCCACGGGGACGCCGGCCCGCCGGACCAGGCGGGTCGGGGTGCGACCGAAGTCGAAGCGCGGAGCGAGCTGCCAGCGCATCGTCACCCGGCCGGACACGCCGTCGACCCGTCGGTAGAGCTCGCGAAGCGGCGCCAGGCCCGGCTGGCCGAGCAGCAACGCGTCAGTGACCCGAACCGCTCCGGTGGCGGTGGTGAACGTCGTCTCCAGCACGTTGGTGTTCGTGACATAGCGGCGCGAAACGGTGTACGCCGCGGTAGGCGCCAGGGTGAACCGCCCGCCGCTGTCGGCGTCGAGCAACGACCAGAACACCGCCGTCGAGTCGATGTCGGGCAGGCACCACCAGTCGATCGCCCCGTCGGCGGCGACCAGCGCCACCGTGCGACCGTCGCCGATCGCCGCGTACTGCTCGATCGGGGCGTAGCCATCAGTCCGGCGCGGCACCACCGGGACCCCTTGGCCCCAGGTCATCGGGGGTCCAGCGCCGCAGTCTTGATCGAGATGGCCGCCAGCAGGGCTGCCCAGTCGGCTTCGAAGGCGCGGGCTCCGCGCCGTTGCAGAGACTGTGCCAGTGCGTCGATGTCGATACCGTGCCCGGCGACCGCCGCGAGTATGCGTGCGGCCGCCGCGCCGTCAGCCTGCATCGGCTGCACCGGCCCACCGTGGTCGGCGTAGGCCAGCAGCGTCTGCTCGGGCATGGTGTTGATGGTGTCGGCGGCTGCGAGATGGTCGACGTAGTAGGTGTCAGGAAGGTTCGGGTCCTTGGTTGCGGTCGATGCCCACAGCACCCGCTGAGGTCGGGCGCCCGCCGCAGCCAGCTCGACCCACCGCTCAGTGGTCAGCAGCGATCGGTAGGAGGAGTAGACCTGACCCGCGACGGCCAGCCCCAGGCGCCCCCGCAGCTGCGCGGGTAGCTGCGGGTCGGCGGCAACATCCCAGCGGCTGACGAACACCGACGCAACGCAGGGCACGTCGAGCGGCGCACCGACCCGCGCCCGCCGCTCCAGCGCCCGGAGGTAGGCCTGCACGGTCTGCCGGTAGTGCGTGTCGGAGAACAACAGCGTCACGTTGATCCCGATGCCCTCGGTCACGAGCTGTTCCATCGCCACCAGGCCCGCAGGTGTGCCGGGGATCTTCACCAGCACGTTCGCCCGGTCTGCCTGTCGATGCAACTGCCGAGCGACCTCGATGCTGGCGTCGGTGTCGTGGGCCAGACCGGGCGGCACCTCGATCGAGACGTACCCGTCGACGCCGCCGGAGCGCTCCCACGCCGGTCGGAACAGGTCAGCCGCCGCGGTGATGTCCTCCAGCGCCACCGAGAGCACCAGCTGCTCCGGCTCCCGGCATCCGGCCGCGAGGTGGGCTCGGAGCGAGCCGTCGTAGCCGGTGCCGGCGGCCATGGCCCGGCCGAGAATGGTCGGGTTCGACGTGAGCCCAGTCAGGTCGAGCTCGTCGATGTAGCCGGCCAGGGTGCCGTTCGTCAGCATCGCGGCGTTGATCGAGTCCAGCCACAGGCTCTGCCCGGCGTGGTGCAGCTGCCGCGTGGGATTCATCAGGTTCTCCTTTCCGTCAGGGACGGGCCCATCCGGGCGACCGCCCCCGCTCCGCTTTCAGTGGTGCCGGCGCAGTACGCGGTCGATCGGGTGGCGGCCGGTCCAGGCGTGGTCGTAGGTCGCGGCGAGGCGCGCCAGCGCCAGGGCCCCGATCAGCAGCCCGAAGTCGCGTAGGGCGACGTCGTAGAAGCCGGAGTAGGTCAGCAGGTTGACGACGATCCCGGCCAGCCAGGCGGCAACCACGTAGGCGGCGTACCGCGGCTTGAGGGCGACCAGCACCCCGGCCACGATCTCGACCACCCCGATCAGGTACATCGCGGTCTGCGCCGAGAACGGCAGCAGGTGCGCGACCCACGGGGCCAGGTAGCCCGGCCAGTCGGGGTTCATGACCTTGGCGAACTTGTCGATCCCCATCAGCAGCGGCAGTGCGACGTAGCCGATGTGCAGCAGCACGTAGGCCCCGTAGGCCGGCTCGCCGATGCTTCGGTTCCAGACGCTGCCGAGCCGGTGCAGACCGGACGGACGTGCGGTCGTGGTGGTCATGTGGATCCTCTCCTTCTAACGATTGTTTGAACCATTTTTAGAATGACCCTGTTCAGGATCTTTTGTCAATGGGTGCTGGTGTTAGAATTTGGGAATGGTCAACAACTCGGTCCAGGACGACGCGCTCGCTGACCTCAGCGCCCTCACCGACCCGGTGCGTCGCCGGCTGTACGCGTACGTCTCCACCCAGGACCGGCCGGTGCGCCGCGACGACGCGGCTACCGCCACGGGGATCAGCCGTGCCCTGGCGGCCTACCACCTCGACCTGCTGGCCGCGGCCGGCCTGGTCGCCACCAGCTACGCCCGCCCGGCCGGTCGCGGCGGCCCCGGGGCCGGACGTCCGGCCAAGCACTACGAACCGGTTCGGCAGGAGGTCAGCCTGTCGATCCCGCCGCGCAACTACACGCTGCTCGCCCGTCTGCTCGCCGACGCGGTCGCCGCCGACACCTCCGGAGCCGTACGTTCCGCCGTGCTCGCCGCCGCCGAGGGCGAAGGCGAGTCATCAGCAGCACCGGAGCGAGACCTGCTCACCACGCTGACCGAGAGCGGCTACACCCCCACCGAGAACGACCAGGGCGACATCGAGCTGACCAACTGCCCCTTCCACCAGCTGTCGCAGCGCCAGACCGAGCTGGTATGCGGCCTCAACCACGCCCTTCTGCGCGGCACGCTGAAGGGGCGCGGAGACAATCCCGACCGGGCCGAGCTGGCCCCCTGCCCCGGCCGCTGCTGCGTCATCATCCACCCCGACCGCAGCGCGGCATCCTGAACCGCTACTCCTGCGACGCGACGCTCGGCTCCCAGGCCGTCACAGGCCCACTTCGGAGCGCAGCCGCGCCAGCCGGGCCGTGGCCTCGGCTGCCACGGCCGGGTCGCGGAGGTCGGCGCCCCTGCCGGGCACGATCTGCTCGATAAAGCCACCAGTGGCGAGGTTCTGGCGCAGCACGACCCGCACGGTGCGCCGGTTCTCGGTGCGAAACTCGTCGGCCAGCACCACGCTGGCCTGAAGTCGCTCGCGGAGGGTCTGCTGCAGCAGTGACGGCTCCCGGACCAGCCACTGGGTCGGTCGACGATGGTCGACCCAGACCACCGTGAGCAGACCTGAGTCACCCTGCCAGGTACCCGACTCCGCCTCGTGCCAAGGGCGTTGCCACGCCAGAGCACCATCGGCATCGACGAGACCGAGGTGGTAGGTGGTGGCCACCGCGTAGCCGCCCGTGTTCTCGTCGGTGGCCCACGCCAGCACTCGTTCGCCGGAACCGAGCGGCACGGCATCGCGCACCGGCTGGGGCAGCTCGGGGCGTCGTCGTTTTTCGAACAGTGCCATCAGCCCATCGCCGCCTTGATCGTTGCCCGCTCGCGTTGCAGCACCTGCAGGCTCATCGAGAGCTCGCGGGCGCGTTCAGGGTCGGGCGTCTCGGCGTGGTCGAGCCGGCGCATCTCGCTCAGGGCGTCGGCGATACGCCGGGTCAAGGCGATGGTGCGCACCCGGTCGAAGAGCTCGCTGACGTAGCGGGACGTCGGCAGACCGGTCAAGGGGTCCATCCGACTCGGCAGGTTGGCTACTGCGAGCTCACTGACCAGACCGGCGACGGCGCTCGGCGCCGCCTCGATGACCGACGAGGTCCAGGCCCGCACGGTGGCGTGCTCGGCGCCCTGCTGAGCAGTGTGACGAGCAATCCGGATGCCGTCGAACACCGCCCGATGGGCCGGTGCCGAGAACGACTCGGGCGTCAGCGCGTCGAACGACGCGGCGGCGAAGACCGTTGGGAACTGGAGCAGCACCTGAATCAGCTGGCGCTCGGCCTGCACGACGGGGTCACGTGTGTCGGGCGCCGGTATCGCGTCGCGCAGCTCGCCCTCGCCGGGCTCGAGCGACTCCTCGGCCATTCGGTCGGGCTGGCGTTCGGGCTTGCGTTCGTCGTCGACCTTGAGGCGCCCCGCACGCGACACCTCGCTCGCCACCTGCTCCACCTCGAGGCCGAGCAGGCCCGACACCTCTCGGGTGTACTCCGGCTGGAGCGACTGGTCACGGATCGAGGCGACGATCGGAGCCACCGCGCGCACCGCCTGGATGCGGCCCTCGGCGGTGGTGAGGTCGAAACGCTTGATCGTGGTGCGCACCGCGAACTCGAACATCGGCACGGCATCCTCGATGAGGGCCTGCACGGCGGGGTCTCCCCCGGCCTGGCGCAGCTCGCAGGGGTCCTTGCCCGACTTCTCGACCGCAACGAACGACTGAGAGCTCCACTTCTGGTCGTCGGCGAACGCACGCATGGCCGCCTTCTGACCGGCGGCGTCACCGTCGAAGGTGAAGATCACCTTCGCGGGGGCCCGGTCGGCCTCGTCGCGCATCATCCGGCGCAACACCTTGACGTGCTCGGCGCCGAACGCGGTTCCGCAGGTGGCGACCGCGGTCTCAACCCCAGCGAGGTGGCAGGCCATGACGTCGGTATAGCCCTCGACGACAACCGCCTGACGGTCCGCAGCGATGCGCTTCTTGGCGAGGTCGAGACCGTAGAGCACGCTCGACTTCTTGTAGATCGGGGTCTCTGAGGTGTTGAGGTACTTTGCCTCGATGCGGTCGTCGTCGAACAGCCGGCGGGCGCCGAAGCCCACCGTGTCACCGGTGATGTCGCGGATCGGCCACACGAGCCGCCCTCGGAACCGGTCGTAGAGGCCGCGTGAACCACGGCCCCCGAGGCCGCCGGCCACGATCTCGTCGTCGGTGAACGCCTTGGCGCGCAGGGCCCGCACGAGGTCTTCCCCCCCACGCGGGGCGAAGCCCACCCCGAAGCGCTTGGCGACGGCGCCGTCAAAACCACGCGCGCGCATGAAGTCACGACCGGCTCGCGCGACCGGCAGGTTGAGCAGCGCGTCGGCGTAGAACTCCTGAGCCACCCGGTGGGCCTCGACCAGGCGCGTGCGGCGACCGAGCCCCTCCTGGCGCGGGCCGGACCCGCCATCTTCGTAGCGCAGCTCCATGCCCAGCTTCTGCGCCAGCCGCTCGACGGCCTCGGAGAAGGTCAGGTGCTCGGTCTTCTGTACGAACGAGATGACATCGCCACCCTCGCCGCACCCGAAGCAGTGGAAGAAGCCGGCGCCCGGGTTGATACCGAACGACGGGCTCTTCTCGTCGTGGAAGGGACAGAGCCCGACGAGGCGCGCACCCGACCGGCGGAGCGTGACGTGCTCACTGACGACGTCCTCGATCGACGACCGGTCTTTCACGGTCGCGATGTCCTCGCTCTTGATCAACCCCGCCATGACGTCGCCGGCCCTCCTCTTCCTGACCGCGAGTCTAGGTCGTGAGGCCGACGGTGTGCCCTCGGCCCACGGACTCCGGCAGGGGTCGCGCTCAGGCCCACTGCTGGTGCAGCAGCAGTGCCCGCACGTCGGTGAGCGACGCCACCTGGTCGACCACCACGCGCAACCGTTCGGCGTCGGTGTCAGCCGCGACGAAGTCGGCCCGCAGCGGTGGGTCGAGGCGAGCCTCGGGCTGGAACCGGTAGGCGGCTACGAGCGCCGCCACGACGTCGCGCTGCGTGGCCATCACCGCCAGCCGCTCGTCGGTGGTCATCACGAAGTGGTTGGCCAGCGCCTTGAGCACCGAGCACTCGGCTCGGGTGTCGTCGGGCACGACCAGGTCGGCCTCGAAACGGGTCAACGGGCCCGGTCCGTGTCGCTCCCGGGTCGACTGCTCCACCACGAGCACGAACCGACCGATCAACCGGCTCGTCATGTCTTTGAGCCGGGCCAGGTCTCCTCGCGACCCGCCATAGTCGGGCGGGATCGCCCCCGTGCCGATGACCCGTTCGAGTGCCTCACCGAGGGCGTTCGGGTCAAGGTCAGGCGCGTAGGTGCGGGCGGCCACTGCGACGACGGTCGCCATGTCGGTGGGCGAGGTCAGCACCCGCGGGTCGATCCAGCCGGAGGCGATCCCGTCCTCCACGTCGTGAACCGAGTAGGCGACGTCGTCCGACCAGTCCATCACCTCCGCCTCGAGGCACCGGCCGGCCGGTTTGGCCCCGTCTCGAACCCATTCGAAGACCGGCAGGTCAGACTCGTACACCCCGAACTTGGCCGTCTCGTGAGGTGCCTGGCCCCGCGCCCAGGGGTACTTGGTCGTGGCGTCGAGACTGGCCCGGGTCAGGTTGAGGCCGGCCGAGGTGCCGTCGGGGTGCGAGCGCTTGGCCTCCAGTCGGGTGAGCAGCCGCAAGGTCTGTGCGTTGCCCTCGAACCCACCGATAGACGTGGCGATCTCGTTGAGCGCCGTCTCACCGTTGTGGCCGAAGGGCGGGTGACCGAGGTCGTGCGCGAGACAGGCGGTGTCGACGACGTCGGCGTCGCAGCCGAGGGCCGCACCGAACTCACGGCCGATCTGGGCGACCTCGAGCGAGTGGGTGAGCCGGTTGCGCACGAAGTCGTCGTGGGCCGGCGCGAGCACCTGGGTCTTGGCGGCGAGGCGACGCAGGGCGGACGAGTGCACGACCCGCGCCCGGTCACGGGCGAAATCGTCGCGGTCGGCCCGTTTCTGGGCAGGGTCCTCCGCCACCCACCGCTCCCGGTCTCGACCCTGGTAGCCCACGACCTGACCCTATGCGGGCGGCCCGCCTCCGAGCGCATACTGGTGGCGAAGCCGTTCGGGCTTCCCACTCAAGGAGTTCGTCATGGGCGACAAGTCACCGAAGTCCCACATGTCAGAGAAGGCCAAGTCTCTGAAGGAGAAACGCGCCGACAAGCACGCGAAGTCGGCGGCGAAAGACCACACCGAGATCATTGCCCCCAAGGCCAAGCGCTGACCCGCGCCGTCTCGAGCGCAGATCAGGGCAGCTCAGCCCAGCTCTGAGCGCAGGTGACGCACCCAGGCGGGTTCGTCACCGTATCGCTGCGACGGAATGAGGCGAAGGTTCGTGCAGTCGTCGACGAGCTGCGCCATCCGCCGACGCTGGGTCGACTCCTGTTTGGCGGTGACGACCCAGCTGGTGGCCACCTTGCGGTAGCTGGGGGTCGCGGCGTCCCAGAAGGTGGATGCCGTGTCGCTGGCCCGTAGGAGTGCCTCGAACTCGGGGGGCCAGACCCGGTCGCGGTTCTCGTAGGCGTAGACACCGGACCGGTCTTCTCGTCGCCGTTCGAAGGCCGCCAGCCCTGCTGGACGCATGCGGCCGGCATCGGTCAGCTCGGCGACCGCGGCGATGTTGATCGTGCTCCAGTTGCTGCCCGGCTTGCGGGGGGTCCACCGCTGCCGCACCGCGTCGTCGTCGATGCGCTGGGCCAGGGAGTCGATCCAGCCGAAGCACAGGGCCTCGCGAACAGCCTCGGCCCACTGCAGGCCCCTGGGCTCGACGTGCTTCTTGTGCAGGCCCATCCAGAGCTCGGTGGCGTGCTCGTGGTTGACCTCGAGCCACGCACGGAAGTCGCCAGCGTCGTCGAAGAAGGAAGCCGGCCGCTCGCTCGTGCCTCCTTCGCGCATGGCTCGATCGTGCCAGCCACCACCGACAGCTGACCACCCGTGAAAGCACCCCACCTGCGAGGATCGAACCGTGACCGACCGCATCCTCATCGCCGCGCACAACAACGCCCTCTGGTGTGACGCCGTCTGCCGAACCTACCGACTGCGCACGACCATCGATGACCGGGCCTGGAGCGTGCAGAGCCGCACACCGCCGTACTACCCCGATGCCGTCACGCTCTCCCCCGACCTCGACGAGCTCGAGCTGCTGGGGCGCATCGACGGCTCTGACGGGGCATCGGTCAAGGACAGCTGGAGTGCGCTCGACCTCACGGGCGACGACTTCGCCCGTCTGGTGGCCGGTCAGTGGCTGTGGCACGACGGCACGAGACCCGTGCCCACGCCGCAACCGGCGCCCGTCTGGCGCCAGGCTCACACTCGCGAAGACATGATGGCCTGGACCTCTGCCTGGGCTGACGAGCCTGACGCCGCCAGCATCCTGCACCCCAGCCTCGTCGACGAGCCCGGGGTGCACGTGCTCGCCGCCTTCGCCAGTGGCGTACCGGACGCGCCCATCGTCGCGGGCTGCATCGTCAACGTCACCGACGACGTGGCCGGTCTGGGCAACCTCTTCAGCCGCTCCGGCGACGCCGGCTCAGCCTGGGGGTCAGCGGTCACCGCGGCCCGCGAGGTCGTCGGCGGCATCCCGATCGTGGGTTGGGAGGCCGGCGACAGCATCGCTGCGGCGGTCGCGGCAGGGTGCGAGGCCATCGGCCCCCTGACGGTGTGGGTGCGCTGAAGCCCGACCTTCTGCCGTGCCCCCCGGCTCAGCCGCCGCTGACCGAGAGCTCGGCCTCGGCGATCGTGCGCCGGTGCGTCTCGGAGAGCTCGCGCGACTCGAGCCACTGCTCGGGCAGGGCCACCCTGCGAGATGAGCCGGCCCGTCCGCGCTGGCCCTCAGCTGCGTCGCCCGGCCACGGCACATCGGGGTCGAGCACGCCGATCAGGGCATCGAGTGAGCTCAGGGAGTCGACGAGGGCCAACGAGTTGCGCACCGTCGAACCGGCCGGAAAACCCTTGAGGTACCAGGCAATGTGCTTGCGGATGTCGCGGCAGGCGCGCCCCTCCTCGCCGTAGAAGTCACAGAGGTAGGTGGCATGCGTGCGAAGCGCGTCGGTCACCTCCCCCAGGTTCGGCGTCACCCGAACGTCGCTGCCCGCGAACGCGGCCGCGAGGTCGGCGAACAGCCACGGCCGGCCGAGGCAGCCGCGGCCGACGACCACCCCGTCGCACCCGGTCTCGGCGACCATCCGAAGGGCGTCCTCCGCCGACCAGATATCGCCGTTGCCGAGCACCGGAACGGTGGTCACCGTCTGCTTGAGCAGCCGGATGGCCGCCCAGTCGGCGGTGCCCGAGTAGGCCTGGGATGCCGTTCGGCCGTGCAGTGCGACCGCGGCCACCCCTTCCTGTTCGGCCGCGAGAGCAGCGTCGAGGTAGGTCAGGTGCTCGTCGTCGATGCCCTTGCGCATCTTGATGGTGACCGGCACGTCGCCGCGCGCGCCCTCCTCGACGACGGCGCCGACGATGGCGCGGAACAGGTCCTTCTTCCAGGGCAGCGCCGCGCCACCACCCTTGCGCGTCACCTTGGGCACGGGGCAGCCGAAGTTGAGGTCGATGTGGTCGGCGCGGTCTTCGCTCACGAGCATGCGGGCCGCGGCCCGGGCGGTGGCGGGGTCGACGCTGTAGAGCTGGATCGAGCGAGGGTGCTCGTCAGGGTCATGCTCGATCAGGCGCATCGACTCCGGTGTGCGCTCGACGAGCGCCCGTGAGGTGATCATCTCGCTGACGTAGAGGCTGCTCGCACCAGACACCCCTGTAGCGGGGGCCTCTGCGCTGTCGGTTCCGAAGCGGGTCCCCGACTCGCGACACAGCCGGCGGAAGGCGCGGTTGGTGATGCCGGCCATCGGCGCAAGCACGACGGGTGAGTCGATGACATGACGACCGATGCGCAGAGGAGGCAGTACCGCGCCGACGCGTGTGGAACCGTCGACGGCGTTCACTCCAGCGTCGCGCTCGGGGGTCAGTACAGCAGTCACAGACGTCATTTTCTCAGATCAACGGCGTGGCACCGAATCGGCGAAGCGCAGGAGGGCCTCGGCGAACGCCGCGGGTTGGTCGAGGTTCGAGAGGTGACCGGCCCGCCTGATCATCTCCACCCTGGCCTGGGGGCACGCCTTGACGTACCGCCGCGTTCCGAGCCGGAACTGGTCGTACTGGCCGTTCAGCAGCAGCACCGGGCAGCGGAGGTCGGAGAGCATCGAGGGCCGGCAGAGGCGCATCACCTCGCTCCAGGCGGCGGCCGTCGGGTCGAACCAGTAACCGCCCGCGATGACCGGGTCGATCCGTTCGGCCGGGTAGAGCCGGTGCAGCACACGGTCGTTGACGCGCGTCATCCGCGCCGCTCCGAGGCGGTCGGTCAGCGCCGCCACGCCGCGGTAGACCGCGGCACCCGGGCCGGTCGGGGTGGTGCTGCACCCGGCGAGCACGAGGCCGTGCGGCTCACCAGGATGCTGGGCGGCGTACGCCATCGCGGCGTAGCCTCCGAGCGAGTGTCCGACGACGACGGCCTCTTCGTCTGCGGGCACCCCCGAAACGGCCTCGTGGATCACCTCGGAGCAGCGGGCCAGGGTGAAGCCCTCGCCTCCGCGGGCACCGTGGCCCGGGAGGTCCACCAGACTCACGGCGACCCGGCCCTGGAGCAGTGGCAGCTGCGGTGCCCACTGCGCGCTCGACAGGCGCGAACCGTGAACGAGAACAAGATGGGCGGTCACCTGCCGAGGATGCCACGATGGGGGGCGTGACCCACCTCATCAGCGCGTTCCGGCTTGCCCACGAGATCGAAGAGGTCGTGGTCATCGACGTGCGGTGGGCGCTGACCATCGGCCGGGCACCCGGCGCCGCCCCCGTGGGTCGGGCCGACTACGCGGCGGGACACGTGCCGGGCGCCTTCTTCGTCGACCTCGACTCCGAGCTGGCCGGCCCGCCCGGCGAGCGCGGACGGCATCCGCTTCCCGAGGCCTCGACCGTCGAAGCCACCCTGCGGCGCTGCGGCGTGAGCGAGCACACGCGGGTCGTCGTCTACGACGGGCGCGACTCGTGGGCCGCGTCGCGGGCGTGGTGGGTGTTCCGCTGGGCCGGTCTGGCGGATGTGCGGGTGCTCGACGGTGGGTTCGCCGCCTGGTCGGCGGCCGGCCTGCCGGTGAGCGCCGAACCGCCCGCGCCGCGGCACGGTGATGTCACGGTGCGGCCCGGCTCGATGCCGGTGATCGACGTCACCGAAGCGGGGGTCTGGGCTCGGGAGGGCCTGTTGCTCGACGCCCGCTCGGCCGAGCGGTATGCCGGTGAGGGCGAGACCCTCGACCCGGTCGGCGGCCACGTGCCTGGCGCGGTGAGCTCACCGCTGACGACGTGGCAGGCCGACGACGGCAGGTTCCGGCGCGACCTGGCCACCCGTTGGGCGCAGGTCAGCGCCGGCCACTCCGCAGAGGTGGCCGTCTACTGCGGGTCGGGCATCACGGCGGCCCACCAGGTGCTGGCTCTCGCCGAGATCGGCGTTCAGGCCAGCCTTTACCCGGGTTCGTGGAGCGAGTGGTCGCTCGACCCGGAACGCCCGGTGGCCACTGGCCCCGAGCCCGGCTGACGCGGTCGGCGGCACGGCCAGTGACACCGCCAGCGACACGGCCAGTGACACTGTTTCCGCCTTGCGTGTCCGTAGGGGCACGGTGGTGAAGGGGCTTCGCCCTCGGCTTGACCCGGCTCCGGGCGACTGGTCAACGGCGGAGCGCGCGGTCGAGGCGGGTCTCGAGATGGGTCAGGGCTCGCTCGGCCGCCTCTCGAACCACTTCGTTCTCGTGCTCGAGCGCCGAGCAGATGCTGTCGGAGTGCTCGGCCTCACCGACCGCGCCGAGCACCCGCACCGCGGCGGCTCGCACCCGAGGCGTCTCGTCGCCCAGCAGATCGAGGCACCGGCCGGCCGCCGGCCCGACGTTCCAGCGAGCGGCCACCTTGCAGCACATCTCGCGAACGCGCCACGCGGGGTCGCCCAGGGCGAACACGACCTCGGGGACACACGACGGGGTCCAGATGTAGAGCAGGGTGCGCGCTGCCCAGCCCCGGGCCCAGTACGCGGTGTCGGCGTTCAGCCGCTGGGGCGATCCCCAGGTACCGGCTTGTCGACCCCCGACCCACCCGACGTCGGGTCGGGTCGGGCTACCCCACTGCACCCGGTCGGCCAGCAGGTCGGCGCACCACGACGTCAGCTCGTCGTCACCGAACGCGTCTGCCGCTGCGTGCGCCCGGCCACCGGGGTTTGCGTCGAGCACCTCGTCAGACACCACCGGCCCACGGTCGCACAGGTTGCAGCAAGCCAACAGTGCGCCGGAGCGGTTCCTACGACACTGACCCGCCCCGTGCATCAGTGCCGTAGCCAGCGCCGCCCCCACCACCTACGCCCGACCGGCCGCACGCCCTACGACACTGACCCGCCCCGTGCATCAGTGCCGTAGCCAGCGCCGCCCCCACCACCCACGCCCGACCGGCCGCAGGCCCTACGACACTGACCCGCCCCGTGCATCAGTGCCGTAGCGAGCGCCGGACGATGGGCACGAGGTCAGGCCATACCGGAGTCGGTGTCTGGCCGAGGGTTCCGGCCGTGCTTCAGGGCTCAGTCACGAGATGTCAGGGGTAAGACTGCAGCCGATCGCCGTGCCGAGCACGATCGCGACATCGGCGTCGCTCTGCTCGGCCCGAGCACCGAGCAGAGCGGCGGCGCCGTCGTGGATGACGGTCACCGTGGCGCGGCCGTTGACCACCCGCCCGACCGCCTCGGCGAGCCCTGATCGGAGGTCGATCTCGCCCAACGGTGCATACGGACCGAGCTGCCCCGCATACGGCTGCCCTGTCCTGTCGACGTACGTGGCGATGGCGAGCACTACCTCCACCGGCCCGGGCGACGCTGCCTCAGCCACGGCGGCCGCTATGACGTCGATGACCTCTTGGGCTCCTACCCGACCGGGGGCCGGCAGGGGCTCCAGCGTTTTGACCTGTTGGCCCTCCGGGTCACACCACACCAGGGCGCGTTTGATGGCCGTGCCGCCGCAGTCAAGCGCGACCCCAGAGCCACACAGCCGGGATGCCGCTCCGCGCAGGCCAAGCCCCGCGGCATCCGTCGCCCTCGTGAGACGAGCGTCGACACCCACCTGCTGCAGTCGCGCAACGGCCCGGTCGACGACGTGGGCGCCGAGCATCCCGCGTACGACGCCACCCCCGATGACGACCCTGCGCACCGACCGCCACCTGTCCCAGTACTCCGGCGGCCAGTCGGGCCGGGCGCGCCGGGCATCCTCGGGGGCCGTGGTGAGGGTGGCCACCAGTGCGGCCAACGCGTCGCCGAGCTCGTCGGCGACGGGCAGCGCTCTCGAGTCGCCGGCCACCACCAAAGCGTCGAGCGCTGCCGGCCACGAGGCGGCCGCCTCCATGAGGGCAGCCGAGACCCTGACCCCGTCGGGCAACGGCGTGACCACCAGGCCGTGCTGGTTCAGCGCGGCCACGACAGCGGGCCGGGCAGCCATCGACCCGGCGATGCTCCACGTGGCCAACCAGTCACGGGCCGCGGTGCCCGCCAGGTGCGCAGGCAAACCGGTGCGGTGGCCGAGCACCGTGGGGTTAAGGCTCGGCGACCGCAGCAGCCGAACCGGGTTCGGGAGCCCGCGCAGCGGCATCCTCGGAACGTGGGTCAGCAGCCGATGAGCCGCTGCGCCAGGTAGCCCTCGACCTGGTCGAGAGAGACCCGCTGCTGCGCCATCGAGTCGCGTTCGCGGATGGTCACGGCGTGGTCGTCGAGGGTGTCGAAGTCGACGGTGATGCAGAACGGCGTACCGATCTCGTCGTGGCGACGGTAACGCTTGCCGATCGCTCCGGCGTCGTCGAAGTCGATGTTCCAGTGGCGCCGCAGGGCCGCGGCGAGGTCGCGCGCCTTTGGCGAGAGGTCGGCGTTGCGCGACAGGGGCAGCACCGCTGCCTTGACCGGCGCCAGCCGCGGGTCGAGCCGCAGCACGACGCGCTTGTCGACGCCGCCCTTGGTGTTGGGCGCCTCGTCCTCACTGTAGGCGTCGACGAGGAAGGTCATCAAGGATCTGGACAGACCGGCCGCCGGCTCGATGACGTAGGGCGTGTACTTCTCGCCGGTCGTCTGGTCGAAGTAGACGAGGTCGGTGCCCGAGTGCTTCGAGTGCACCCCGAGGTCGAAGTCGGTGCGGTTGGCGATGCCTTCGAGCTCACCCCACTCGGAGCCCGCGAACTTGAACCGGTATTCGATATCGACCGTGCGCTTCGAGTAGTGCGAGAGCTTCTCGGGCGCGTGTTCGAAGTGACGCAGGTTGTCGGGGTTGATGCCGAGGTCGGTGTACCAGTGGGTGCGTTGGTCGAGCCAGTACTGGAACCACTGGTCGTCCTCACCCGGCTTGACGAAGAACTCCATCTCCATCTGCTCGAACTCGCGGGTGCGGAAGATGAAGTTGCCGGGCGTGATCTCGTTGCGGAAGCTCTTGCCCGTCTGGGCGATACCGAACGGGGGCTTCTTCCGCGAGGCCTGCATGACGTTGAGAAAGTTGATGAAGATGCCCTGGGCCGTCTCGGGCCGCAGGTAGTGCAGACCCGACTCGTCGTCGATGACGCCGAGGTAGGTCTTCAGCATCATGTTGAACGCGCGTGGCTCGGTCCACTGGCCCTTCGTGCCGCAGTCGGGGCAGACGACCTCCGACATCTCGATGCTGTCGGGGTCGTCGATGCCCTTCTTCGCCGCCAGCGCCTCCTGGAGGTGGTCCTGACGACGCCGCTTGTGGCAGTTCAGGCACTCGACGAGCGGGTCGGTGAAGGTGCCGACGTGGCCCGACGCGACCCAGGTCTCGCGGGGCAGGATGATCGAGGAGTCGAGACCCACGACGTCGTCGCGACCGGTGACCATCGACTTCCACCACTGCCGGCGGATGTTCTCCTTGAGCTCGACACCCAGGGGCCCGTAGTCCCACGCCGACCGGGTGCCTCCGTAGATCTCACCGCTCGCAAACACGAAGCCCCTGCGCTTGCAGAGGCTGACGACGGTGTCGACGACGGAAGTCTGTTTGGCCATGAGGCTAGGTTATCGGGCTCTCGGCCGGTGACCTTGCCGTGTCCGACCTCACCTACGCTGAGCGCGTGGCCCTTGGTTTCCGATCCCGCGTCGAGCACGCCTCCTACCCGTTGATGGAGCGGCTGAACTCGCTGCCGCGAGCCGTGTCGTTGGTCGCGCTGCTCGCCGCGCTCGCGGTCGGGCTGCTCGCGCCCCGGCCCTTCGGGGGCCTCGCGTTCCTGCTCGTGACGGTCTTCGTGGGTTGGCTGCTCTTTCTCACCTGGCCCCGCCAGACGATGCCGGAGCGGATGATGCGGTTGGCGGTACTGGTGCTGACCCTCGCCGTCGCGGTCGTGCGGACCGTGCCCGGAACCGGCGGTTGACCTCAACTTGACAATCGTTCTCATATTGAGAACCATTATCACCATGAGACGTAACCTCACTCAGTTGCCGACGCTCGCCGGCGCGGCTGCCCTTCTGCTGGCCGTGAGCGCGTGCGGCAGCTCCTCGGGCTCGTCCGAGGGTGGCGGCAGCGGGCGGCCGGCTGTGGTGACCTCGTTCTATCCCCTGGCGTTCGCCACCTCCCAGATCGCCGGTGGAGCGGTCGACGTCTCGGTGCTGACCAAGCCCGGCGCAGAACCGCACGAGCTCGAGCTCGGCGCCCAGGACATCGTGGCCATGACCAAGGCCCGGCTCATGATCTACGCCGACGGCTTCCAGCCGGCCGTCGACGAGGCAACCGCGCAGGTCGACCCGAGCCATCTGCTCGACGTGGCAGCGGCGGCCGACCTCACTCTCGAGTCGACCGAAGACGGCCACGAGCACGGCGGCGAGAGCCCCGCCGAGCACGCCGAGCAGGACAAGGATCATGACCACGCGGGCAATGACCCGCACTTCTGGCTCGACCCGCTCCGCTACGCCGCGGTGGCCAAGACGATCGGGCTGCGCCTGGCCACCGACGACCCCGCGAACGCTGCCGCCTACGGCAAGAACACCGACGCCTTCGTGGCGAAGCTGAACGCGCTCGACCGCGACTACCGGGCCGGCCTCACGTCGTGCACCCACAAGGTGATCGTCACGAGCCACTCGGCCTTCGGCTACCTTGCGCAGCGGTACGGGCTCGACCAGCACGGCATCGCGGGGCTCTCCCCCGAGGTCGAGCCGAGCGCGGCCGGACTCAAGCAGATCAGCGACCTCGTGCGCACCGAGGGGATCACCACCGTCTACCAGGAAACCCTCGTGGAAGGCCGCTTCGCGGAGACGGTCGCGGCCAGCACTGGCGCGAGGCTCGCCACTCTCGACCCCATCGAGGGGATCAACGACAAGTCCGCCGGCAGCGACTACTTTGAGGTCATGCGCAGCAACCTCAAAGCCCTTCGTGCGGGCCAGGGGTGCGCGTGACGCTCGCCCCGGCTCCCACCCCGGCTCCCACCCCCACCCCGGAGACCGAGGCCGTGCTCAGCCTGCGAGCCGCCTCGTTCGGCTACGGTGACCGGCCGGTGCTCGCCGACGCAGACCTCGTGGTGCGCCCCGGCGAGGTCGTGGCCGTGCTGGGGCCCAACGGTGCCGGCAAGTCGACGTTGATGAAAGGCATCCTGGGGCTCAACGAGCTCGTGTCAGGGTCGGTCACGCTCTTCGGCACCCCCAGCACCGAGTTCCACGACCGCGCCAGGATGGGCTACGTCCCCCAACGTCACACGCTCTCGGCCTCGGTACGAGCCACGGTGGAGGAGATCGTCTCGTCCGGCCGGCTGCCTCGGCTCGGCCGGCTGGGCCGAATGCGAGCCACCGATCGCCAGATCGTCGCGCGCGCCCTCGACGTGGTCGGTCTCGCCGACCTGGCCGCGACCGAGGTCAGCACGCTCTCGGGAGGCCAGCAACGTCGCGTGCTGATCGCGCGAGCGCTTGCCTCGCAGCCCGACGTGCTCATCATGGACGAACCAACCGCAGGGGTTGATGCTGCGAACCAGCGCGTACTGGCCGCCGTGCTCGAACGGCTGGCCGACCGCGATGTCACCATGGTCATCGTCACGCACGAGATCGGCGCCCTCAAGCGGCTGTTCACCCGCGTCGTCGTCGTGGATGCCGGCCGCATCCAGTTCGACGGTTCTCCACAGCAGTACGCCGCCGAGCGAACCGTGGTGCGCCACGACTACGAACACGACACGCACCATGTCGGCCCGGCTGACGAGCGTGACACCAGCCGTGGGGCACTCCCCCTGGGGCCGCTCGACCACCTGCGTGGACAGCACGGGTGGTCGGCGTGAACAACATCAGTGGCCAGCCATGAGTGACCTGCTCAGCATCGACTTCATGCAGCGGGCGCTCATCGCCGCGCTGCTGGTCGGCACCGTCGCCCCGATGGTCGGCATCTTCCTCGTTCAACGACGGCTCTCGCTCATCGGCGACGGGATGGGTCACGTGGCCCTGGCCGGTGTCGCCATCGGTCTCGTCACCGGGCAGGGGCCGGTGCTCACCGCTCTCGTGGCGGCGGTGATCGCGGCGGTCGTCATCGAGCTGCTGCGCAACCGGGGCCGCACCAACGGCGACGTCGCTCTCGCGGTCATCTTCTACGGCGGAATTGCGGCCGGGGTGGTCATCATCAGCAAGGCTCCCGACGGCACCCCCGCCAACCTCACGAAATACCTCTTCGGCTCGATCCTGACGACCCAGCGAGAAGACCTCTACGTCTTCGCTGCGCTGGCGGCGGTGATCTCGTTCACCACGTGGGCGTTGCGGCCGCGACTGTTCGCCGTGGCCAACGACGAGGAGTACGCGCGCGCCGTGGGGTTGCCGGTTCTCGCCCTCAACATCGTGCTGGCGGTGCTGACCGCGGCAACGGTCGTCGTCGCGATGCGGGTCGTCGGCCTACTGCTGATCAGCGCCCTGATGATCGTGCCGAACGCCGCCGCTCAGCTGATCGCGCGCAGCTTCAGCAGCGGGGTGCGCTGGGCCGTCGCCTTCGGCCTGGTCTCGGCCGTCGGAGGCGTAGCCGTGTCGTACCCGCTCAACACCCCCTCCGGCGGAACGATCGTGCTCGTGGCCGTGGCGATCTTCATGGTCACGGCCGCCGTGGCGGCGACCATCGCTCGCGTGAGCCAGCACCGTCACGCCGTTGCCGAGCGCCACGACCATGAACACGGGCTCGACTGCGGTCACCTCGCCGTCACGCACGGTGACCACGTCGACTACGTGCACGACGGCCACCGGCACGCACCCCACGAGGGTCACTACGACGAGCACGGAGATCAGCAGACCGCCGGATCGAGCAGTGCCGAGACCACCGGAACGAGGCGAGGCTGAGCAGCTCCCTGACCCGACGCCCGACCCGCCAGCAGGCCGCCGTCGCCGAGCTGCTGGGCCGCAGCAACGACTTCACCTCGGCCCAGACGGTCCATGCGCGGTTGCGCAAGGCCGGCGAGGGAGTGGCCCTCGCCACCGTCTACCGCACCCTGCAGGCCATGGTCGAGGCCGGTGCCGTCGACGTGCTGCGCACCGACGACGGAGAGGCCGTCTACCGGGCCTGCTCCACCCACCACCACCACCATCTCGTGTGCCGCTCGTGCGGCAAGACGGTGGAGGTCGAGGGCCCAGCGGTCGAGACCTGGTCAGACCGCGTGGCGCAGGAGCACGGGTTCACCGAGGTGACCCACAGCCTCGAGATCTTCGGCACCTGCGCCGACTGCGCTGCGGCCAGCCCGTAGCTCTCCCCGTCAGCTCGTCGGAACGTCGACGGCGCCTCCGTAGCGCCGGTCGCGGGCCGCGTACTCCTCGATGGCCGCCCACAGGTCGCGTCGGTCGTAGTCGGGCCAGAGCTGGTTCTGGAACACCATCTCGGCGTAGGCCGACTGCCACAGCAGGAAGTTGCTCGTACGCTGCTCGCCCGAGCTCCGCACGAAGAGGTCGACGTCGGGCATCGTCGGCTCGTCGAGGTAGCGCTTGATCGTCTTCTCGTCGACCGAACCAGGCCGCAGCCGGCCGTCTTTGACATCGTGGGCGATGCGCTGCACGGCATCCGCGATCTCGGCCCGTCCGCCGTAGTTGACGCAGAAGTAGAGGGTGAGCCCGGCGTTGTTGCGCGTCAGGTCCTGTGCGATCTCAAGTTCTTTGATGACCGAGCGCCACAACCGAGGGGTGCGACCGACCCAGCGCATCCGGACCCCCCACTCGTTCAGCTGGTCGCGCCGCCGCCGGATGACGTCGCGGTTGAAGCCCATCAGGAACCGCACCTCATCGGGTGACCGTCGCCAGTTCTCGGTCGAGAAGGCGTAGGCCGACAGGTGCGAGACACCCACCTCGATCGCGCCGGCCACGACGTCGAGCAGTGACGCCTCCCCCGCCTCGTGGCCCTTCGTCCGAGGTAGCCCGCGGGCGTTGGCCCAGCGGCCGTTGCCGTCCATCACGATGGCCACGTGCCGGGGCAGGATCTCGGCGGGAATGATGGGGGCCGTCGCACCGCTCGGGTGAGGGAAAGGTCTGGTCGTCATCGACGCTCCGGTTCTCGCTCGTGTCGCACCTGTCGGATCCGACTGCGAGTCAAGCACGTTCGACTAGGCGAAGCGACCTCAAACCGCGCTCGATATGCCACTGCAGAAAGGCGGCGACGAGGCCGTTGCCCTGACTGCGATGGCGCGGGTCGCTGGCGTCGGCGAGCTCCCAGTCACCGCTCAGCAGAGCCGCGAGCAGCACGAAGGTCTCCGGAGCCGGCGCGCTCGAGCCGGGTGGACGGCATCCGGAACACACCGCTCCTCCGGCCTGCACGTTGAAGGCGCGGTGCGGCCCGGGCGCGCCGCACTTGGCGCAGTCGTGAAAGCTCGGCGCCCACCCGGCGACGGCCAGCGATCGCAGCAGGAACGCGTCGAGCACGAGCTCGGGGTCGTGGGCGTGCTCGGCGATCGACCGCAGGGCCCCCGCCAGCAGGAGGTACTGCTGGGTCTGCGGCTCGTGCTCCTCGGTCAGCTGTAGAGCCGTCTCGAGCATGACGGTCGCGGTGGTGTAGGCCACGTAGTCGCGCGCAATCGCGTCACCGTACGGGGCAAGGGTCTCGACCTGCGTCACCGTGTCGAGGTTGCGGCCCTCGTAGCACTGCACGTCGATGACCATGCCCGGCTCGAGGCGCGAGCCGAAGCGTGACTTCGTGCGCCGCACGCCTTTGGCGACCGCCCGCACCCGTCCGCGACTGCGGGTGAGCAGGGTGATGATGCGGTCGGCCTCACCCAGCTTGTGGGTGCGCAGGACGATCGCCTCGTCGCGATAGAGCGGCATACCCCTCATTGTCCACCCGACGGCAGCGCCGGGGCACCGCACGCGCCGCGACGGCGGAGGCGAGACCGCCACGACCGCCCTCCGGCCAGCACGGTCGAACAGGCGTTCGACCATGGGCTATCGTGGGCGGATGGACCTCGCTCTCCAAGGATCCCTGCTCGACCTCACCGACGAGATGACCCTGCGCGCTGTCGGCACGGGGCTGCGTCGAGCCGAGCTCGGCAACGGCGCGTGGGTCGACGTGCGACCTGGCTGGCTCGCAGCAGGCGACGACCTGTTCACCGCCCTGCTGCGCGACGTGCCCTGGCACGCCGAACGCCGCCAGATGTACGACTCCGTGGTCGCCGTGCCCCGCCTGACCAGGTTCTACGGCGCCGACGAGCGCCTCCCCCACCCGATGCTCGCCGCCGCTCGTGACGCGCTCAGTGCGCACTACGCGACTGAGCTGCGCGAGCCGTTCGTCACCGCCGGCCTGTGTCTCTACCGCGACGGTCACGACAGCGTGGCCTGGCACGGCGATCGGGTGGGCCGGTCGAGCAGCCACGACACGATGGTCGCCATCCTCTCGCTCGGGTCGCCGCGAGTGCTTGCCCTACGGCCTCGCGACGGGGTCGGGGCCCTGCCCACCGGCGTAAAGAGCTTGCGCTTCCCACTCGCCCATGGTGACCTCGTCGTCATGGGTGGGTCGTGCCAACGCCGTTGCGACCACGCCATCCCCAAGACCGCAGAGCCCGTCGGGCCCCGTATCTCGGTGCAGTTCCGAGTGGCGGGCGTCCGCTGACCGAGAGATGACCGGATGCCGCACAGCTCGTCGCAGCCCAGCCCCACCTTCGCGTACTTTCTCGAACACCTCGCCAGCGAGTCGGCCCTGTTCCGGGAGGTGCTCGCCGACGCTCGGGAGGGCGTGCGGGTGCCCACCTGCCCCGACTGGGACGTCGACGACCTGTTGTGGCACCTCGGTGAGGTGCAGTGGTTCTGGGGCGAGATCGCCGAGCGCGGCCTGACGACCGGCGAACAGGTCGAGGCGATGAACGCCGACCGCGACCCGCGACCCGACGACCGTGGCGGTCTGCTCGCCTTCTACGACCGGTCGAGCGAGCGGCTGCACCGAGTGTTGTCGGGCCTGGCGCCCCAGACCGAGCTGTGGATGTGGGCCGACGACCACACGGCCGGCTATATCGCTCGTCGTCAGGCCCACGAGGCGCTCATCCACCGTCTCGACGCCGAGCTGACGGTGGGTGCGCGCACCCCGCTGGATGCCGCCCTGGCCGCCGACGGGGTCGACGAGGTCCTGACGGTCATGCGGGGCCACGACGATGATCCCGCAGAACCTGCCATCCGCTCGGAGCCGATCAGCGGCCCGGTCGTGATCACGGCACGAGACACCGCGTCGTCGTGGACCGTCACCCCGCTGCGCGTCTTCGGCACCACCACCGACGGCAACGGCCTCGACGAGTTGGCCTTCGGGGTCGAGCAGGGCTCTCATGGCGGCGGGACGACCGAGATCTGCGGCACCGCAGCCGAGCTCGACTGCTGGCTGTGGAACCGACCGGCGCTGGGCGAGATCACCCGTCAGGGTGACGAGGCCACGCTCGCTGCCGTCGACCGGGTGATCGACGACTCGCTCGACTGACGGCTCAGCCCACGGCGACTTCAGGCGAAACGCACCTGATACCAGCGGCGCTCGCCGGTCAGGCGTCGCGAAGGGCGCGGTTGACGGCCGAGACGACAGCTTTGAGGGAGGCTGTGACGATCGACGGGTCGACGCCGACCCCCCAGAGCACCCGTTCGCCGACCGCGCACTCGACGTACGCTGCGGCCCGGGCGTCGCCACCTTGTGACAGTGCATGCTCGGCGTAGTCGAGCACCCTGACGTCCGGAGTGTCGGCCACCCGGGACAGGGAGTCGACGAACGCCGCGATGGGGCCGTTGCCGCTGCCCGTGACGGTGACCGCCCTCCCGCTGTCGTGGATCGTGGCCTCGACGGTGCTGACCCCGTCGACGGTCGAGTCGGTGACGATGTTGACGAGGTCGAAGCGGCCCCAGTGCGACTCGGCGTTCGGCAGGTACTCGTCCTGGAACGTGGCCCAGAGCGCCGCCGGCGCCACCTCGCCGCCGTCCTGGTCGGCGCCGCGCTGCACGACCCCCGAGAACTCGATCTGCAGCCGACGGGGCAGGTCGAGCTGGTGCTCGCTCTTCATGATGTAGGCGACGCCGCCCTTGCCCGACTGGCTGTTGACCCGCACGACCGCCTCGTACGAACGCCCGAGGTCGTGCGGGTCGATGGGCAGGTAGGGCACGCCCCAGACGAGCTCGTCGATGCCCTTGTTCTTCTCTGCAGCCTCCACCTCCATCGCGTCGAAACCCTTCTTGATCGCGTCCTGGTGCGACCCGGAGAAGGCCGTGAACACCAGGTCACCGCCGTAGGGGTGGCGCTCGCCGACGGGCAGCTGGTTGCAGTACTCGACGGTGCGGCGCACCTCGTCGATGTCGCTGAAGTCGATCTGCGGGTCGATGCCCTGACCGAAGAGGTTCATCCCCAACGTGACGAGGCAGACGTTGCCGGTGCGCTCACCGTTGCCGAACAGACAGCCCTCGATGCGGTCGGCGCCGGCCAGATAGCCGAGCTCGGCGGCGGCGACGCCGGTGCCACGGTCGTTGTGCGGGTGCAGCGACACCACGACCGACTCACGACGGTCGAGGTGGCGCACCATCCACTCGATCGAGTCGGCGTAGACGTTGGGTGTCGCCATCTCGACGGTCGCGGGCAGGTTGATGATCATCTTGTGGTCGGGGCTCGGGTCGACGACCTCGATGACGGCGTTGCAGACCCGGACGGCGAAGTCGAGCTCGGTGCCGGTGTAGCTCTCGGGCGAGTACTCGTAGTAGATGTCGGTGTCGGGCACCGTCTCCTCGAGCTTCTTGCACAGCCGGGCGCCCTGCACTGCGATGTCGATGATGCCGTCCTGGTCGAGCCCGAAGACGACCCGACGCTGGAGCGCCGACGTCGAGTTGTAGAAGTGGACGATCGCCTGCCGGCTGCCCCGGAGGGCGTCGTAGGTGCGCTCGATGAGGTGGTCACGGCACTGCGTCAGCACCTGGATCGTCACGTCGTCGGGGATGTGGCCGCCCTCGATGAGCTCGCGGCAGAAGTCGAAGTCGGTCTGGCT
>JBBSTU010000025.1:0-28975 GCA_038235595.1 Actinomycetales bacterium | reverse complement strand
TCGTGACCTGCGCGGGTGATGATCACTTCCTCGCGGTCGTTCGCGACGCCGTCGAGTACCTCGGCGTAGCGAGCCCGGGACTCGGTGTAGCTCATGGTCTTCATGATGTCCTCCTGTACGGAAAACTGTACGGCATGAGTCAGGGATGGCCAACACACCCTCTTCCACCATTCACTCATCTGCCGCGCTGAGGACGTGTGGCGTCAGCTATCGAGGGGCCAACTTCCGTCAGCCGGGTCAAAGTTGTTCAGGGCTGGGCTCGGTTGAGGGGGGGACCAGGTGGTCCTGTGGTCTCTACGCGTAGGCGTACAACGCGTACGGGTTGAGAATCTGACGCTTCCACAGATAGCGGCGATCATCGGCGGTGAGCTCGGCCTTGTCGGCCGCCTCGTCCCAGGTCTCACGGATGGTGGTGATCTGGTGGTCGATGATGTTGCGGGCCTGTTGGGTGGAGAGGCCGTAGGCGGGGGCAGCGTCCAGGCACACCTTGAACTGGCTGTCGCGGTGGCCGTCGCTGGTGATGTCCATGGCCTGGCGAGCCTCGGTACCTGAGCGCACCTGGGGGCAGATGTCGTAGGCGGGGGTGAGCTCGAGTTCGACTCCGTCCCAGAAGGCGGCGTGGTTGCGGGCGTGGTCGTCGATGTTTCCGACGGCGATGTTGAACACGATCCGCTCGAACAGCTTTCGGCCGATGTCGGTGTCGCGGCCGCGACGGCGCAGCACGTCGAGGAAGTCGACGTAGGAGGAGTACCGGGCGCCGAGGAAGTCGCCGAACCCGAGCATCGTGAGTGCGGAGACCATGATGCGGCGGGTGCCGTTCCCGGGCCGGTCGAACCGTTCGACGAGGAGGACGTCCTTGTCCAGGGAGCGGGTGACCTTCGTCTGCGGGACGGCGATGCCTACTCGGGAGGCGAGCTCCATCGCGACCGCTTCGGCCTTCACGACCGGGCACGGGTCGGACAGGGACAGCTTCGCGATCCAGCTGGTGTCGTTTTCGTAGACGAGCACCTTCGGGCGCGCACCGCCGACGGCGGTCCCGTTGACCAGGGCGTCGCTGAGGACCTCGGAAAGGTCGCCACGCTCGACGGCCTGCGCGGCAGCGTGCAGCTCATCGAGGCTGGCGTTCTCCATGCGGGCTACGTACTCGCTGGCGCTGGCCTGGAAGTCGAGGGCACCGATGCGGTCCGAGCCGGACTCCAGTAGGTAGGTCAGCTTGGTCGCCTCGACCTGGTCGGCGCGATCCCCGTGCCGGCCGCCAGCGAGCCGGATGTTGATGATGCGCTGACCCCAGGAGTCCGGGCTGGCGTCCCGCAGGCAGCCGGCCATCTCCAAGGTGTCGGGCGGGTCCTGCCACCCTGCCCGCAGCGGCAGCTCGGGCCCGTACACGCTAATCGCGTCTGAGCGCCGTCGCCGACCGGATGCGGCAGGGGTTGGCTGCTATCTCGTCGTCGGCCACCGCGGTGTTGAGGATCGCCTTCAACAGGGCGTAAGCCCTGGCGTTCATCGTCGGGGTCAGCCGGTCGAGCTGAGCCCACCACCGCCGCACGTCGGGTGGGGTGATGCTCGACAGCACCTCCAGGCCGAACTCCGGCAGCAGGTAACGACGCAGCAGGTGCTCATACCCCTCCCGAGTCCGAGGCTTCAGCCGCCGGTCACGGAGCCGCGTCGTGGCGTACGCCCCGAACGTCAGGGACTCAGATGAGTCCCGGCGCCTCGACGCCGGCGGCGACCACGTCCCGGCAGAGATGAGGGCACGCTCCCCCGCCAGCCACCCCTCGGCATCCGCCTTGGTCCCGAAGGTGTGTGGTGCACCGTGCCGACCCAGGTCCGAGCCCTGATAGCTGGCCTGCGAGCGCTTCGACGGCAGACGACGGACGTGGCCGAACCCGCGGTGGTTGGCTCTACCGACCATCGTCGGCCCCGACCCGGGCGCAGCCCGTCGGCGCTGACGGCCGTGCGATGCGTGCTATCCACGTGCGATCCCAGAGGGGGTCGAGCCCTGACGCGTCCACTTGTGTCCCTCGCCGCCGCTGTCGCTCACAACGGCATCACTGCAGGTCAGGGGCACTATCGGTCTGATCGAGCACGGAGCTGGCGAGGGGACTCGAACCCCTAACCGCCTGTTTACAAGACAGGTGCGCTACCAGTTGCGCCACGCCAGCGTGCCCACCAGGTGATCGGATGCCGGCCTGCTGGGTCGGCGCCAGCGTAACGGAGCCCAGCGGCATCCTGAAAATGCGGCCGGGCCGGGTCGAGGAGCTTGACGCTCCGCCGATCCGGCCCGGTCGTGTCCCGCGATGCGGGTTACCTCAGACGTGCTCAGGGCAGCTGGATGACCTGGCCGACGAAGATGAGGTTGGGGTTGTTGATGACTGAGCGGTTGGCGGCGTAGATGGCCTGCCAGCCACCCTTCACGTTGTAGCTCGCGGCGAGCTTCGAGAGGGTGTTGCCACTGCGGATGGTGATCTTGGCGCCGTGAGCGGTCGAGGAGTAGCTCTTCGACACGGTCGACTTACGGGCCGTCTGGGGAGCGGTGTAAGACTTCTTGGTCGTGACCCTCTTCGGCGCCGTGTAGCTCTTCTTCGTGCTCACCGCGCTGCGGTTGGTCGAGCGCGAGGTGGCGGACGAAGCCGAGGAGGCCCCACCGTTTGACGACGTGAGGCCCGCCTTGCGCGAGCACACCGGCCAGGCGCCGGGGCCCTGACCCTTCAGGGTGCGCTGAGCGACGGCGATCTGGGCCGACTTGCTGGCGAGGTCGGCGCGTGAGGCGTACTGCCCACCGCCGTAGGCGAGCCACGTGCTCTTGGTGAACTGCAGGCCACCGTAGAAGCCGTTGCCGGTGTTGATCGACCAGTTGCCGCCGGACTCGCAGGCCGCGACGCTGTCCCAGACGCTCGCAGCGTTGGCGGGGGCCGCCATCGTGAGACCACCGGCGATGGTGGCGACGCCGGCGATGCCGACTCCGGCGATGCGCTGCTTGACCGAGGTCTTCTTCGCGGACGCGTGCTTGGAGAGGTAGTTCATAGGGGTATTTCCTTCCTGACGCGCGCCTGCGAGGTTAGCTGTCGGGTTAGGGCGGTCAGGTGCCCTGTCGCTCGCGCGACTTCACCCCCGTCCGGTACCGGGAACGAAGAACGTTCCTTGGCCGGCTCAACTGGGTCCCCCGTCCTCGCCCGTTCTCGCCGCCCGACTGTGGCCGGTTCGGCGAGAAGAAGTCCCTGGCTGGCGAGGTTCGGCGCGTCAGGGACCGGTTTTTGATGGGTGTCCATGTGAAGTTGTGGCCGCGGCGAAACGCTCGCGCACGCGGATGGGCGACCTCTACCACCGCTCGGATCGTGACCCGAGCGGCCTCTGTCGGGGCCGCCAAGAGAACACGGTACGGGAAGAACAGGGGATGACACAAGCCCGACCGAGACCGGTTCGTGACCTGTCTGAGACCTGTGCTTTACCAATGTCCCGGCTCCGGGAGCGGCCGTTCAGTGCGTCAGGGGCCGAGCGGGTTACCCGTGAAGGGCGCCCACAGCAGCGGCGTCCCCTGGCTCAACGAGACCACTGCGACAGCGACCGCGAACACGACCGCGACCGCGATGGTTACCTTCGTGGCCAACCCGTGCGGCACGAGTCGCCTTGCCATGGAACGGGACCCACGCCGCAGCGACGCCCCACCCGGGCCCCACCAGAGCATCGTCAAGCCGATCGCTCCACCGATCAGCAAGGTGATGGGGTCACCGGGATCGAGCTGTGCGCCCCGGGCGCCGGCCAGCAGCAGCGCCGATGCGAAGATGCCCGCGAGCGTCACCGCGAGGGGCAACAGCAGGCTCACCACGGTCGCGACCACTCCCAGGAGCAGGTGCCACGGGCTGAGACCGATGGCCCACGGAAGATCGCTACGACGCCGGCCGTGGTCGTAGCGACGCAACACCAGCCCCGTCACCGAGCGATCGGTGGCGCGGGCGATCGCCGACCACATCCCCAGCACGATGGCCGCGATGGCGGGCCAGGCGCAGAAGGCGGCAAGCCACCCGGCCGCCACCGCAGCCAGGAGGCCGGTTCGCATGGCCATCCCGATGCGGGGGTCGCCCTCGCGCTCGACCAGGTCGGTATCGTCCTCGCCGCCGCCGGCCTCCCAGGCGTCGTCTCCGAACCACCGCGGTTCGCCGGCGGCCGGAGGCTGCGGTGCGACCGTCCGTCCGGGCGGTGCCCATCGCTCGGCCTCGGCGGCGCCCGCTGGGGTGCGGGGCAGCACGTTGGTGTCTCGCTCGAGCAGCACCTGCGTCGAGCCGACCGGGGGCGGCACCGGTTCTTCGTCGCCTGCCCCATCCCACGGGCCTCCGCTGGGTGTGGGCACGGTGGCGGCCTCCCCGGCCGCGAACCGTTCCAGGGCGTCGATGACCTCGTCGGCGTGCGGGCGCTGTGACGGGCGGGGTGAGAGCGAAGCCCGCAACAGCGGAGCCAGCCGCGGGTCGACCCCCTCGAGGTCCACCTCGCCGGCGCGAACCCGGCTGAGCACGGCATCCATCCGGCCCCGGCCGAACGGCGGGCGCCCCGACGCCGCGTAGGTGATGGTCGCCGCCCACCCCCACCAGTCGGTGGCGTCGGTGATCGCCGCGCCCTCCACAAGCTCAGGCGAGAGGTAGCCGGGCGTGCCCATGACGAGGCCGCCGACCGTGTGCCGCACGTCGTCCTGCAGGTGGGCGATCCCGAAGTCGATGAGCACGGGTTCGCCGTCTTCGAGCAGCACGTTGCCGGGCTTGACGTCTCGGTGCACCACCCCACAGGCGTGGATGGCGCGGATCGCCTCCGCCGTGCCGCGCGCCAGCCTCAGCAGCGCGTCGGGCCCGAAGGCGCCGTGCTCGTCGACGGCCTCGTCCAGGGCCTGGCCGTGCACGTACCGGGTGACGATGTAGGGCCGCGGCCCCATGACGTCGGCGTCGATGACGCTGGCCACCCGGTCGTCGCAGATGCGAGACAGCGTCTCGACCTCCCGGCCGAGGCGGGTTCGTGCGTCGGAGTCGTGGGCGACATGGGTGCGCAGCACCTTGATGGCCACGGCCCGCCCGCGACTGTCGAGCGCCAGGTGAACGACGCCCATGCCGCCCTCTCCGATCTCTTCGAGGAGGCGATAGGGGCCAAGCCGTTCGTGGGGAGCGCCGTCGGAGTCTGGTTGGCCTTCCGGGTCGTTCCAGGGCGCCCCGGACGATGGGTTGGGCACCCATTCGGTCCGGTCGTGCGCTGTCATGCCCCTACGGTAAGCGACCCGGGCCCCGGCTCAGGTGCACCTCGTCGAACTGGCCTGCCGTCTGCGCTTCCTTGACGTCGGCACGACGTCCGAAGGCGACACACAGGGGCTTGGGCGACGCGCCTCGGGGGCGCCGGGCTCAGGCCCGACCCAGTCGCACCGCCGTCGCGACGGCTACCTCGATCCGTCTCTCGATCAGGGGTATGCCTCCGGGCCCGACTGCACGATGCGCCCGGCGATCGGACGCGGTCGGCTGCCCCCTCCATCGGCAGAGACGGGTGCAGCTTGACCCCCGGTCGGTTGCGTGACGATCCCGGGCCGGTACGGGTCAGCTGCACGGTGGCCAGGTCGGCGCGGTAGAGCGGCAGCCCGTGGAACACGAGGCTGGAGTGGTGGCTCACGCGGGCTCGGCCACCGAGCCTCAGGTAGGCGGCCGTCGCCGCCAGCCGGTGCCGCTCGCGCTCGTCACCGGGTGGACCCACCGCGGACCAGCCGCGAACGAGCCGCGAACGAGCGGGTGGGCCCGGCCGCAACGCACGAGGCGACCGGCGTCGAAGTCGAGGCCGGCGTCGGAGTCGAGGCCGGCGTCGGCCCACGCCGACGAGAAGATCCCGTGTCGGGCGAACGCGACGGGTGTGAGGTCGACAGCGGGCACGAAGTCCATGCTCTCGCCCCGACGAGGGCGCGGATGCCGTTGTCCACAGGCGCCGAGAAGGTGCAGAGACGTCGTGGTGGCATTGCTGCGCCGCCTGCAGGCGAAGCGCCCACGTCAAGCCGACGCTTGTTCGCTGGGAGGTTTTGTGGAGTCAGCTCGAGATGTAGTCACGCAGCTGGTCACGCTCGGACTGCAGCTCGTTCAGCCGGAACTTGACGATGTCACCGATGCTCACGATCGCCGCCAGCTTGCCGTCGGCGTCGACGATCGGCACGTGGCGCACACGCAGCTCGGTCATGGTGGCGGCCAGGTCGGCGATCTCGTCGACGGCCGAGCCCGTGGTCACCTCGCTCGTCATGATGCTCGAGACCGGCGCCGAGAGGATGTCGGTGCCCTTGAGGTGCAGGTGTCGCACGATGTCGCGTTCGCTGACGATTCCGTCGACCGACGACCCGTCGACGCTGACCACCACGGCTCCGATGCGATGCTCGTCGAGCAGGGCCAGCAGGCCGGTCACGGTCTCATCGGGCTTGACGGTCACGACCCCGCCACCCTTGGAACGCACGACGTCAGAAATCTTCACGGCGACCTCCTGGACTGCTTGGCGTGTGAGCTGGCTCCAACCTAGAGCGAGACCCGCCGTGGCGCCAGAGCGCGGTCGTTACAGTGAGACGAACGGTTCACGGATCCACCGATCCACCCAGCCCACGCCTCGCACCAGGAGCTGATCACGTGCCCCCCGCACGGCAGACCTACGACCTCGTCATAGCGGCGAACCGCCTGCCCGTCGACCAGGTCACCGCTCCCGACGGTCAGGTCGAGTGGCGGCGCAGTCCGGGCGGTCTGGTCACCGCTATGGAGTCGGTGATGCAGGGCAGAGCCGGAGCCTGGGTCGGTTGGGCCGGCGAACCGGGCGAGCCCCCCGAGCCCTTCGACGAGGGCGGCATCCACCTGCACCCGCTCGGGCTGTCGGCGGCCGACGTGCGTGACTACTACGAGGGCTTCTCCAACGACACACTGTGGCCGATCTACCACGACGTCATCGTGCCGGCGACCTTCCACCGCGAGTGGTGGACGAGCTACCAGTCGGTGAACGCACGGTTCGCCGAGGCCATCGCCGAGGTGGCGGCTCCGCACGCGACGGTCTGGGTGCACGACTACCAGCTGCAGCTCGTGCCGGCCCTGCTGCGCCGGTTGCGACCCGACGTGCGTATCGGCTGGTTCGACCACATCCCCTTCCCTCCGGTCGAGCTCTTCGCCCAGCTGCCCTGGCGGGGACAGCTGCTCGAGGGTCTTCTCGGAGCCGACTTCCTCGGCTTCCAGCGTCAGGCCGACGCGCGCAACTTCGTCAGGGCCTGCCGCCAGCTGCTCCAGGCCCAGACCCGCGGTGACCTCGTTCAGGTCGACGGCACCGAGCGCCAGGTGCGCGCGTCCGCCATCCCGATCTCGGTCGACTTCAAGGGGCTCGAGGCGTTGTCGAAGCAGCCGGAGGTGATCGAGCGGGCCCGTGCGATCCGGGCCAGCCTCGGCGATCCGCGGGTGCTCATGCTGGGCGTCGACCGTCTCGACTACACCAAGGGCATCCGGCACCGGCTCAAGGCCTACGAGGAGCTGCTCGTCGAACGCCGGATCGGCCCTCCCGAGGTCACCCTGGTGCAGGTGGCCACGCCGAGCCGCGAGCGCGTCGCCGCCTACCGCAACCTGCGCAGCGAGATCGAGCAGACCGTGGGGCGCATCAACGGAGAGCTGAGCCAGATCGGCTCGCCGGCCGTGCACTACCTGCACCACTCCTACCCGCGCGAAGAGATGGCCGCCCTTTTTCTGGCCGCCGACGTCATGCTCGTGACGCCCCTGCGCGACGGGATGAACCTCGTGGCCAAGGAGTACGTGACCTGCCGGCACGACCTCGGCGGAGCGCTCGTGCTCAGCGAGTTCACCGGCGCCTGGCATGAGCTGCACCAGGCGTTCGCGTGCAACCCGCACGACATCGAAGGGCTCAAGCAGGCGATCCTGCGGGCCATCAACACCCCGACCAAAGACAAGCAACGCATCATGCGGGCGCTGCGCCGCCGGGTTTCTGACCACGACGTGCAGCGCTGGGCCGCCCGCTACCTGGCGGCGCTCGCCTCGGCGCCTGAGCAGGCCCTGCCCGAGGAGGCTCGCCAGTGACACCGTCGACCCGCTCGACCCGCCTGACCCCCCGGCTCGACCTCGAGCAGGCCCTCGAGCACGCCGCTCGCGCGACGACGCTGCTCGTCGCCACCGACTTCGACGGCGTGCTCGCCCCCTTCCAGACCGACCCGATGAAGGTCAGGGCCAGCCCGGGAACGATGCCCTCGTTGCGCGCGCTCGTGGGCCTGCCGGGCATCCACGTGGCGGTCATCTCCGGGCGTGACCTCGCCACCCTGCGACAGCTCAGCGAGGTGGCGGTCGAGGAGCCGATCGTGCTCATCGGCAGCCATGGCGCCGAGTCGTCCAGTGAGCAGGTGCGGTCCGCGATGGAGGCGGCCGCCGTCACGCCCGACGACGAGGTGCGTCTGGAGCAGCTGCGCCGCGACATCACCACCCTCATCGAGACCCGCCACCCGGCGGCGGCCATCGAGAACAAGGCCGCGGCGGTCGTCGTGCACGTGCGCGGTCTCGAGCGTGAGCAGGGCGACGCGGCCATCGCCGACGCCCGTCGCCTGGCGCTCGAGCACCCCGGGGTCAAGGTGCTCAAGGGCAAGTCGGTGCTCGAGCTCTCGGTGTCGCACGCCGACAAGGGGTCGGCCGTGACCGCTTATGGTCGCGCCGTCGGCGCCACGGCCCGCATCTACTTCGGCGACGACGTGACCGACGAAGACGCCTTCATGCGGATGACCCGGCCCGAGGACATCACGGTGAAGGTCGGCACCGGCTCGACCGCCGCCCGGTACCGCCTCGACGACGAGGCCGCCGTGGCCCGGTGCCTGCAGCGCCTCGAGCATCTCTGCACCACCCTCCGCGTCACGAGCTGAGCCACGACGCTGGATGCCGCTGGGCCAGCCACGCCCGGCGGCATCCGACAGCGGCATCCGGCACTGTCAGTGCCGACGCGCGCCCGTGGAGCCGCGCACGACCAGCTCGGGGCGAAAGACGTACTCCGCTCGGGGCGAGGGCTGCCCGGCGATCTCGTCGAGCAGCGCCCGCACGGCGGCCACACTCATCGCCTCGACGCTCTGTCGAACGGTCGTGAGCGGCGGGTCGGTGAACGCGATCAGGGTCGAGTCGTCGTAGCCGACCACCGAGAAGTCACGCGGCACGTTGAGGCCGCGCTTGCGGGCCTCCCGGATGGCGCCGAGAGCCATCAGGTCGGAACCGCACACCACGGCGGTGGCCCCCCGGTCGAGCAGGCGACCGGCCGCCGACGCACCGCCCTCGACCGAGAACATCGACCGCTCGATCAGGTCGTCGACGTCGACCCGGCCGGTCAGCTGCTGCATCGAGTGCCGGAAGCCGGTGATCTTGCGGATGACCGGCACGTAGCGGTCCGGTCCGACCGCCAGCCCGATCTCGCGGTGGCCGAGGCTCACCAGGTGCTCGAGGGCGAGCCCCATCGAGGCGACGTCGTCGTTGGAGATGAAGGGTGCGTCGACGCCTTCGATGTAGCCGTTCACGAGCACCAGCGGGAGCCCCCGCTCGCGAAGGTCGACGTAGCGTTTGGGGTCGGTGTTGGTGTTGGCGTGCATTCCCGAGATGAAGATGATGCCCGACACGCCGCGGTCGAGCAGCATCTGCACGTACTCGTCCTCGTGCACCCCCCCGGCCACCTGGGTGCAGAGCACCGGCGTGTAGCCGTTCTGGGCCAGGGAGCCTTCGATCATCTGGGCGAAGGCCGGGAAGATCGGGTTGGTGAGCTCAGGCGTGATGAGGCCCACGAGACCGGCACTCTTGGGCCGCAGCCGGCTCGGGCGGTCGTAGCCGAGCACGTCGAGGGCCGTGAGCACCGACAGACGCGTCGCCTCGGCCACCCCTGGCTTGCTGTTGAGCACCCGCGACACCGTGGCCTCGGAGACGCCGGCGTGGGCCCCGATGTCGCGCAGACGCGCCTTCGCCACCGTCATCTGATCACCGACTGGGATGGCTGGCGCCATCGTCGCTCGGAATCCATGTCCATACTCTTACCCCCGCGCCTGTGGCCGTCAGTGTGACAACACCGTCGGCCACCTCGAGCGGGAGTCCGTATGCCGGTCGGCCGCCCTCGATGCCCGCGAGATGACGAACGTCGATCGACAACGCCTCGTGCGCTGCCCGCGACACGTGCACGAGCGCGTTCTCGGTGACCGTCTCACGCAGGAACACGATCGCGTCGCCGTCGGCGTGCACCCAGCGCAGTCCACCCGTGCGCAAGGCCGAGGACGACCGGCGCGCCGCGATCAACCCATGGTAGACCTCGAGAATTCTGCTGTCCCAGTCGGATTCGTTCCAAGGCATGGGCCGGCGGCCGTCTTCGCCGAACAGTCCCTCCATCCCGATCTCGTCGCCGTAGGTCAGCATCGGCATCGACGGCAGCGTGAACAACAACCCGGCGGCAACGTCGACGCCCCGCCCGTCGCCGCCGACGAGCGTGCGCACGCGGGTCACATCGTGCGAGCCGACGAGGTTGAAGGAGTGCACCAACGACTGCCACGCGATGCGCGAGGTGAAGTCGCGCATCGTCTCGACAACGTCTGCGCCGTCGAGGAGCGGCAACGGCACCGGGGCTCCGAGAAAGCTGGGGTCGCTCTCGGCATCGCGCAGCCAGGTCCAGACCGGCTTGCAGAAGCCGGCGTAGTTCATCACCCCGTGCCAGCCGTCGCCCGGTAGGTCGACCGTGTAGTCGTGCACGTGCTCGCCGACGAGCAGCGCCTCGGGCGCCCATCTCGCCATCGAGTCGCGCATCTGGCGGGCGACCTCATGGTTGAGGTCGGTTCCACGCCACCGGCCGGTCATGTTGGCCACGTCGACGCGCCAGCCGTCGAGCCCACCCGAGTCGGCCGAGTCAGACGGGTCGGCCAGCCAGTGGCGCACCACACCGGTCGGGTCCTCGAAGAGCTTCGTGCGCAGCTGCTCGCTGCGGTGGTTGAGCTTCGGCAGCGAGCTCACCCCCAGCCAGCCGACGTAGTCGCCGTCCTCCCAGATGTAGTAGTCCCGCTCGGGGGTACTCTCACCTCCCGGGCCGCTGGCGCTCAGGAACCACTCGTGCGCATCTCCCGTGTGGTTCGTCGTGAAGTCACCCAGCACCTTCATGCCCCGCTGGTGGGCGGCACGGGTCAGCCGTCGCAGCGCGTCAGCACCGCCGAGCACGGGGTCGACCGCCTCGAAGGATGCCGCGTCGTAGCGGTGGTTCGACCGGGCCGGAAAGAACGGGGTGAGGTAGACCACGTCGACACCGAGCCGCTCGAGGTGGTCGAGATGCTCGGTGACGCCGTCGAGGTCGCCTCCGTAGAACTGCTTCGCGATGCGGCCCGGCCGGGTGTCGACCTCGTCGGCCCAGTCGGCCGGCAGCGCCCAGTCGGGAGGCTCGCGCTGGTCGGCACCTGCTGACCGCGCGAACCGGTCGGGGACGATCTGGTACGCGACGGTGCCCTGGGCCCAGGCGGGCGGGGGGGTGTCGTGGGCGAGCAGGCGGAAGTCGCTCGCATCGGGCACGTCTCGACCGTGCTCCCCGGCGCCGTTCAGCCAGGCGTACTGCCGTGGACCACCCGAGAGCAGGAAGCGGTAGTTGGTGACCGGGTTGTGACAAGTGACCGAGGCCGCCCACCAGGCGTCGACCTCGGTGGTGAGCACGAGCTTCGCGGCAACGAACTCCTGCTCACCGTCGGGGCTGGTACGCAGGTGAACGGCATCCACGTCATTCTCGAGCGGCACCCGCAGGAGCAGCTCGACGACGTCGCCGAGCCGGGGTCGCTGGTTCGAGACGTAGCGCTCCGACCCGTCATGGTGTGGCTGCGTGAGCCAGGTGTCACGCGGGGTCGGCGCAGTGGTCACCAAAGCTCACCGGTGCCCATGAGCACTCACTTCACCGAACCGGTGGTCAGGCCTCCGACGATCTGCTTCTGCACGGCGAGGTAGAGGGCCACGACGGGAATCGAGCAGAGCAGCGCCCCAGCGGCGAACTGGCCGAACAGTCGGTTCTTCTCGTTGCCCAAACTCATGCTGTAGAGCCCGACGCCGACGGTCTGGGAGTTGACGTCGCGCAGGAAGATCGAGGCGAGCAAAAACTCGCTGAACAACCCGATGAACGAGATCATGAAGGTCGTCACGAGGATCGGTGTGGTGAGGCGCAGGATCATCGTGAAGAAGATGCGCGCGTGTGACGCGCCGTCGACCTTGGCCGCCTCGTCGAGCTCGCGCGGCACCGTGTCGAAGTAGCCCTTGAGCAGCCAGACGTTGGCACCCATCGCTCCGCCGAGATAGACCAGGCCGAGTCCGAGCACAGTGTTCAAGCCCAGCGCCGGCACGATGTCGCTGATCCGGGCGAACATCAGGTATAAGGCCACGAAGGTGAGCAGGGCCGGGAACATCTGCAGCAGCAGCAGCGAGAGTAGCCCGCCGCGCCGGCCCTTGAACCGCATCCGCGAGAAGGCGTACGCCGCGCAGGCCCCGATGAAGACCTGCCCGAACGCCCCGATGAACGCGACGAGCATCGAGTTCTTGAACCACGACACGAAGGGGCGCGCAGGGTCGTTGAACAGGGTGTCGAAGTTGTTCATCGAGAAGCTTTTCGGAATGAGCCCGGCCGCCTGGAGGGTGCCCGACTCGTTCACAGCGGCCGAGATGAGGAACAAGACCGGGAACAGCGCCCAGATGAGGGCGACTACGCCCAAAGCGTGGCGCCACCAGATTGAACCCCCGAAGCGTTGGGGCTTCTGACTCGAGCTCTTGGTGGCCACTCTGGATTCGGTGACCATCTCTGCCGGGGCGGCGAGCGATGCGGGTTCGCTGGACATCAGTTGACCTCCTCGAGCGCGGCCGTGCGGCGGAAGCCGGCGTAGCTCATGATCGCGACGATGAAGAAGATGATGATGGAGACGGCTGCAGCCAGCCCGTAGTCGGGCGTGACGCCGCTGAAGGCGAGCCGGAAGGCGTAGGTGATGAGTAGGTCGGTGTTGCCGATGGTCGTGTTGTCGGAGTCGAAAGGCCCCCCGCCGGTGAGCAGGAAGATCAGGCTGAAGTTGTTGAAGTTGAAGGCGAACGAGGCGATCAGCAACGGCCCGACCGCGACGAGCAGCAACGGCATGATGATCGAGGTCATCGTGCGGGCCGGGCCCGCGCCGTCGATCTTGGCGGCCTCTCGCACATCAGACGGGATCGACTGCAGTGCACCCGTGGTAATGAGGAACATGTACGGGAAGCCGAGCCACAGGTTGGTGATGAGGATGGCGGCTTTGGCCGCCCAGGCGTTGCCCAGCCAGTCGATATCGAGGCCGGTCAGGCCGTTGATCAGACCGTAGTCCTGGTTGAACATCGAGGCCCACAACAGCGCGGTGACGAAGCCTGGAATGGCGTACGGCAACACGAGCAAGGCCCGGTAAAGGCCTTTGCCCTTGAGTCGGTCGTCGTTGAAGAGCAGGGCCAGCAGCATCCCGAGGATGAAGGTCGTGATCACTGACAAGCCAGCGAATACGATGTTCCACAGGAAGATCTTGAGAAACCCACCGCGAATACTGGGGTCCGTCAGGACGGTCTGGAAGTTCTTGAACCCGACGTTCTCGACCCACTTCTGCGGGAAGGCCTGACCCTTGCCGTCCTGGGGCACGAACCGGGCGTCCTTGACGACGTACACCTGGCCGGTCGCGGTGTTCTTCAGCGTGTCACTGGCCTCGTCGTAGGTGACGGTGGCCCGGCCCTCGAAAGCCGCGCTGATGCCTACCGCCTTGATGCCGTTGCCGTCACTGGTCGGCACCGCGAACTGGGCCAGGTCCTTACGGTTGTTGACCTGGCCGAAGTTGAGGATGGTGTAACCGGGGGCTTTGATGACCTTGCCCGAGTCGGTCTTGACCACGCCGTCGGCCGGCAGGTCGGAGAGCCCCTTCTCGTCGCCGACCTTGAGGGAGCCGTCGGGGCTCGTCAGCAGGAAGAACAGGTTCCCGGTTGCGGGGTCCTCACCCTCCTTGACCGCGATGCTCAGCTGATACCGGGGAGAGCCCGCCACCTCCTGCACCGAGTTACGCTGGATCGCGGCGATCGTCTCTGCCTTAGTGATCGTCTGGCCGTTGGTGAAGGCCGTGCTCACGGTCATGACGATCGGCCAGACCTGAAGCCCAAGCAACAGGATGAGGCCGGGAAGCAGGTACTTCAGGGGGATGCTGCGCCGGGTGGAGTAAACGGCGAGCACCGCCATAACGACCAGCGCCACGATGACGATGTAGAAGGTGTAGCCCTCGTTGGCCAATGCGGTGGCGAGCGCGAACGCAGCCACGACGACCAGGGCCAGCGCCAGCCACTTGATGATGACCGCCCACAGCGGGGGCTTGGGAGCCTGATAGGCAGGAGAGACGGGCGCCGGTGCGGCGGGCGGCGTCTTGGTGGCCTGGGACATGCGAGACCTCTATCCGAGAGCGGGGAACAACAGCGCGGTCAGAGACGCCGGGCAGCCACGGGTGCAGCAGCAGCCAGTCGTCGATTCGAGTGCCGCTCGGGTGGCCGGTGGTGGGCACCGCCGGCCACCCGAAGCTTGCGCACCAGCGTGATCCGACTACTTCTTGATGTTGGCGACGATTTCTTTCTGCGCCGCCTCAAAGCGCGCCTGGGCTCCGGCCTTGCCGGCGATGACGTCGGCCGACGCCTGCCCGAGCGGGCCCCAGACCGAGTTCATGGCCGGGATGTTCGGCATCGGCTTGCTGTCCTTGCCGGCCTCGAAGAACGCCTTGACGTCGGGGTTGGACGCCGCAACCTCGTCGTAGGCAGCAGTAAGGGCCGGCGGGCGGCCGAGGGCCTTGAACAGCTCGAGCTGCACGTCCTTCTTGGTGATGTAGTTCGTCACGAACTCCTGAGCGATCGGCGCGTTCTTGGCCTTGGCGCTGACGTAGAACAGCTGCACGCCGAGGAACGGCTGCATCTGCCCCCCGCCCTCGAGGGTGGGCAGGTCGCTGATGGCGTACTTGATGTTCGCCTTCTTGGCGTTGGTCGTGGCCCAGGGGCCGGTGAAGAAGTACGGCGCCTTGCCGGCATCGAAGAGGCCCTCGGCGTTGTCATCGCCGACGTTCGTCGAGAGAACGCCCTCCTTGCCCAGCTTGGCCAGCACCTCGGCGCCCTGCACAGAGCCCTTGCTGTCGACGATGACCTTGTTGGGGTCGAAGCCGCCGTCGGCTGAAGCGCCGAAGATGCCACCACCGAAGGCACTCATGTAGGGGTAGGTGTAGTAGGCGTTGCCGGTCTTGCCCACCTGCTGAAGGAGCGCGTTGGTCACCTTGGGGTTTTTCGCCTTGATCGCCTTGCCGGTCTTGACCAGCTCATCCATGGTCTTGGGGGCGTCGGGGGCCAGGTCGGTGTTGCGCATCAGCGCGATGTTCTCGACGGCATACGGCACGCCGTAGTTCTGGCCATTGAACTTCGCGGCGTTGATCGACTGCTTGCTGAACTTTGCGGCGGTGTCGGCCGACAGCTGGATCGGGGCAACGGTGTTCTCCTGCACGAGCTCACCGAGCCAGTCGTGGGCACCGACCACGATGTCGGGGCCCTTGCCCACCTTCGTAGCGTCTTTGAACTGCTTACGCGTCTCGACGGCGACCTGCACCGAGGTGGTGATGCCATTCGCCTGACCGAAGGCGTCGGCGATCTTCTTCACCGTCGGAGCACGGTCCGGGTCGGTCCAGATGACGAGGTCGACGTTGGCGTCGCGCACCGGCGCGTCGGTCGACGATGCCGGGGTGGGAACGGCTGCTGCCTTGGTGTCGCCGGCCGAGGGGGCCGCCGTATCGGGGGTGGACGGGGTTGACGACCCGCCGCAGGCGCTGAGGGCCAGGGCGGCAACGCCCGAGATGGCCATCGCGCCGATGACACGCTTGTGCATGGATTCTCCTTCGAAGCCAGGTGGCACACGCCGCCACCGGTGGCGAGAGGTTAGCAAGAAGGTGCCTGCAAGATCCACCCTTCTTGCAGCAACTTTTTGCAACGATCTGGTCTCGACCCTTCTACAACGCCCACGAGAGCCCGCCTCTACGACGCCGAACGACGCCGAACGACGCCATCGGTGCGTCCGGTTCGCCAACGAGAACCCCACCACCGCGCGGTCGGCAGGCAACCGGGGGGTAGCGGTGACGACGCTGTTGAGACATGATGGGCCTGCCGCCCGACCGGGCGAGCATGCCCTTTACAACGGATCGTCCGGCACGTTCCTGCCGGTGAAGGAAGGCAATGACGCCATGGCAACAGTAACTTTCGACAACGCTACCCGGCAGTACCCGGGCAACCCCGTCCCCTCGGTCGACAAGCTCAACATCGAGATCGAAGACGGCGAGTTCCTCGTTTTCGTCGGCCCCTCCGGATGTGGCAAGTCCACCTCACTGCGCATGCTCGCAGGTCTCGAAGAGGTCAACGGCGGCCGTATCCTCATCGGTGACCGCGACGTGACCAACCTCTCCCCCAAAGACCGCGACGTCGCGATGGTGTTCCAGAACTACGCGCTCTACCCGCACATGACGGTGGCCGACAACATGGGCTTCGCGCTCAAGATCGCCGGTGTCGACAAGGGCGAGATCCGCAAGCGCGTCGAAGAGGCCGCCAAGATCCTTGACCTCTCTCCCTACCTCGACCGCAAGCCGAAAGCCCTCTCGGGCGGGCAGCGCCAGCGCGTCGCCATGGGCCGCGCGATCGTGCGCTCCCCTCAGGTATTCCTCATGGACGAGCCGCTGTCGAACCTCGACGCCAAGCTGCGCGTGCAGACGCGCACGCAGATCGCGTCACTGCAGCGCCGTCTCGGCGTCACCACCGTCTACGTCACCCACGACCAGGTCGAGGCCATGACCATGGGTGACCGGGTCGCCGTGCTCAAGGACGGCATCCTGATGCAGTGCGACAGCCCGCGCCGCATGTACGACCACCCGCAGAACGTCTTCGTCGCCGGCTTCATCGGCTCGCCGGCCATGAACCTCATGGAGGCTTCGGTCACCGACGGCGGCGTCAACCTCGGCGGTCACACCGTTCCCGTCGAGCGTGACGCCCTCAAGAGTGCCGGCAAGAACGTGACCCTCGGAGTGCGCCCCGAAGACCTTGAGCTCTCTGACGACGGTAGCGGCATCCCGGTGACGGTCGACGTTGTCGAAGAGCTCGGCGCTGACGCCTACATCTACGGCTCCACCGAGCAGAAGCTGCTCGCCTCCACGGGCGAGACCGGCGGCCCGGTCCCGTTCATCGCCCGCGTCGACGGTCGTCGCCCCCCGGAGAAGGGCGCGGTCATTCACCTCAAGCCCAAGAGTGGTCACGTGCACGTCTTCAACGCCGATTCGGGCGAACGCATCGGCGACTGACGACCCAGCACCGCAACGAAAGGGCAGTCCGCGCCCGTGACCCGCAAGCCACGCTTTCGGAGAACGACGCGCGGGCTGCCCTTTCGGCGTCTGCACGCCCTAGGCTCACCCACGTGACGAAATCGGGCCTCGGGCGCTACTGGCACATCGCGACGCTCACGGTGGCCGTCGTCGCGCTGGTTCTGCAGCTGGCGCTGATCATCTCCGGGCAGAACGTGCTCGAGGGGGCGGCCAAGCCCGTCTCCGACCTCGAACGGGTGCGCCGCTTCTTCTGCTACTTCACCATCCAGTCGAACTTCCTGGTGGCCGTGGCGATGGGGTTCATCGTGGCCCGACGTACCGACCGCCAGGTCTTCCGCGTCATCCGGCTCGCCTCCCTGGTCGGCATCACCGTCACCGGCATCATCGCCGCCGTAGCGCTCCCGCCGTCCCCGTCGTACTCGGCACTCAACCTGCTGTGCGACCGTCTGCTGCACATCGTCGTGCCGGCCCTCACCTTCGTCGGGTGGCTGGCCTTCGGCCCCCGGGGCAAGGTGCGCCGCGAAGACCTGCTCCCCTCCCTCATCTGGCCCGTGCTCTGGCTGGTCGCCACTCTTGCCCTCGGCCCGTTCGTGGGGTGGTACCCGTACCCGTTCATCAACGTCGACCAGATCGGCTACGGCCGCACGCTGGTCAACTGCGCGGTCATCGCGGTGCTGTTCTTTGCGCTGGCCGCCACCGCACGGTGGGCCGACCATCGCCTACCCACGCGCGCCTCCGATCGTGACACGATCTCCTCGTGACACTCGAGATCACCACTGCCCGGCCCGATCCCGCCCTGCTCGACCTGCCGTGGTCGACGCCGCTGGAGGACTGGCCCGAGGAGACCCTCGCGGCCCTGCCCCGTGGCATCTCGCGACACGTCGTGCGGTTCGTCAAGCTCGGGCCCCGGGTGCTGGCCGTCAAGGAGATCAAGGCCGACATCGCCGACCGCGAGTACGCGATGCTGCGCAGCCTGCGCCGCCTCGGAGTGCCGTCGGTCGAGCCGTTCGGTGTGGTACACGGACGCACGGATGCGTCCGGTGAACCGCTTGACGCGTGTCTGATCACCCGGCACCTGCAGTTCTCGTTGCCCTACCGCGCGCTCTACAGCCAGAACCTGAGGCCCGACACCGCCGTTCGTCTCATGGACGCTCTGGCGCTGTTGCTCGTACGCCTGCATCTCGATGGCTTCTGGTGGGGCGACGTCTCGCTGTCGAACACCCTCTTCCGTCGTGACGCCGGCGCCTTCGCGGCCTACCTCGTCGACGCCGAGACCGGTGAGCTGCACGCGAAGCTGTCGAGGGGACAACGCGAGCACGACCTCGACATCGCCCAGGTCAACATCGCCGGAGAGCTGATGGATCTCGATGCCGGTGGCTTCCTCGAGGAGACCGCCGACCCTTTCGACGTGGCGGCATCGATCATCGAGCGCTACCACTCCCTCTGGAACGAGCTCACCGCCACCGAACAGTTCGAGGCCGGCGACCGCTGGCGGGTCGAGGAGCGCATCCGCCGGCTCAACGGCCTGGGCTTCGACGTCGACGAGCTGTCGATCACCACCGACATCGGCGGCACCGAGATGGTGATCACCCCGAAGGTCGTGGATGCCGGGCACCACTCCCGCCGCCTGTTGCGCCTCACCGGGCTCGACGTCGGCGAGAACCAGGCACGGCGTCTGCTCAACGACCTCGATGCCTACGCCGCCGCCACCGACCGTCAGGGCGAAGACGAGGAGATCCTCGCCCACGACTGGCTCGCGAAGGTCTACGAACCTGTGGTCCGTGCCGTGCCGCGCAACCTGACCGGCCGCCTCGAACCGGCCGAGGTCTTTCACGAGGTGCTCGAGCACCGCTGGTACATGAGCGAACGAGCCGGCCACGACGTCATGGTGGGCGACGCCCTGGCCAACTACCTCTCGGCCGTGCTCCCCTCCAAGCCGGAGGAGAAGGCGGTGCTCGGCGTCGACACCCAGGAGATGCCGGTGATCAGCGGCCCGCTCTGACTACCGGGCGAGCTCGATCATGCGCCGGGCCTGACAGGATCTGGCCGAAGAGCACCGTGATCCACAGCAGGAACGTCAGCACGTGCACCCCGGTGCACCAGAGGCAGATCGCGTGGATGCGGTAGAGCTCGGCCCACACCAGGTAGAGCGCCATCCCGAGGCCGATCGTCAGCCAGGCCAGCCGAACCGGGTCGAGCCAGCCCTCGCCGCGACGCCACACGGCCGGTAGACACAGCACCAGCGAGACCGCGAAGAAGACGAGGCCGAGCGGCGCGACCGGAACGCCCATGAAGGTGCTCCAGGCGCTGGACGTCACCTTGGCGCAGTCGACCACTCCGCCGATGCTGCAGGCGAGCGTCGCGTTGTCGGTGAGGTGCTCATAGGTGAGGTACGCCGACACGAGCAGCCCCGCGACATTGAACGTCAGCGTCGTCGGTGCAAGCCAGCCCGGGCGTTCACGCACCATCAGCCGGTCACTTCTTCAGCAGGGAGGAGGCCGCGAGCACGCCGGCAGAGGTGCACACGTTCGTAGGCTTCCCGCCGTTCTGGTCGCAGAGCTGCGCGGTCATGACGTTGGCGGCCGGCAACACGGTCTTGCCGAGCTCGGAGGTCGGGTCGAGGATGCCGGTGATGATCTGGTCGTAGGTCTTGCCCTCGAAGGCCTGACCGCTGACGGTCGCCCCCGACGTGGCGTGAGTGCCGCCCCAGCTGATCCACGGGATGCTGCCCTGGGTGTTGTACTTCTTGAAGAGCTCGGCGTTGGCGCCCTCGAGCGCCTGCAGCGGCTTGCCCTCGCGGTCCTGGGTCTCGACCGAGCTGAAGGCGACGTGGTCGCTGGTGTACTTCGCCTTGAGAAACGAGAAGGTCGGGGTGTCGGGCAGGGTGTCGGCCGAGCTGCTCGTCGTCTCGCTGATGCCTTCGAACGACCCGAACCGCGACAGGGCTGCGATGAGCGCCCAGCGCTCGATGGCGCAGAACGGGCAGAACTCGGCGCCGATGTAGAGCACCTGCGGTTTGCCGTCGACCTTGATCGCACTCGCTCCGGCCAGCTTGGCCGGCACCTGCTCCGCGGTCGGGGCAGCAGCCGCGTCGAAGGTCGCGGCCGGGATGCTGGTCAGCTTCGACAGGGCAGCGACGCCGGCGTTTCCGCCAGCTGCGGGTGCGGGCGCCGGCCGGTTCGCGATGACCGAGCCGACCGCGACCGCGATGATGATCACCACCACGGCGACGACCGCAGCGATCACCTGTTTACGCTGTCGGTTTTTGCGCACCGCCTCGGCCCGCATCTGTGCTGCGCGCTCGGTCGCTGCCGCTCTGCTGCTCTTCGCCACCGGGTTCGTCCTCGATCTGTCAGTTCCTGGATGCCACGCGGCTGGCGCCACACGACGGTGCCGACGCCACGGTAGACCGCATCTACGAGTCGTGGCGACGCTTGAACAACCTGTGGCCAGTCCGCAGAGTTCCCAGGGGTCGCTGAAATGGTCAAGCACACGTTCGCACAGGATGACCGAAAACCGCCGAAAGGCCAAAACTGGCCGCGTTCGTTCGGCTGCAGAAGGCCCGATGCCCTCACCGACGGCGCTGGCGGGCGATCTCGTAGAGGGTCACGCTCGTCGCGATGCCGGCGTTGAGCGACTCGACGGCCGAGACCATCGGGATCGACACGATCTGGTCGCAGGTCTCGCGGACCAGCCGAGAGAGTCCCTTGCCCTCCGAACCGGTCACAATGACGAGCGGCTCGGCGGCGAGCGTCAGGTCGGGCAGCTCGACATCGCCCTCCATGTCGAGTCCAAGGATGAAGAACCCGGCCTTCTTGTACTCCTCGAGCGCCCTGGTCAGGTTGCTCGCCTTGGCGACGCGCCCCCGGGCCGCGGCGCCCGCGGAGCTCTTCCACGCCGAGGCGGTCAGGCCCGCCGACCGACGCTCGGGCACCACGACACCGTGGCCACCGAACGCAGCCACCGAACGGATGATGGCCCCGAGGTTGCGCGGGTCGGTGATGCCGTCGAGGGCCACGACCAGCGGGATTCCGGGAAGCTCGGGGTCGATCAGGTCGTTGGGGTGTGCGTACTCGTAGGGCGGCACCTGCAGGGCGAGCCCCTGGTGCACGGCGCCGTCGGTGAGCCGGTCGAGCTCGCCGCGGGGGGTCTCGAGAATGGCCAGCCCTCGCCCGGTGGCGATCTTGAGCGCCTCACGCACCCGGTCGTCGGTGTCGATGCGGTTGGCGATGTACATCGTGGACACGGGGATGTCGGCGCGCAGTGCTTCGAGCACCGAGTTGCGCCCCGCGACCATCTCGCTGCTCGCTTTGTTCTTGCGGCCCGACCGGGCCGGGCCGGCCTGGCCGCGAGAGGGGGCGCCGTAGCCGGAGGAGGCCCCAGATCGCTTGGCGGCCGTGCGCGCCTGCTTGTGGGCGGAGTGGTACTCGCGGTCGGCGGCCTTCGGGGTCGGTCCGCGCCCTTCGAGGCCGCGCTTACGCTGCCCGCCCGAGCCGACGGTGGCACCCTTGCCGCCCTTGCGTACGGCCCCGCGCCGCTGGGAGTTGCCTGGCATGTCAGTCCTTTGAGTTGGAAGAGGAGGTGTCGGTCGGGCTCCGTCGGGCCAGCGCCCACCGGGCGCCCGATGGTGTATCGGTGATCTCGATGCCCACCGCGGCGAGCTGGTCGCGGATGGCGTCAGCGCGGTCGAAGTCACGCTCCTGCCGAGCGGCCTGGCGGGCGTCGAGCTGCCCCCGCACCAGCGCGTCGAGTGCCTCTTCGGCGACCACCGCCCCGGCGTCACCCTCGTGGTGCCAGTGCTCGGCCAGGGGGTTCACCCCCAGCACGTCGGTCATGGCCACCACCGCGGCGGCAGCGGCCAGGGCGGCTTCGTCGTCGCCGTCATCGAGCGCGATGTTGCCGGCTCGCACGGTGTCATGGATGACGGCGAGCGCACCCGAGACGCCCAGGTCGTCGTTCATGGAGGCGACGAACTCCGCAGGGAACGACGGAGAAGACGCCGGCCCAGCGGCATCCGACCCGCCGGTTTCTGACCCAGCGGTGTCTGACCCAGCGGTCTCTGACCCAGCGGTCTCTGACCCAGCCGTGTCCGACCCAGCGACCTCGAACCTGACGATCTCACCCCGCCTGGAGGCTCGTTCGAGAAAACCCTCGATGCGTTCGACGGCGGTGGCCGCCTCCTCCAGGGAGCCCTCGTGGTACTCGATCATCGAGCGGTAGTGGGCCGCCGTCAGGTAGTAACGCAGCGCGATCGGGCGGGTGGTCTTGAGCAGCTCGCGCACGGCCAGCGCGTTGCCGAGCGACTTGCCCATCTTCTCGCCCTTGACCGTCACCCACGCGTTGTGCAGCCAGTAGCGCGCGAACCCCAGGCCGGCAGCCCGCGACTGGGCCTGCTCGTTCTCGTGGTGCGGGAAGCGCAGGTCGATGCCGCCGCCGTGGATGTCGAACTCGTCGCCGAGCCAGCGTCGCGCCATCGCCGAGCACTCGAGGTGCCACCCGGGCCGGCCCGGGCCGAACGGGGTCGGCCACGACGCGCTCTCGGGCTCGCCGGCCTTCCGGCCCTTCCAGAGCGCGAAGTCACGTGGGTCGCGCTTGCCTCTCGGGTCGGCGTCGTCGGCGTTCGCCATGTCGTCGATCGACTGGTTGCTGAGCGAGCCGTAGTCGGGCCACGACCGCACGTCGAAGTACACGTCGCCGCTGCCGTCGGGCGCGGCGTAGGCGTGACCCTTCTCGATCAGCGTCTCCATGAGGGTCACCATGTCGGGCACGTGCCCGGTGGCGCGCGGCTCGTAGGTGGCCGGCAGCACTCCGAGCGCGTCGAGCGCGGCCGCGGTGTGCCGCTCGTTGCGGTAGGTGAGGGCGAACCACGGCTCGCCCGCCTCCGCGGCCTTGCGCAGCACCTTGTCGTCGATGTCGGTGACGTTGCGCACGAGGGTGACCTCGAAGCCGTGGCCCACCTCGAGCCAGCGGCGCAGCACGTCGAAGGCCACGGCGAAGCGAATGTGACCGATGTGCGGCTCGCCCTGTGTCGTGAGGCCGCAGATGTAGATGCCGACCCGGCCCGGCTCACGAGGCGTGAAGTCCCGCTGTTCGCGGGCGGAGGTGTCGAACAGTTGCAGAGTCACCCGCCTGAGTCTATCGGCGCAGGAGACGGCCCCCTGCCACCGCGCCCGCTACGCTCGCCGCATGCCCAGCCATCCCGAGGCCGCCCGGGGAGAGCCGCGCCTGACGAGCTATCAGCGTCTTGACGGCCACGAGGTGCGGGCCGTCATCGTCTACCTGGGTGAACGCATCGACCGCTACCTGCCACGGCACCCCGGTCTGCGGTCGGTGACCCGAGAGCTGGGCGAGGTGGTCGACGACCTCCTCGACCGCGCGAACCGGGCCAGTCGCGCCCGTGCGGCGCTCACCTGGCTCTCGCGAACTCTCATCGCCGTGATCCTGCTGGTCGTCGTGGTGGCCACCGGCAGCGCCGTGCGCGACGGGGTGGCGCAGGCCGGTGCGCTGCGCGCCTTCGAATGGCTCCCCGTCGTCGAGAGCGGCATCAACGACCTCGCGTTCGCCGGGATCGCGATCTGGTTCCTGCTCTCCCTCGCCGACCGCGTGGTGCGCAGGTCGCTCATCGGCTACCTGCACCGCCTCCGGTCGATGGCCCACATCATTGACATGCACCAGATGAGCAAGGATCCGGCGGTGCTGCTGCCCGCCGCGTTTCCGGCCGCTCCCGTGGGCGACGACGTGGTGAGCCCCCGCACCATGTCGGTGCGCGACTACGCCCTCTACCTCGACTACTGCAGCGAGCTGCTCTCATTGACCGCCAAGGGCGCGGCCCTGTGCGCCGAAGAGTCGACCGATGCCCTCGTGCTCGACACCGTGAGCGAGATCGAGTCGATGACGACGGGCATGAGCCGCAAGATCTGGCAGAAGATCAGCCTGCTGCACGACAAGGCGCCAGGGTCGCTTCGCGGCTGACCCAGGCCGTACGAGAGTGGCCACTCGACCGGGTGCTCAGGTCGAGTGGCCAGTTTCGTACGCGCCGTCTTCCAAGGCCGCTGGTCAGTGGCCTCGGCGGATCCACTCCTCGACGTCGGGCTTCTCGGCCCCGATCGTCGTCGAGTGGCCATGTCCGGTCAGCACCGTGGTCTCGGGGTCGAGCACCAACAGCTTCTCGCGGATGGAGACCACGATCGTGTCGAAGTCGGAGTACGAGCGACCCGTGGCCCCCGGACCACCCTTGAACAGGGTGTCGCCACTGAACACCCTCAGCAGGTCGCGAGCGTGGAAGCAGCACGAGCCGGGTGAGTGGCCCGGCGTGTGCAGCACGAACAGCTCGACGTCACCGACCTGCACGACCTGACCGTCGGCGAGGTCGAGGGTGGGCAGAAGGCCCTCATGGGTCCGGTCCCACAGCACGCGGTCGTCGGGGTGCAGAGCCACCTTCGCCCCAGGATGAGCCTTCAGCAGCTCGGGCACGACGGTGACGTGGTCGTCGTGAGCGTGCGTCAGCAGGATGTGGGTCAGCCGTCGGTCACCGATCGCGGCCAGGATCGGCCCGGCGACGTGCGGGGCGTCGACCACCACGCACGTGGTGTCGTCGCCGATGACCCAGACGTTGTTCTCGACCTCCCACGTGCCGCCGTCGAGGCTGAAGGTGCCGTCGGTCGTGGTGTGCTCGATGCGCACGCCGCCGGGCGACGTCTCCCCCACCTGCGCGATGGCTGCCCCCTGGTCGCTCACAGCTCCACCACCGAACGCAGCACGTTGCCGCCGTGCATCTTCTCGAACGCCGCCTCGACGTCACCGAGGCCGATGCGCTCGGTGACAAACGCGTCGAGGTCGAACCGGCCCTGCTTGTACAGCTCGACCAGCATGGGAAAGTCGCGGCTCGGCAGGCAGTCGCCGTACCAGCTCGACTTCAGGGCCCCACCCCGACCGAAGATCTCAATGAGCGGCAGGGTCACCTCCAGCTCGGGGGTCGGCACCCCGACGAGCACCACCGTGCCCGCCAGGTCGCGGGCGTAGAAGGCCTGCTCGTAGGTCTCGGGCCGGCCCACTGCCTCGATGACCACGTCGGCGCCGAACCCACCGGTCAGCTCACGCACCGCCTCCACCGGGTCGGCCGCCTTGCTGTTGACCGTGTGGGTGGCCCCGAAGCGCTTGGCCTGCTCGAGCTTCTCGTCGCTGATGTCGACCGCGATGATGGTGGTCGCGCCGGCCACCTGCGCGCCGGCGATGGCCGCGTTGCCGACCCCGCCGCATCCGATCACGGCGACCGAGTCGCCGCGGGTCACGTTTCCCGTGTTGACGGCCGCCCCGAAGCCGGCCATGACCCCGCAGCCCAGTAGGCCGACAGCGCCCGCATCGGCCTGCGACACCTTGGTGCACTGCCCCGCGGCCACGAGGGTCTTCTCGATGAACGCCCCGATCCCGAGCGCCGGGCTCAGCTCGGTGCCGTCGGTCAGCGTCATCTTCTGCTTGGCGTTGTGCGTGTCGAAGCAGTACCACGGCTTGCCCTTGAGACAGGCCCGACACTGACCGCACACCGCTCGCCAGTTGAGGATGACGAAGTCGCCCACGGCCACCTCGGTCACGCCCGCACCGATGGCTTCGACGATCCCGGCCGCCTCGTGCCCGAGCAGGAAGGGGAACTCGTCGTTGATGCCACCCTCGCGGTAGTGCAGGTCGGTGTGGCACACGCCGCAGGCGTCGATCTTGACCACCGCCTCGCCGGGGCCCGGGTCGGGCACCACTACGTCGACCACCTCGACGTCGGCTCCCTTGCTTCGGGCGATGACTCCCTTGACGGTCTGCGACATGACGGCTCCTTCGAGTGCGTTGGTGCGGTGGGGCCAGCCGGCGCGCTGCCCACCCCGATCCTGCCTCACCGCCGCGCGCGCGGGTCAGTCGGTCCGCGTGCTGTCAGAGAAGGCGAGCGACCACGAGCGCGGTCGCCACGGCGGCGATGCCCTCGTCGCGACCGGTGAGGCCCAATCCGTCGGTGGTGGTGCCGCTGACCGACACCGGCGCGCCCACGGCAGCCGAGAGCACCCGCTCGGCTTCGGCGCGGCGGGTGCCGATCTTGGGCCGGTTGCCGATGACCTGCACGGCGATGTTGCCGATCTCGAAGCCGGCCTCGCGCACCAGTCGGGCCGCCTCGGTGAGCAGCGCGGCTCCCGAGGCTCCCGCGAGCTGAGGACGGCCCGTGCCGAAGTGCGCCCCGAGGTCGCCGATGCCGGATGCCGTGAAGATCGCGTCGCACGCTGCGTGGGCTGCGACGTCAGCGTCGGAGTGGCCGTCGAGGCCGCGCTCACCCGGCCAGTGCAGACCGGCCACCCAGAGCTCGCGGGGCGATCCCTCGTCGGCGTACGCGTGCACGTCGACCCCGACGCCGACCCGCGGTAGGGAGGCTGGGGGCATCAGGCGTCTTTCCAGTCGATCGGCCCCCGGTGCAGCTTCCACGGCGCGGCCTGAGCCACTGGCTTGATGACCATGGTGTCGATGTTGACGTGCTGGGGCAGGCCGACGACGAACCCGACACACTCGGCCACGTCGTCGGCAACCAGCGGCCGGTCGACGCCCGCGTAGACCCGATCGGCGCCGGCCCGGTCGCCACCGAGCCGGGTCAGGGCGAACTCCTCGGTGTGCACCATGCCGGGGCGGATGTCGATGACCCGGATGTTCTCACCGTTGAGCTCGAGTCGCAGCGTCTCGGTGACGACCGAGGTGCCGTGCTTGGCGGCCACGTAGCCGCCACCCCCCTCGTAGACCCGCTCGCCGGCGATCGAGCTGATGTCGACGATGGTGGCGCGAGGCGAGCGCCGCAGCAGGGGCAGCGCCGCCTGAACCACGCGCACCGACCCGAGCACGTTGGTGGCGTACATCTGCTGCCACTGCTCGAGGTCGCCGTCTTCGACCCGGGTCACCCCCAGCGCGCCACCGGCGTTGTTGACGAGCACGTCGAGCCGGTCGAGCCCGGCCACGCCCGCTTCGACGGAGGCGGCATCCGTGACGTCCATGACGACCGCTCGAGCCACGCCCTGCGCACTTGCCACGTCGGCCACGACCGCGTCGAGCTTGTCGCGGCGACGACCGGTCACCACCACCTCGAACCCGTCGCGGGCCAGCCGCCGAGCGATCGCCGCACCGATGCCGGTGCCCCCGCCGGTGATCAGGGCGATGGGTCGGGACTCGTCGGTGTCGCTCACGCTGCCGACAATAGGCGCTTCCGCCTTCGAGATATTCCACGGCCACCGGTGACTGTGGAATACCTCAAACCAAGGTGAACGGGAGGGCAGGTCAGGGGGCCAGGAGGCGGGCGGCCGTCTCGAGGTCGTGGGGGGTGGTCACCTTGAGGGCGCGCGGGTCTCCGGCGACGACGAGAACCGGCCCTCCCAGGCGTTCGACCAGGGACGCGTCGTCGGTGGCGTTGCCGCCGAGCGCGTGGGCTCGCTCGAGCACGTCGCGACGGAAGCCCTGCGGAGTCTGGATGGCGCGCAGCGCGGAACGGGCGGGCGTGGCCACGACCAGCCCCGCGGCATCCACCTGCTTGATGGTGTCGACGACGAGCGTGCCAGGCACCACTGCCGGTGCCCCGCCGCGCACCGCCGCCACGACACGCTCGAAGACGACCACCGGGGTCAGGCAGCGCGCCGCGTCGTGCACGAGCACGACGTCGACCTCGGCGGGCAGCGCGGCCAGGCCGGCCGCGACGGAGTCACTGCGCTCTGCGCCGCCGGTCACCACGGTCGGTGCGACCCGGGTCGACGGCATCGGATCACCGGACACGATGGCCGCGTACCGCGAAACGGCGTCGAGGCAGACGGCCTCGGTCTCGGGGCGGTGGCCAGCCGGCGCCACGACGACCACCGCTGTGAGGCCGGGGCATGCGAGAACCCCCCGTAGGGCGTGCCCGAGAATGGGCTGCCCGGCGAGGGGAACCAGGGCCTTGGGCAGAACTGCCCCCAGACGCGAACCGGAGCCGGCCGCGACGACGATGACGCCGACGCGACCGGCTCCAGCCGACCTGTTCACAGTGCTACCGGATGCCGCTTCGCTCAGGACGCGAGGACCTCGTCGAGGATGGTCTCAGCCTTCTCCTCGTCGGTCTTCTCGGCGAGCGCGAGCTCGGAGACGAGGATCTGGCGCGCCTTGGCCAGCATCCGCTTCTCGCCGGCGGACAGGCCGCGGTCCTGGTCGCGGCGCCAGAGGTCGCGCACGACCTCGGCCACCTTGATGACATCGCCCGAGGCGAGCTTCTCGAGGTTCGCCTTGTACCGACGCGACCAGTTGGTCGGCTCCTCGGTGTGGGGCGCCCGCAGCACCTCGAAGACCTTGTTCAGGCCCTCCTTGCCCACGACGTCGCGGACACCCACGAGGTCGCAGTTCTCGGCGGGGACTTCGATCGTCAGGTCACCCTGAGCGACCTTCAACTTCAGGTAGAGCTTGTCCTCTCCCTTGATCGTTCGTGTTCTGATCTCTTCGATGAGTGCAGCCCCGTGGTGGGGATACACGACCGTCTCGCCGACCTTGAAAACCATGTGCTGTTTTCCCCTTTCGCGACCTCTAGATTACCACGTCCCGGGGGTGATC
>JBBSTU010000024.1:0-28984 GCA_038235595.1 Actinomycetales bacterium | reverse complement strand
CGCAGCGGTCAGGGGCCCGCTGACTGTGTCGATCGTGCGCCTCGACCGTGACCTGCCGTTGCCCGCCTACGCGCGGCCGGGCGACGCCGGGCTCGACCTGCTGGCCCGCGACGGGCTGACGCTCGGGCCGGGCGAACGGGCCCTGGTGCCGACGGGTGTGGCGATCGCAGTACCGCCGGGGTGCGCAGGTTTCGTGCACCCCCGTTCGGGGCTGGCCGCGCGACACGGCATCGGGATCGTCAACGCCCCCGGAACCATCGACTCGGGGTACCGGGGCGAGATCCTGGTCAACCTGGTGAACCTCGACCCCCGAGAGTCGTTCGTGGTCACCCGCGGTGACCGAATCGCGCAGCTCGTGGTGCAGCGGGTGGAGACGGTGGCTCTGCTCGAGGTGGATTCGCTCGATTCCACCCCGCGGGGGGACACTGGTCACGGATCAACCGGCGGATTCGGTGCCGAGAGAAACACGACTCGAAGGACGGAATGACGGTGGGACTCTTCAGCCGCGGCAAGAGCAGGCAGGATGCCGCTGACGCTCGCGAGGCGACCGGCCTCGACCCCGCGATGGGTGAGGCAGATCTCGACACGGTGAACGGCGGGGTCGGTGACGACGTGGCGCCCACCGAGGTCGAGGCAGGCCCCTTCGACCGCACCACCGTCGACGATGACACCGACTACCTCAACCTGGGCTCGATCTGGCTACGTGGCCAGCAGGGCATGGAGCTGCGGCTCGAGATCAACGAGCAGGAGCAGCAGATCACCGGGGTCACCGCCGTCATCGGCGAGTCCGCCGTGCAGCTGCAGGCCTTTGCTGCGCCCCGCACGGAGGGCGTCTGGGTCGACATCCGCGACGAGATCGCAGCGAGCATCACCGGGTCCGGCGGCACGGCCGAGATCGTGGCCGGACCCTTCGGCCAGGAGCTGCTGACCCGCATGCCGCAGGCCGGGGCCGACGGTCGCACCGTCTTCATGCCGGCACGGTTCGTCGGCGTCGACGGGCCCCGGTGGTTTCTGCGAGCCGTCGTGAGCGGACGCGCGGCCATCGACCCCGACGCGGCCGACGAGGTGCACCACGTCATCCGCACGGCCGTCATCGACCGCGGAGACGAGGCCATGCCGCCTCGAGAGGTACTACCGCTTCGCCTCCCCGAGACCCCCGACGCGCCTCCGCTCGACGAGGCAGACCCGACGAACGCTCTCGAGGAAGAGGCGGAGATCGCCGAGGCCGGCCAGCCGGCGAACCTTGCCGACTTCAAGCCCTTTGAGCGCGGTCCAGAGATCACCGAGGTTCGGTGAACCCATGGCCAGTGCCAGTTCGGGTGCCCTGCGCCGACTCACCGAGCGCCTGACCCGCTCGTCCGACGAGCTGGACTCCGACGACCTGAAGCGGGAGTCGAACGACCTCGGGGTCGTGCATATCCGCGATCTCGAGCCCCGCACGCTGGCCACCGTCTGCGGAGAGGTGCGATCGGTCACCCTGCGCCCGCGCGACGACGTGCCGGCACTCGACGTCGAGGTGTGGGACGGCACCGACTCCCTGCACCTCGTCTGGCTCGGTCGGCGTCGCATCGCGGGTATCAGCCCCGGCATCAAGGTGCAGGCCACGGGTCGGGTCACCCGACAGCGAGATGTCACCACCATCTTCAACCCGGCGTACGAGATCATCGGCCGTCCGGGCGTGGGTCATGGCTGAAGCCGCCAGCACGGGTGACGAACGAACGGGCAGTGAAGCCGACCTGCGTCGTTACGCGACCGTCGAGGAGCTGCTGAGGGACAAGCTGTCAGAGGCCATCGGTGGCTGGCGGGGGGCCGCTGAGTCGGCCGTGCCGACACTGGCCTTCGCTCTGGCCTGGGCTCGCACGTCGAACCTGCGCACCTCCTTGGTGATCGCGGCAGCCTGTGTGGTCGTGCTGCTGCTCGTGCGCCTCGTGCAGCGACAGAACGCCCGCTTCATCGCGTACGCGGCCGCCGGCGTCGCGATCTCCGCATTCTTCGCCCTGCGTTCAGGTCGGGCCGAAGACGCCTTTCTTCCCGGGATGCTGCAGAACGCAGGGCTCATGCTCGTGCTGCTGGTCACGAACCTGACTCGGTGGCCGTTGTTCGGTTTCGTCGTCGGGGTGGCCGAGCCCGAGGTCTTCGCAGAGGACCCGACGTGGTGGCGACGACACCCGGGCATCGTCACCGTGGCGTCGCGGCTGGCCTGGGTGCTGATCGCCCTCAACGTCGTGCGCCTGTCGGTGATGGTCCCGCTCTATCTCGCCGAGCGGGTCTCGGCCCTGGCGGTCGCCAAGGTGGTGCTGGGCTGGCCGCTCTATCTCGTCGCCCTCACCGTGATGGGTGCCATCCTGGTGCGGGGCCGCACCCCCATCGACCCGCACGCGAGCCGTCCGACCCTGGCCTGAGCGCTCGACCATCCGACCGCCGGGTCACCACAGGCCGACCTGCCGGCCGACCTCAGAACTGGCTTTCGACCGTCTTCGGGCGGTCTCCTGGCGCCACGACCTGCTGGAGGTGCTGCTCCGACTCGTTCGTGGTAATGAAGAGCAGCTCGTCGCCGATCTCCATCGCGTCGTCGGCCGTCGGAGCCAACGGCCGCTGCTCGCGGATGATTGCGACCAGCACGGTGTCGGCCGGCCAGGCGATGTCGCCGACCCGACGACCCGCGAAGGGGCTCGCCTCGGGCAGCGTGATCTCGACCATCGAGACCTGCCCCTGCTGGAACTCGAAGATGCGCACGAGGTCGCCGATGCTGACGGCCTCCTCGATGAGAGCCGTCATCAGGCGGGGCGTCGAGACGGCGACGTCGACGCCCCACGACTCGTCGAACATCCACTCGTTCTTCGGGTTGTTGACCCGGGCGACCGTGCGGGGCACGCCGAACTCTGTCTTGGCGAGCAGCGAGATGACGAGGTTGGCCTTGTCGTCTCCGGTGGCGGCCACCACGACGTCGGAGGCCTCGAGCCGCGCCTCCTCGAGAGCGGCGATCTCGCAGGCGTCGGCGAGCAGCCACGAGGCCTCGGGCACTCGAGAGGCCTGCACGTCATCGGCATCCTTGTCGATGAGCAAGACCTGATGACCGTTGCCGAGCAGCTCCTGGGCGATGGACCGGCCGACGCTGCCGGCCCCGGCGATGACGACGCGCATGTGGTTCTCCTGTTGCCGGTCAGTGAGTTCAGTGAGTTCAGTGAGTTCAGTGAGTCAGCGAGTTCAGTGGGCGGCCGGGGCCTGGTCGCAGAGTCGCTCGACCCGCGCGAGCTCCTCGCGCCGCAGGGCCAGGTGCATCAGGTCTCCTTGCTGCACGACCATGTCAGGTTTGGGGAGGGTGCCTTCGCCGAGCCGGGTCACGTAGGCCACCCGCGACCCGGTCTGCTGCTCAAGGTCGGTCAGCGCCCGCCCGATCCAGGCCGGGTTGATCGGGACCTCGGCGATGACGATCTTCCCGCTGGGGTCGGTCAGCTCGGGCATGGCGCCCTGGGGGAGCAGGCGCTGAATCATCTGGTCGGCCGTCCACTTGACCGTGGCGACGGTGGGGATGCCGAGCCGCTGGTAGACCATGGCCCGACGCGGGTCGTAGATGCGGGCGGCCACATGCTCCACCCCGAACGTCTCGCGGGCCACCCGGGCGGCGAGGATGTTGGAGTTGTCGCCGCTGCTCACGGCGGCGAAGGCGTAGGCGCCCTTGATGCCTGCCGCGATCAGGGTGTCGCGGTCGAACCCGATGCCGGTGACGGTCTCGCCCTCGAACTCAGTGCCGAGACGGCGGAAGGCGGCGGCGTCGACATCGATGACGGCTACGTCGTGGCCGCTGCGGCCCAACGTGCGCGCGAGCGCAGAGCCGACCCGGCCACAGCCCATGATGACGAAGTGCACGAGCGCGACGCTACACCCAGCCGGGCCTCAGACAGCCTGCAGATCGAGCGTGCCGGCATCCGGGTATCGCCCCTCGGACCCCGTTGGTCCGTGGGTGCGCGCCCTGGCCGCTGAGCGGCATACAGTGTCACCCGTGCCAGGTACAGGTTCGCTCTTCAAGCGGCTGCTCGTGGGCCGCGCGGTGCGAAGTGACAAGCTCGGGGACACCCTCCTGCCGAAGCGGCTCGCGCTGCCGATCTTCGCCAGCGACGCCCTCTCTTCGGTCGCGTACGCGCCCGACGAGATCATGCTCATGCTGGGACTCGCCGGTGGTGCGTTCGCCACCACGCACAGCTGGCAGATCACGATCGCTGTCGTGTTCGTCATGGTCGTCGTCGTCGCGTCCTACCGCCAGAACGTGCACGCCTACCCGTCGGGTGGCGGCGACTACGAGGTGGCCACGGTCAACCTCGGGCCGAAGGCCGGCCTCACGGTGGCGAGCGCCCTCCTCGTCGACTACACGCTCACCGTCGCGGTGTCGGTGAGCTCGGGCGTGCAGAACGCCGGCACGGTGCTCGACTTCGTGCAGGGCAAGGAGGTGATGGTGGCGGTGATCGTGATCGTCTTCATCACCGCCATGAACCTGCGAGGAGTCAGGGAGTCGGGCAAGGCGTTCGCGGTTCCGGTGTACCTGTTCATCTTCGCCATCATCGGCATGGGCATCGTCGGCTTCTTCCAGCACTTCAACGGCACCCTGGCGCCGGCCGAGAGCGCCGGTCTGACCCTCGTGCCCGAGGACGGCAAAGAGCTGACCGGCCTCGCGGCCGGGTTCTTGCTACTGCGGGCCTTTTCGTCGGGGTGCGCCGCCCTGACCGGTGTGGAGGCGATCTCCAACGGGGTGCCCGCCTTCAAGAAGCCCAAGAGCACCAACGCGGCCACGACGCTGCTGCTCATGGGCACACTGTCGATCACGATGCTCGCCTCGATCATCGCCCTCAGCCAGTGGTCGGGCATCCAGATCGCCGACGAGCCGGCCACCCAGCTGCTGCGTGACGGGCAGGCGGTGGGCGAGTCCTACGTGCAGAACACGGCCATCGGCCAGCTGTCGGAGTCGGTGTTCGCGAACTTCCACCTCGGAGTCATCTTCGTCTCGATCGTCACGGGGCTGATCCTCTTCCTCGCAGCCAACACCGCGTTCAACGGTTTCCCGGTGCTCGGCTCGATCCTGGCCCGTGACGGGTACCTGCCGCGTCAGCTGCACACTCGGGGCGACCGTCTCGCGTTCTCGAACGGCATCCTCATCCTGGCCGCGGCCGCGATCCTGCTCGTCGTGGTCTTTCGCGCCGACGTCAACGCCCTGCTGCAGCTCTACATCGTTGGTGTCTTCGTGTCGTTCACCACCAGCCAGACCGGCATGGTGCGGCACTGGACCCGCCACCTTCGGCTGGAGCGCAACTCCAAGGAACGGGCGAGGATGCAGCGCTCCCGGGTCATCAACGCCGTCGGCGCGGTGATGTCGGGAGTGGTGCTGCTCGTCGTGCTCATCACGAAGTTCGAGGCGGGCGCGCGCTACGCCATCCTCGCCATGATCGTGATCTTCGTGATCATGCTCGGCATCCGCAAGCACTACGACCGGGTGCGAGACGAGCTGGCGATCGACTGGGACAAGGACAAGCCGCTGCTGCCCAGCCACGTGCACGCCATCGTGTGCATCAGCAAGATCCACAAGCCGACGATGCGGGCCCTCGCCTACGCCCGGGCCAGCCGGCCGAGCTACCTCGAGGCCGTGACCGTCGACGTCGACCCCGACGAGACGCAGGCGCTCCTCGACGAATGGGACCGGCACGACATCCCCGTGCCCCTGAAGGTGCTCTCGTCGCCGTACCGGCAGATCACCCGACCCATCCTCGAGTACGTGCGTTCGATCCGCAGCGGCAACCCGCGCGACGTCGTCACGGTCTACCTGCCTGAGTACGTGCTCGGAAAGTGGTGGGAGCAGGTGCTGCACAACCAGAGTGCCCTGCGGCTCAAGGGCCGGCTGCTCTTCACGCCCGGGGTCATGGTGGTCAGCGTGCCGTGGCAGCTGGCGTCGTCGGAGGGCGCCGAGCGTGACTGGATCGACGAGCCGCCGGTGCCCGGCTCGGTGCGCGGCGGCAACCTGTGAGCGATCGGAGCCACGCACGCGAGAAGACAGCGGGCGGGGAGTCGCTCGTCGGCCGCGAATGGTCGGTCGAGGTGGGGCCGATCGCCCACGGCGGGCACTGCGTGGCCCGCCACGAGGGCCAGGTCATCTTCGTGCGGCACAGCCTGCCCGGGGAACGGGTCGTCGTACGCGTCACCGAGGGCCGGGTCGGCGACCGGTTCATCCGCGCGGATGCCGTTCAGGTCGAGTCGGCCTCTCCTCAGCGGGTCACGCCCTCATGTGTGTACGCCGCCCCCGGTCGATGCGGCGGGTGCGACTTCCAGCACGTCGCCATCGCTGAGCAGCGCAGTCTCAAGGCGGCGGTCGTGCGTGAGCAGTTCTCGCGTCTGGCCGGTCTCGAGGTCGCGGTGACAGTGCTGCCCGTTCCGGGCGACGTCGACGGGCTCCGGTGGCGCACACGCGTCGAGTTCGCGGTCGACGCCAACGGTCGGGCCGGCCTGCACCGGCACCGTTCGAGCGACCTCGAGGCGGTCGACGACTGCCTCATCGCGACGCCCGGCATCATCGACTCGGGCGTGCTCGACACCGAGTGGTCAGGCTGCGAGGCGGTCGACGTGGTCGACGCCGCCCACCCCGACGAGCCGGTGCTCGTGCCGGTGCCCGCTCCGGCCGGCTCGGCGCCCGGTGGGGGTCTGGTCGGCGAGCTGGCGACCGACGGCGACTGGTCGGGGGAGTACGTCGTGGACGCGCGGGGTTTCTGGCAGGTGCACCCCGGCGCCGCGTCGACGCTGCTGTCGCGGGTGACGGCGCTGCTCGATCCCGGTCCCGGCGACCGGGTCATCGACCTGTACGCCGGGTCGGGCCTGTTCACCCTCCGGCTCGGTGAGCTCGTCGAACCCGGCGGCTTCGTGCTGGGAGTGGAGGGCGACGCGCGCGCGGTCGACAACGGCATCCGCAACACCGAGCATCTGGAGTCGGTCGAGTGGCGCGCGAACCGGGTCGACCGCGAGCTGCGCTCGTTGCTGGCGCAGGGAGTCTCGGCCGACCTGGTCGTGCTCGACCCGCCCCGCACCGGCGCCGGCAAGGAGGTCATGGCCCTGCTCGCCCGGCTCGCGCCCCGACGGATCGTCTACGTGGCCTGTGATCCGGCCGCCCTGGCCCGAGACGTGAAGCTCGCCTCGTCGCACGGGTGGTCGCTTGCTTCGCTCGAGGCCTACGACGCCTTCCCGATGACCCACCACGTGGAGTGCATCGCCGTGCTCGAGCCGACCACGTGACCGTCGAGCCCCAGCTACCACCGGTCTCGTTATCGCCCCGCCGGGGGCTGACAACAGTCGGGCCATGTGGTTAGATATATCTTGACGTCAAGATATATTTCATCGAGCAGAGTCGCTGGAAGGAGCCCGCTGTGAGCAGCACTGGCAGCATTGACAGCTTCAAGGCCAAGGGAACCCTCGAGGTCGAGGGAAACGCCTACGAGATCTACCGGCTGGCCGCAGTCGAAGGGCACGAGAGTCTGCCCTACAGCCTCAAGGTGTTGCTGGAGAACCTGCTGCGCACCGAGGACGGCGCGAACATCACCGCCGACCACATCCGCGCTCTCGGGTCGTGGGACAAAGACGCCCAGCCCGACATCGAGATCCAGTTCACGCCGGCCCGCGTCATCATGCAGGACTTCACCGGGGTTCCGTGCATCGTCGACCTCGCGACGATGCGTGAGGCCGTGGCCGACCTCGGTGGCGACGCGACCACGATCAACCCCCTTGCCCCGGCCGAGCTCGTCATCGACCACTCGGTCATCATCGACGTGTTCGGGCGCGCCGACGCCTTCGAGCGCAACGTCGAGTTCGAGTACCACCGCAACAAGGAGCGCTACCAGTTCCTCCGCTGGGGCCAGACCGCCTTCGACGACTTCAAGGTCGTGCCGCCGGGCACCGGCATCGTGCACCAGGTCAACATCGAGCACCTGGCCCGCACCGTCATGGTGCGTGAGATCGACGGCGAGCGGTTCGCCTACCCCGACACCTGTGTCGGCACCGACTCGCACACCACCATGGTCAACGGCCTCGGCGTGCTCGGCTGGGGGGTCGGCGGCATCGAGGCCGAGGCTGCCATGCTCGGCCAGCCCGTGTCGATGCTCATCCCGCGCGTGGTCGGCTTCAAGCTGAGCGGCTCCATCCCTACGGCGGCCACGGCCACCGACGTGGTGCTCACCATCACCGAGATGCTGCGTGACCACGGGGTCGTCGGCAAGTTCGTCGAGTTCTACGGCGAGGGCGTGGCCCAGGTGCCACTCGCGAACCGCGCCACCATCGGCAACATGAGCCCTGAGTTCGGCTCCACGTGTGCGATCTTCCCGATCGACGACGTCACCCTCGACTACCTGCGCCTCACCGGCCGCTCGACAGAGCAGGTGGCGCTCGTCGAGGCCTACGCCAAGGAACAGGGCATGTGGCTCAATGCCGGTCCCGGCCAGCCCGAGGCCCGCTTCTCGGAGTATCTCGAGCTCGACCTCTCGACGGTGGTGCCCTCGATCGCCGGGCCCAAGCGGCCCCAGGACCGCATCTCGCTCACCGCGTCGAAGGAGCAGTTCCGCAACGACCTCAAGAACTACGTCGTCAACGGCAACGGGATCGACAAGAGCGCCGTCGACACCGAGCTGATGGGCACCTTCCCCGCCTCCGACGCGCCCAGCCACGACGCCAACGAGGCCTCGCAGGAGGCCGGCCGGCCCTACCACTCCGCCGCACGGGTCAACGGTGACCGCGCCACCAACCCCGCGACGGTGAGCATCGACGGCACGGAGGTGGTCATCGACCACGGTCACGTGGCCATCGCCTCGATCACCTCGTGCACCAACACCTCCAACCCGTCGGTGATGATGGCGGCCGCCATGCTGGCCAAGAACGCTGTCGAGAAGGGCCTGACGGTTCCGCCGTGGGTCAAGACGTCGATGGCTCCCGGCTCGAAGGTGGTCACCGGCTACTACGACAAGGCGGGCATGTGGCCCTACCTCGAGAAGCTCGGCTTCTATCTCGTCGGCTACGGCTGCACCACCTGCATCGGCAACTCCGGGCCGATCATCGACGAGGTGTCGGAGGCCGTCAACGGCAACGATCTCGCGGTCGTCTCGGTGCTCTCCGGCAACCGCAACTTCGAGGGCCGGATCAACCCCGACATCAAGATGAACTATCTGGCCAGCCCGCCGCTGGTCATCGCCTACGCCCTCGCCGGCACGATGGACTTCGACTTCGAGACCCAGCCCCTCGGCGTCGACCACGATGGCAAGGACGTGTTCCTGAACGACATCTGGCCGGCGCCGGCCGACGTCGAACAGACCATCGCGAGCAGCATCAGCCAGCAGATGTTCACCGACGACTACGCCGACGTGTTCGCGGGCGACGAGCGTTGGCAGTCACTTCCGACGCCGGAGGGCAACACCTTCGCGTGGGACGCCGACTCGACCTACGTGCGCAAGCCCCCGTACTTCGACGGCATGACGATGGAGACCACCCCGGTAGCCGACATCGAGGGGGCCCGGGTGCTGGCCAAGCTCGGTGACTCGGTCACCACCGACCACATCAGCCCGGCCGGGGCGATCAAGAACGACAGCCCCGCCGGCGTGTACCTGCGCGAGCACGGCATCGAGCGCAAGGACTTCAACTCCTACGGTTCTCGTCGCGGCAACCACGAGGTGATGATCCGAGGGACCTTCGCCAACATCCGGCTGCGCAACCTCCTGCTCGACGGGGTCGAAGGAGGCTTCACGCGCAACTTCCTGGAGGGCGGCGAGCAGGCCACGATCTACGACGCCTCGCAGGCCTACCAGCAGGCGGGTGTGCCACTGGTCATCCTGGCCGGCAAGGAGTACGGCTCCGGTTCCTCGCGCGACTGGGCGGCCAAGGGAACCGGACTGCTCGGCGTGCACGCGGTCATCGCCGAGAGCTACGAGCGCATCCACCGCTCGAACCTGATCGGCATGGGTGTCATCCCGCTGCAGTACCCGCAGGGTGAGAACGCCGACTCGCTCGGGCTCGACGGCACCGAGACGTTCTCGGTGAGCGGTATGACGGCCCTCAACGAGGGCACCACGCCCAAGACGGTCACCGTCAGTGCGGCCAAGGAGTCGGGCGAGACGGTGAGCTTTGATGCCGTGGTGCGTATCGACACCCCCGGAGAAGCCGACTACTACCGCAACGGCGGCATCCTGCAGTACGTGCTGCGGTCGCTCGTCAACAGCTGACGCGAGCCCGCCCGAGACACGTCACGGTCTGCGTCGCTTCTGTCGACCGCACTCCGTGACGTGTCCTGACCGGCGTTCTGGCATGCTGCTCGCGTGACCGATCGCCACGTGACCCTGACCGCGTGGGAGGAGCGTTTCGGCTGGGAACCCGGCGAGCCGACGCCCTACGCCGACGCACACTCCACCGACGCCCCCACGGCGGTCTGGGCCACCCGGCACTGGAGCTCACCCGTGGTCGAGTCGGCTTTTCCGGCCACGGAGCTCATCCCCTCCTGGAACTCCACGACGCCGGCCGGCTCCTGGCTCCTCGTCGAGGCGCGCCTGCGGAGCGACCTCGGTTGGACGCCGTGGCTGACCTTCGCGCGCTGGTGCGACCGGCTTCCGGCTGACGGTGGCGCCATCACACGGAGCACGGTGAGTGGTCAGACGACGGATGCCGGTCACGTGGCTGCTGATGCCTTCGTCGCGGCCCCTGCCCACCCCTTCTCGGCGTGGCAGGTTCGGTTGACCGGTCTGAGCGCTGATCCGACCGGCCCGTGGCCCGAGGCCACGCTCGTGGCCGCGGCGGTGTCAGGGATGGTCATCGACGACGGCATGGTCAGCGAGGCCGGTGCCGGTGTCGGTTCCGAGATCGCCGTGCCGCCGCACTCGCAGCGGTTGCACGTGGGTTCGTTCCCGGCGTGGGACGGCGGCGGCGAGTCGTGGTGCTCGCCCACCTCCACGACGATGCTGCTCGAGCACTGGGGGGCGGCTCCGGGCGCCGACGAGGTGGCCTGGGTAGACGGGCGACCCGAGGCCACCGACGCCGGCCACTTCACCGACGCTGCCGTGGTCTACGCAGTGAGCCGGGTGTTCGACCAGTCGTACGGTGGCGCCGGAAACTGGGCCTTCAACATCGCGTACGCCGCGACACGCGGGCTGCGCGCCTACGTGACCCGGTTGCGTGACCTGACCGAGGCCGAGTCGTTCGTCGCGGCCGGCATCCCCCTGGTCGTGTCGGTCACCTTCACCTCCGACCAGCTCGACGGGGCCGGCTACGACACCGGTGGGCACCTGCTGACGATCATCGGCTTCACGGCCGAGGGGGACGTCGTCTCCAACGACCCGAACAGCCACCGCATCGCGAGCAACGACCAGGTTCGCACCGTCTACCGGCGCGACCAGTTCGAGAAGGTGTGGCTCGGCGAGCACGGGGGCCTCACCTACGTCATGCACCCACGCCACGTGCGGCTGCCCAGCCCGCCGGCGGAGGCCAACTGGGCGTGACACCACCCCGACCCGTCGGGGCGCTCAGCCGACCCCCGGGGCACACTTGGGGGTATGGCCGCCCACACTCCTCCCGGTTGGCCCCTCGGGGTGCCTCCCGCGCAGGCGTCGGGATGGGAGGCCCGCGCGGTGCTCTGGCTGCTCGACCAGTGTCCGCCCGACTACCGCGCCTACGACGGGTGGCGCAAGCACCCGATCGCCTTGGCCTGGCTGACCGGGCGCCACCTCGAAGGCCAGGTCACCGCGATGCGGGAAGCCTGGCGCGAGGCGCGCGTAGCGATCGGACCACACGTCCCGCCGGAGGCGCTGACCGAGATCCTGCTGCAGATCGAGGCTGAGGGGATCCGGCTGCTCGCCGCGTCACGATCGACGCGGCTGCTCCACGAGGCACTGCAGGGCAAGGTGTTCGCCCCGCGCCTCTGAGGCCGGCGTTCCTCCGGGTCTCGTCGGGGTCTCGTGGGGTCAGCCGGCGACTACCCGGGAGGGCGACGAAGGTCACCGGCCGACCGTCCGACCGGCTCACCCGTCGACCCGTAGACTCGGTCGGGCAACCCACCGGAGAGGACGACGCAAGCGTGAGCCTGCTCGAGACCATCACGAGCCCCGCTCGGCTCAAAGCGCTGCCCGCCGAGCAGCTTCCTCAGCTCGCAGAGGAGATCCGCTCGTTCCTGGTGTCGGAGGTGTCGAAGACGGGTGGGCATCTCGGGCCCAACCTCGGTGTCGTCGAGCTCACCATCGCCCTCCACCGGGTCTTCGACTCGCCGCGCGACGCCTTCGTCTTCGACACCGGCCACCAGTCCTACGTGCACAAGCTGCTCACCGGTCGCCAGGACTTCGCCCAGCTGAAGAAGCGGGGAGGTCTGTCGGGTTACCCGAGCCGGGCCGAGTCGAGGCACGACGTCGTCGAGAACTCGCACGCGTCGACGTCCTTGTCGTGGGCCGACGGGATTGCCAAGGGTCGCCGGCTACGCGGTGAGAACGACCGGCACACCGTCGCCGTCATCGGTGACGGTGCCCTGACCGGTGGCATGGCGTGGGAGGCCATCAACAACATCGCGGTCGACCGCAGCCTGCCGCTCGTCATCGTCGTCAACGACAACGAGCGGTCGTACGCTCCGACCATCGGCGCCCTGGCTGAGCACCTCGCCACCATGCGCACCACCCGCAGCTACGAGCGGTTCCTCGACTGGGGCAAGCGCTCTCTCGAGCGCACTCCGGTGGTCGGAGGCGCCATGTTCGAGACGCTCCACGGGGTCAAGAAGGGCCTCAAGGACATCATGGCCCCGCAGGGGATGTTCGAGGACCTCGGCCTGAAGTACGTCGGGCCCGTCGACGGTCACGACGAGGAGACCCTGGAGAAGGCGCTGCGCCAGGCGAAGGAGTTCGGCGGCCCGGTGATCGTGCACGTCATCACCCAGAAGGGGCGCGGCTACCAGCCGGCCATCGACGACGCCGCCGACCAGTTTCACAGCGTCGGCAAGATCAACCCCGAGACCGGCCTGCCGTTCGAGGTGAGCGGTCGCATCTGGACCGACGAGTTCAACGAGGAGATGGTCGCGATCGGGCGCGACCGGCCCGACGTCGTGGCCATCACTGCCGCCATGATGATCCCGGTCGGGCTCGACGGCTTCGCTGCGGCTCACCCCGACCGGGTTTTCGACGTGGGCATCGCCGAGCAGCACGCGGTGACGATGGCCTCCGGCCTGGCCTACGCGGGGCTGCACCCGGTCGTCGCCCTCTACGCCACCTTCCTCAACCGGGCCTTCGACCAGCTGCTGATGGACTGCGCCCTGCACCACGCCGGGGTGACCTTCATCCTCGACCGGGCCGGGCTGACCGGCAGCGACGGCGCTTCGCACAACGGCATGTGGGACATGACGCTGACCTCGATCGTCCCGGGCCTGCGTCTCGCTGCGCCACGCGACGGCGACCAGGTGCGGGCGGCCCTACGCGAGGCCATCGACGTTACCGACGGCCCCACCGTGATCCGCTTCCCCAAGGGCGACGTGGCCGACCCCCTGCTCGCGGTTCGCCGCCACGGCGAGGTCGACGTGCTGTTCGAGAACGCAGACGCCGACGTCGACCTGCTGGTCATCGGAGTGGGGGCCTTCGCCGGTCTCGCCGTCGAGGCGGGCGAGAAGATCGCCGCCATGGGTCGCACGGTGCGGGTCATCGACCCACGCTGGGTGCTGCCGGTCAGCGACGACGTGGTGGCGCTGGCGGGTGCCGCGGGCGCCGTCGCCGTCATCGAGGACAACCTCGTCAGCGGCGGGATCGGGGCGGCGGTCGGCCTCGCCCTGCACACAGCGGGTGTGTCCGTTTCGGTGCACCCCTACGGCATCCCGAAGCAGTTTCTCGAGCACGCGTCGCGCGGTCAGCTGCTCGAGCAGCTCGGGCTCACGGCCGAGCACATCGTCACCGACCTCGAGCGGCGGCTCTGACCCTGCTCGACGCCCCACCGAGGTGAGGGGCCGCGGGTCGCCGGCCTACCATCGGTGACATGCAGATGAGAGACGCACACGACGTGACCACCGCCCCGATCGTCGCCCTCGGGCTCGTTGGCGGCTACGTCGTGGCGCGAGAGAGCGGCATCCGCCCGCTGGGTGGGGTCGTGCTCGGCGGCGCCGGGCTGTATGCCGGTCGCAGCTGGCTCGCCAAGGCCGGCGTGCCCGGTGCCGCCGGGCTGACGGCCCTCTACCTCGGAGGTTTCGGCGCCTCGCACGTGCTCGCCAGAAAGATCGGCGCCTGGCCCTCGGTGCTCACCGTCGCAGCCGCGAGTGGCATCGCCTCGTGGGTCGTTGCAGATCGGCGCTGAGTCGAGCGAACCGCCCACAAGAGATCAAGCTGCGGATCAGTCTGCATCCGGCGCTGTCGGAACAACCCCGAACGCAGACTGATCTGCGGCTTGATCGCAGGTTGGCCGGTCAGATGTCGCGGAAGACCTCAATGGTCGCGCCGAGACGGTTGAGCCGCTCCGCGAGATCCTCGTAGCCACGGTTGATCACGTAGACGTTGCGCAGCACCGACGTGCCCGGAGCAGCCAGCATGGCCAGCAGCACCACGACGGCCGGGCGCAGGGCCGGTGGGCAGACTACCTCAGCGGCCCGCCACTTCGTCGGGCCTTCGACGATGACACGGTGCGGGTCGAGCAGCTGCACGCGGGCGCCCACCTTGGTCAGCTCGGTGAGGTAGATGGCTCGGTTCTCGTAGACCCAGTCGTGGATCATCGTGCTGCCCTCGGCCACGGCGCCGATGAGCGCGAAGAACGGCAGGTTGTCGATGTTGAGGCCCGGGAAGGGCATCGGGTGGATCTTGTCGGTCGGGGCATGGAGGGGGCCGGCGATGGTGGTCAGGTCGACGAGCCGCGTCTGGCCGTTGGCCGACCGGTACTCCTCGGTGAGCTCGTACTTCATGCCCATGCCGTCGAGGGTCGCCAGCTCGATCTCGATGAACTCGATCGGAACCCGGCGGATGGTGATCTCGGAGTCGGTGACGACGGCGGCGGCGATCAGGCTCATCGCCTCGATGGGGTCTTCGCTCGGTGAGTACTCGACGTCGACGTCGATCTCACGTCGGCCGTGCACCGTCAGGGTCGTGCTGCCGATGCCCTCGATCTGCACGCCGAGCTTCTCGAGGAAGAAGCACAGGTCTTGCACCATGTAGTTCGGCGAGGCGTTGCGGATGACGGTCGTGCCCTCGTACCGGGCCGCCGCCATGATGACGTTCTCGGTCACCGTGTCGCCGCGTTCGGTCAGCACGATCGGCCGGGTCGGGCCCACCGAGCGGTCGGACCGGGCGTCGTAGAAGCCGTGGGTAGCCGTGACCTCGAGCCCGAAGGACCGCAGTGCGCTCAGGTGTGGCTCGACGGTGCGGGTGCCGAGGTCACAGCCGCCGGCGTAGGGAAGCTGAAACTCCTCGAGCTCGTGCAGCAGCGGGCCAAGGAACATGATCACCGTGCGGGTGCGGCGGGCCGCCTCGACGTCGATGTCGCTGAGGTTGAGCTGAGCCGGGGGAGTGATCTCGAGGTCACTGCTGTCGGGCAGCCATCGCGTCTTGACCCCGATCGAGGCGAGCACCTCGAGGATGCGGTTGACCTCCTCGATGCGGGCGAGGTTGCGTAGGGTCGTGCGGCCCCGGTTGAGCAGCGAGGCGCAGAGCAGGGCGACGGCGGCGTTCTTGGACGTCTTCACGTCGATCGAGCCGCTGAGGCGGGTGCCCCCCACGATGCGCAGGTGCTGCGGCCCCGAATGCCCGAGCGAGACGAACTCGCTGTCGAGCGCGTCGCCGATCTTGGCCAGCGTGTCGAGGCTGAGGTTCTGGCGGCCCTGTTCGATGCGGGCCACGGCGCTCTGTGAGGTGGCGAGCAGCTCGGCCAGGTCGGTCTGGGTCAGGCCCTTATGGCGGCGTGCGTCGCGGATGAGGCTGCCGATGCGGGTCAGGTAGGACGGAGTCACGCGAGAGACTCTAACTCATATATGAGATACCCAAAAAGTGTGGCACCCAGTGAAAGTGACAAAGTGGCGAGCAGGGTGAGGGATGCCGCCCACCCCGCTCTCAGCCCCTGACCGTCTCGCCTCACCCTCGAACGCGCGCGGGCCTGGCTCAGCTACCCGGCTCAGCTATCCGACCCGGTCGTCGCGGCGTTGGCCACACCATCAGGCAGGAACCGGCGGCCGGTGACCGCCTCGGCGACTCCCGTTCGGTCGAGCAAGGGGGTGATGCCGCCGTTCCAGAACTGGAAACCGGCGCCGGTGATCAGGGCCAGGTCGATGTCCATCGGCGCCTGGGCCACCCCTTCGTCGAGCATGCGGCGAGCCTCGTCGGCCAGCACCGTCAACACCCGTTCGCGAACGGCATCCGCCTCGAGCACTATCGGCTCAGCGGGTACCTCGATCATCTCGGCGACCTCAGGGTCGAGCACCGGGCGGCCCGAGCTGAGGTCGTAGAAGCCCCGTTTGCCGGCGGCCACGATGCGCTGCAGCGTGGGCGAGGCGTAGAAACGGTCGGGGAAGGCCGAGACCAGCGTCTCACCGTTGTGCAGGGCGATCGCCGGCCCGACGAGCCCGATGAGCACGAAGGGTGGCATCGGGGCCAGGCCGGCGAAGGCGCGGTCGACGACGTCGATGGGGGTGCCCTCGTCGACCACCCGCGCCGCCTCGCCCATGAACCGGCCCAGTAGACGGTTGACGATGAACGACGGCCGGTCGGCGGCCTTGATGCAGGTCTTTCTCAGAGCCTTGCCGACGGCGAACGCGGTGGCCAGGGTGGCGTCGTCGGTGCGTTCACCGGGGATGACCTCGAGCAGCGGCATGACGGCGACCGGGTTGAAGAAGTGGAAGCCGACGACGCGCTCGGGGTGGGTGAGGACCTCGGCCATCTCGGCGATCGACAAGCTCGAGGTGTTCGTCGCGAGCACGCAGGTATCGGCCACCACCTTCTCCACCTCGGCGAAGACCTGTTGTTTGACCGACATCTGCTCGAAGACGGCCTCGATGACGAAGTCGGCGTCGGCAAACCCGTGCTTGTTCGTGGAGCCCGTGACGAGGGCCCGGTAGCGGCCCAGTCTGTCGGGGCTCAGCCGACCCTTGTCCGCGAGCTTGTCGAGCTCGGCGTGCACGTAGCCCACGCCCCTGCTCACGCGCTCGTCGTCGACGTCGGTCAGCACGACCGGCACCTGGAGACGCTGCACGAAGAGCAGCGCCAGCTGGCTGGCCATCAGGCCGGCCCCGACGATGCCGACCTTCGTGACGGGGCGAGCGAGGGCCGGATCGGGCGCGCCGGCCGGACGCTTGGCGCGCTTCTGCACGAGGTCGAAGGCGTAGAGGCCGGCGCGCAGCTCGTCGCTCATGAGCAGGTCGGCCAGCGCGTCGTCCTCGGCCGCACAACCCTCCTCGCGGGTCGCGGTGCGAGCGGCGGTGACGAGCTCGATGGCGGTGTAGGGGCTCTTGGCCTGACGTCCGGTCTTGGCGTCGGCCAGGGCCGTGGCCTTGGCGACGGCTGTCGCCCAGAGCCGCTCGTCGCGGTCGACCTCGGGGCGTTCGACCGTGGTCTCACCGGCTACGACGGCGGCCGCCCACGCGAGTGACTCCTCGAGAAAGTCGGCCGGCTCGAAGATGGCGTCGGCCAGCCCGAGCCGGTACGCGGCTGAGCCGCCCATCATGCGGTTCTGGTTCAGCGGGTTGTCGATGATCATGGTCAGCGCGCGTTCGACGCCGACGAGGTTGGGCAGCATCCAGCATCCGCCCCAGCCGGGCACGAGCCCGAGGAACACCTCGGGCAGGGCGACCGCCGGCACTCCCTTGCTGATGGTGCGGTAGTCGGCCGAGAGCGCGAGCTCGACCCCGCCGCCCATGGCGGCACCGTTCACGAACGCGAACGTCGGTACGGGGAGGTCGGCGAAGCCGGCGAAGGCGGCGTGGCCCGCACGCGCGATCTGGAGCGCCTGGTCGCGCGCGACGATGTGCGACACCCCGGTCAGGTCGGCGCCGACGGCGAAGACGAACGGTTTGCCCGTGACGCCCACGGCAACGATCTCGCCGGCCTCGGCACGGGCTCGCAGGCCGCTGACGGCGCTCGCGAGCTCGGCGATCGAGGCGGGCCCGAAAGTGTTCGGTCGCGTGTGGTCGAAGCCGTTGTCGAGCGTGATGAGGGCGAGCCGGCCGGCTCCGAGGGGGAGCGCGACGTCGCGGACGTGTGCGTGCGTGACGACCTCGGCTCCGAGCTGGGCTGTGGGCAGGTTGCCCTCGGTCATGCTGGTCACTGGTCGATCTCCTTCTGGCCCGGTGTGGTTGCCGTGCTCGATGCGTAGTCGGGGTGATGCGGGTTCTCCCAGATCACGGCCCCGCCCATGCCGATACCGATGCACATCGCCGTGAGCCCGTAACGCACCTCGGGGTGCGCCTCGAACTGCCGGGCGAGCTGGGTCATCAGGCGCACACCAGAACTGGCGAGCGGGTGACCGACAGCGATGGCTCCGCCGTACTCGTTGACCCGCGGGTCGTCGTCGGCGAGGCCGAAGTGGTCGAGGAAGGCGAGCACCTGCACGGCGAACGCCTCGTTGAGCTCGAAGAGCCCGATGTCGTCGATGGCCAGCCCGGCCTTAGCCAGCGCCTTCTCGGTGGCCGGCACCGGTCCGATGCCCATCACCTCGGGCTCCACGCCGACGAACGCGAACGACACGAGCCTCATGCGCACCGGGAGGCCGAGCTCTGCGGCCGCGTTCTCTGACGCGAGCAGGCACGCGGTGGCGCCGTCGTTGAGACCGGCCGCGTTTCCGGCCGTCACGTTGCCGTGCGCCCGGAACGGCGTCTTGAGTGCACTGAGGTCATCGACCGTCGTGCCCGGCCGGGGTGGCTCGTCGACCGTCGCGAGACCGAAGCCGAGCTCGTCGTGGCGCGTCGCGACGGCCACCAGGTCAGGTTGGATGTGGCCCTCGGCGTAGGCCCTCGCCAGCTTGTTCTGGCTGCCCACGGCGAACGCGTCGGCGCGCTGCTTGGTCAGCTGTGGAAAGCGGTCGTGCAGGTTCTCGGCGGTCTTGCCCATGACGAGGGCGTCCGGGTCGACAATCCGCTCGGCCACGATCCGCGGGTTGGGGTCGACGCCCTCGCCCATCGGGTGACGACCCATGTGCTCCACACCGCCGGCAATCGCAATGTCGCAAGCGCCGAAGGCGATCGAGGACGCCGTGGTGGTGACCGCAGTCATCGCGCCCGCGCACATCCGGTCGATGGAGTAGCCCGGCGTCGTGTCGGGCAGTCCCGAGAGCAGGGCGGCCGTGCGCCCCAGCGTCAGGCCCTGGTCACCGATCTGGGTCGTCGCGGCGATGGCGACCTCCTCGACGCGCTCCTTCGGAAGCTCAGGGTGGCGCCGGAGCAGTTCTCGGATGCACCTGACGACGAGGTCATCGGCCCTGGTCTGGGCGTACATGCCTTTCGCCCCGGCCTTTCCGAACGGCGTGCGGATGCCGTCGACGAAGACGACCTCATTGAGCTGGCGGGGCACGATGGTCTCCTGGTTCAGGCGGGGTCAGGGGTCGGCTCAGAGCCGAGACCACCGATCTTACTCCTCGGTAACTTCTTGCCCCAACAGATCCGGCGGTGATCACGCTCACGCGCCGAGTCACCGGGACCGCCTCGACTGGAGCCAGGGCTCAGGCGCTCGCTGACGGGTTCTCACGGCACGCAAGAGCGATCAGCGGGGCCGTGATCGTGGTCTGCCACTGTCGGGCTCCGAGCGCCAAGAGGGCGGCTCGCACCTCGTCGGTCGACGGACTGTCGCCACCGTTCCAGAGGAAGCGTCGCAGCAGGTCGGGCGTGAGCAGGTTCTCGACCGGAACGGCCAGCTCGTCAGACACGGCGAGCAGCAGCTCTCGGGCCCGCGTCATCCGGGCCGCGGCCACCGGGTCACGGTCGGCCCACGACTTGACCGGTGGCGGCCCGGTGGGAGGCAACGTGAGCGGTGGCAGCTCCGACTCGGGCAGGGCCAGGGCGATGGCAATGGCGTCGACCAGGTCGTCGTGGTTGCGCCGGATGGACCGTGCCATGCGAGGGTCCTGTGACGAGAGGTTCGAAGGTGGCCGGGTGGCGCGCTGGTGCGCGATCGCCAGCTCGCTGATGGCGCCGTCGGGCAGGATGCGCCCCGGTGAGGTGTCTCGCTGCTGGGCCAACCGGTCGCGAGCGAGCCAGAGCTCGCGCACGATCGCCAGACCGCGCCGCCCCCTCACCTTGTGCATGCCGGAGGTGCGGCGCCAGGGATCGACCCGGGGCTCGGGGCCGGTGAAGTCGAGCAGGCTCGCGAACTCCTCCGCGGCCCAGGCGCCCTTGCCCTGTGCGGCGAGGTCGTCAGCCACCGCGTCGCGCAGCTCGCCCAGCACCTCGACATCGAGGGCGGCGTAGCGCAGCCACGGCTCAGGCAGGGGCCTGGTCGACCAGTCGGCCGCCGAGTGCTCCTTGGCGAGCGACAGCCCGAGGTAGTGCTCGACCATGGCGCCGAGGCCCACGCGCGGTCGACCGGCGAGACGTCCGCCCAGCTCGGTGTCGAAGAGCGACCTGGGGTGCAGGCCGATCTCGCTGAGGCACGGGAGGTCCTGGGTGGCGGCGTGCAGGATCCACTCCTCCTCGCCGATAGCCTCGTCGAGGGGGGACAGGTCGGGACAGCCCATGGGGTCGATGAGCCAGCTGCCCGATCCTCGTCGCCGCAGCTGCACGAGGTAGGCCCGCTGCCCGTACCGGTAGCCGGACGCTCGCTCGGCGTCGAGGCTGACCGGGCCGGTTCCCGACGCGATGGCTTCGGCCGCCCGCATCAGGCCCCGCTCGGTCGTGGTGACCTCGGGTACACCGTCGCGTGGCGCCGTCAGCAGGGTGAGCTGAGGGAGGGCCTCGATGGGCTCGCTCTGCTCAGACGGGGTGTCATCGCCCGGGTCGGTCGTCGCTGACGTCTCCGTCACCGGCGCTGCCCGGGGAGGGGAACGACTCCGTCGGGCAGCGGTGGGATGCCGGCGACTGTGCAGAGCATGTCGCCCCACGCACGCAGGTGGTCGGCCACGGCGCCGCTGGCGGGGGTCCACGAGGCGCGGATCTCCATCTCGACGCTTGCCTCGCGATCAGCGAGCCCGGCGAAGCTCTCACTCACCACCCGGGTCACCGTGCCGGCCTCGGCGGTCCATCCCAGGTCGCGGTCGGCGAGGGAGTCGGTCAACCACGACCAGCCGACCGCACCCAGCATGGGGTCGGCGCCCAGCTCGGGCTCGAGCTCAGCCCGGGCGAACGTGACGATGCGCCAGCACCCGTCCCACGTCTCCGGGGCCGCCGGGTCGTGGAGCAGCACGAAGCGACCGGTCGCGAGATCCTCCTCGGGATCGGCAGGGTCGATGACGTCAGCCGTCAGGGCCGCGGCGTACGGCGCGATGCGGGTGGGTGCCGGTACCTCCGTGAGGCGGACCTCCGCCCGCATCCGAACGTCACGCAACGACGACAGCGCTCTGGCGAACACTGCGCCGTGGTTGCCCGGCAACGTTCTCGTGTGCACCCAACGACGATAAGCCGGGGGGAGCCGATCTGTCCTCAGGGCGCGCCGACCAGTACTGGCGGGTCGGTCTGCGCCGCAGGCCCACGTCGGCTTGTTTGTTGACAACGAGGAGCCCCTCGGCCCGGTCGCGCAGGCTCAGGCGGAGACGCCTCGCCATCGCGCCGTTGAAGGGAGGGAACGTCCTGGGTGCGACCTCGACGGAGGTGCTGATCATTAGTCGCACCAGTGCCCTCATGGCACGATTGGCCGGTGCCGATCCCCACCCAGCCCTCCACCGCCAGCGCCACCCGAGCGAGTGACGTGGTGCGAGCGGCTCGCCGCGAGCCGGTCTCGCGAACCCCGGTGTGGTTCATGCGTCAGGCCGGACGCTCCCTGCCCGAGTACCGCCGGGTTCGCGAAGGCGTGCCGATGCTTCAGTCGTGCATGCGTCCTGACCTCGTCACCGAGATCACCCTCCAGCCCGTGCGACGACACGGGGTGGATGCCGCCATCTTCTTCAGCGACATCGTCGTTCCCCTCAAGGCTGTCGGCGTCGACCTCGACATCGTGCCAGGGGTCGGCCCCGTCGTCGCCAGCCCGATCCGCTCTGTTCGCGATCTTGATCGCCTTCCCGAGCTGACGCCCGACCACGTGCCGTACGTCACCGAAGCGGTCAGAGCGCTCGTCGGCGAGCTGGGCGCGACTCCGCTCATCGGCTTCGCCGGTGCCCCCTTCACGCTGGCCTCCTACCTCGTCGAGGGAGGCCCCTCGAAGAACCACGTCAAGACCAAGGCGCTGATGCACGGTGACCCGCAGCTGTGGGCCGCCCTGTGCGAACGGCTCGCCCAGATCTCCGGGGAGTACCTGCGCGTGCAGGCCGAGGCTGGTGCGAGCGTCGTGCAGCTGTTCGACTCCTGGGTCGGCGCCCTGTCGCGCGCCGACTACGTCGAGCATGTGCAGCGCCACTCCGCGGCCGCGCTGGCGGCGGTCGCTGACCTCGACGTTCCCCGCATCCACTTCGGGGTGGGCACGGGTGAGCTGCTCGACCTGATGGGGGAGGCGGGCGCCGAGGTCGTGGGTGTCGACTATCGGGTGTCGCTGACCGATGCGGCCCGGCGTCTCGGGCCTGAGTTCGCCCTGCAGGGCAACCTCGACCCGGCACTGCTCTTCGCGCCGTGGCCGGCTCTCGAGCGACGGGTGCGTGAGATCGTCGAGGAGGGCCGCCGCGCTCCCGGCCACATCTTCAACCTCGGTCACGGCGTCCTTCCCGACGTCGACGCCGACGTGCTGACCAGGGTCACCGAGCTGGTGCACGAGGTCTCCGCACGCTGATGACCGCCACCATCGCGGCCCCGTCCGTCGCTCGCTCCAGTCTGACCATGTTCGGCGGGTCGGTGGCCTCCCGGGTGCTCGGCGTGGTGCGCAACGGTCTGATCACCGCGATCATCGGCACGAAGTTCGCAGGTGACGCGTTCTCGATCGCCAACACGCTGCCGAACGTGCTCTACGTGCTGGCGGCCGGCGGCATCCTCAACGCCGTGCTCATCCCGTCGCTCGCCCGGGCGATGAAGCTGGAAGACGGTGGGCAGGAGTTCACCGACCGCGTCATCACCCTCGCGTTGACCGGGATGGCACTCATCACCGTGGCGGTCATGGCCGGTGCCGGCGGCTTTGTCTGGCTGCTCGCCTCCAACTCCTCACCCGACTTCACAGCCCTGGCCGTCGCCTTCTCGCTCGTGTGCCTCCCGCAGATCTTCTTCTACGGGCTCTTCGCGCTGCTCGGCCAGATCCTCAACGCCCGCGGGCGGTTCGGCGCCTTCGCCTGGGCGCCCTTCATGGCCAACGTCGTCGCCGTGGCCGGTCTCCTGCTGTTCATCGTGCTCTTTCCCAAACCGCCGTTGTTCGGCCCTGACGGGTTGCCGCGCGACCGCGACCCGTCGGAGTGGACCGGCCCGATGATCTGGCTGTTCGCCGGCTCAGCCACCCTCTCGGTCGTCGTGCAGGCACTCTGGCTCGTGCCGGCCCTGCGTGGCACCGGCTTCCGCTACCGGCCGCGATGGGGCGTACGCGGCGTCGGGCTGGGTGGCGTGAGCCGCCTCGCGCTCTGGGCGTTTGCCGGCCTCGCCATCTCGCAGCTCGGCTTCTTCATCAGCCAGGGGGCGCTCAACCACGCCACGAGCGTGGGCAAGGGACTGGGCCTGGCCGAAGTGGTCCGCGGGCCGGCGGTGTCCGCGGTGGCGTTCACGCTCTTCATGCTGCCCCATGCCTTCATCACGGTATCGGTCATCACGGCTCTGTTCCCACGCTTCTCCCGGGCGGCCGCCGATGGCGACCGCCCGGGGCTGCGGCGTGATTTTCGGACCGGGCTGGTGATGCCACTCGTCGCCAACGTGCCCGTGATGGTGGGGGTGATGGTGCTCGCCCACCCGGTCGTCTCGCTGCTCAACCCCGGCATCGACCCCAGATCGGTCGACGTAGCCGCGGCTGTGCTGGTCATCATGATCCTCGGCCTCATCCCCTTCGGCATCGACCTGCTCTGCTACCGCATCTTCTTCGCCCTCGAAGACGGGCGCCCCACCGTGCTCATGCAGGTGCTGCTCACCGGCACGAGCGCGATCGCCGCGATCATCACGCTGTTCATCGCGCCAGTCTGGGCCATCGCCGTGATGGCCTTCGGGCAGACGATCGGTAACGTCGTCAGCTCAGGCGTCGGGCTGTCGATCCTGCGACGGCGCATCGGCGGCCTCGGCCTCGTCTCGGTCGTCGACACGGTCGCACGCATCGGCGGGGCGGCGGCGGTGGCGGGAACTCTCGCCTGGGGCACCTCGTCGGTGTTGGCCCCCTTCACGACCGACGCGATCAACGCCAAGACGCCCATCTTCGAGCGGATGTTCGCCAGCGCTGTCGAGATCGGCCTCGTCGGGCTCGTGCTGGTTGTCGTGTACCTGCTCGTGGCGCACCTGCTGCATGTTCGTGAGGTGCGCGACCTGGGCAACCTCGTTCTGCGCAGGGTGGGCCGATGACGGCCACCCCTGCTGACCGCCCCACCCCCGCGCACCCGCAAAACACCGAGTAGTCGACAACCACTCCCGGCTGCAGCTGCCGGTGGTTGACGACTACTCGGGGTGTTGCGTCGGGTCGGCCGGTCGGGCTGGGCTGGTGGTGGTCGGGTCAGGCGTCGGGGAGGCGAGGGCGACGTGGGCTACGGCTGCGGGGGAATGGCGGCGCAGCAGGCGCAGCCCGACCCACGCGAGCAGGCCGAGCACGACGAGCCACGGCAGCAGAGTGGCAAGACCGGCGACGATGACGGTGACCGAGCCCAGCAGCCCGTCCCAGGCCTTTCTCAGGTCGACCACGAACCCGTTGTCGGATGCCGCCGGGGCCGTCGCGTCGGTCCAGAGGGTGACGGTCACGTCCGACATGGTGGTCTGCTGGTCGAGCTGAGCGAGTCTCTGGGTGAGCGAGTCGAGGTCGGACTGCCGCTTGCTCAGCTCGCTCTCGATCAGCACCACCTGCTTGAGGTCGGTAGCCTCTGCGAGCAGCGCCTGCACGCGCGCCACACTGGCCTTGGCCGGAGCGATGCGGGCCTGCGTGTCGACGTAGGTGTCGGTCACGTCCTCGGTCTGTGAAGAGCGGTAGGAGACGGTACCGAGCCGAGACAGGTCGGCCAGCACTCCGTCGAGCTTGGGCGCGGGAACGCTGAGGGTGAGCCGGGCCTGGTCCACTCCGACCGGGGCGAGGTCGACGCCGTCGGGAGTGGCCCGGCTGGGGTCGTCGGCACGTGACGGCGACCCACCTGAGCTGCCGTTGGGCCCGGTGCCGGTCACTACGTTCTCGTAGGTCACCGCGCCGCCGGCTCCGGCTGCCACCGACCGCGTCTGCGCGCTCGACGCGCTCAGGTTGGCGACCACAAGGCCGAGCCATGCGCTGCGGGCCAGCTTCGCTGTGACGACCGGCGAGCCGGCTGCCGATGCCGCGCCGGGAACGCCCCCCGCCACGGGTGCCGCCGCGGCCGCGTCGGGTTGCGCCGACCGGGCGTCACTCTCGCCGGCCGACCCGCCCGCTCCGGCTGAGGCCGCGCTCGGGCTGGAAGACCCCCCGCCCAGCGCGCGAAGGCCCACGGGCACCGAGGCGAGCAGGAGCAGCACCGCAGCCGCGGCAAGCACCAGCCGGACGGTGCGGCGGCGAGCCGGAGCGATGTCGTTCCAGTGGCTGATCGTCGTCATGGTGACCGTCCTCTTTCGGGTTCGGGCGCTGCAGCGTGGTCGCTGCGAGGGGGATGCTGGTGAAGACACCCAGGTCGGCGGGATCGTTGCAGGGGTCGGATGGGAGAGTGGCGCCATGGGCAGGAAGGTCGCGGTCGTCGGAGCGGGCATCAGCGGGTTGGCGGCAGCGTGGCAGCTGGTCACCGACCCCACCCGCCCCGCCGGCCTCACGGTCTCGGTGTTCGAGGCCGCTGACACGGTCGGGGGCAAGCTTCGGCTCGACACGGTGGCCGGAGTGGCTATCGACGTCGGGGCCGAGTCGATGCTGGCCCGGCGACCGGAGGCCCTGGCTCTGGTCGGCGAGCTGCGTCTCGACGACCGTGTGACGCACCCGGCCGCCGTGGGCGCGGCGATCGTGTCGGGTGGTCGCCGCTGGCCCCTGCCGCGCGGAACGCTGATGGGGGTGCCGTCAGACATCGAAGCCCTCCGAGGCCTGCTCACCGATAGTGAGGTGGATCGCGTTGCGGTAGAGAGGATCTCGCAGATCGACACCGATGTCGCAGTGGGAGACTTCGTTGACGGGCGGCTCGGGCGAGCCGTGACCGACAAGCTCGTCGAGCCCCTGCTGGCCGGCGTGTACGCGGGTCACTCCCGGGACATCTCTCTCGAGGTGGCGGTGCCGGCCATGTTCACCGCTGCCCGCGAGGGTCGCTCCATCGTCGAGCTGGCCGGTCGGGTCGCGGCAGCGGCCGCCGAGAACGCCACCCCGGTGTTCGCCTCGCTCGCGGGTGGGCTCGGCACCCTGCCGGCCCTGCTCGCCGATGCGCTGGGTCGCCGCGGGGTGCAGGTGCGCACCAGCACGACGGCGCGCGCCTTGCGATCGGATGGCGCCGGTGCCTGGGTACTGACGACGGGCCCCACGACGGATGCCGTCGACGAGGTGTTCGACGCAGTGGTGCTGGCCACTCCTGCCGCGCCCACGGCCCGGTTGCTGGCCGACGTGGCGCCCGCGGCCGCAGCATCTCTGGCGACGGTCGACTATGCGTCGATGGCCATCGTGACGATCGCCCTCGCCGGGCCGGCCCCTGAAGCGCTCGCGGGCAGTGGCTTCCTCGTGCCCCCGACCGAGCCGCTGACCATCAAGGCAGCGACCTTCAGCTCGGTCAAGTGGCCCTGGCTGGCCCGAGCCCATCCCGACACGACGTTCCTGCGGGCCTCCGTGGGCCGGTTCGGTGAGGTGGCGGTGTTGCAACGACCCGATGCCGACCTCGTCGACATCGCGCTACGCGACCTGGCCTTCGTGCTCGGTGAGCCGCTTCCGGCTCCCGTCGACACCCACGTGCAGCGCTGGGGCGGCGGCCTGCCCCAGTACACCGTCGGCCACCGCTCGCGGATCGACGCGGCCAGGGCCCCGGCGGCCGGGGTGGCCACGTGCGGGGCCGCCTACGACGGGGTCGGCATCCCGGCCTGTATCGGCTCGGGCCGCGCTGCGGCGCGCGAGGTGCTGGCCCACCTCGACGGCTGAAGAACCCCGCACGGGCACCCGCGTCACGAGGTGTTCGACCGACTTGGGATGATGGGGCTATGAGCGAGAAGCTGACCCCGTCACAGATGCGTGAGATCAACGACACGATCCGCTACTGCATGTGGTCGGTCTTCGCCGTCGACCAGCCACTGGGCGATGACCGCGAGAAGCTCACGAGCGAGTTCGAGGCCTTCCTCGAGGAGGTCTCGGAGAGCGGGGTCGTGGTGCGCGGGCTCTACGACGTGGGGGGCCTGCGTGGTGACGCCGACTTCATGGTGTGGTGGCACGCCGAGACTATCGAGTCGCTCCAGGACGCCTACCACGGGCTGCTCCGCACCGAGTTCGGAGCGCACCTGCGCCCGGTGTGGAGCTCGGCAGCGCTGCATCGCCCGGCCGAGTTCAACAAGAGCCACATCCCCGCGTTCATGGCCGACGAGAACGCTCGCAAGTACATCTGCGTCTACCCCTTCGTCAGGTCGTACGACTGGTACCTGCTCGAAGACAAGGAGCGCCGCGACCTTTTGCGCGAGCACGGGCAGATGGCGCGCGACTACCCCGACGTGCGCGCCAACACGATCGCTTCGTTCGCCCTGGGCGACTACGAGTGGATGCTGGCCTTCGAGGCCGACGAGCTGCATCGCATCGTCGACCTCATGCGCGACCTCCGGGCCTCACGGGCCCGCCTGCACGTGCGCACCGAGATCCCTTTCTACACCGGGCCCAAGGTCGAGGCGGACGCGCTCGTCGCTCGTCTGCGCTGAGCTCGCTGGCGCGGTTCAGTCTTCGTCGCGACCGAACATCCCCGCGACGATTCCCGCCACCGGCACGAGCAAGAACCAGAGCCACGACTTCGTGATGAAGAAGAGGGCCAGGGCCACGAAGGGCGAGAGCGCCACCGCACCGCGCCACCTGTTCTGCTGACCACCTCGGATGCCGTTCGCCGGGTCGGTTCGGCGCTGGGCCCTCCTGGCATCGCGATCCATCGGCGCCGGTGCGGAGCCGCCGGACGTCGGTGCCGAGACGGTCGAGCCTGTCGATGGGCCCGAGGCGGACCCGAAGGCCGGCTTGCCGCCGGGCAGGTCGGTGAAGAGGGCCGTGAGGTCGCCTCGCGTGACGGCGTCGTTGGCGCGGCCCCGCCGGTCCTCGTACGCGTCTGCGTCGAGGCGACCGGCCGTGTGGTGCTCGGCCAGCGCCGACAGGGCCTGCTCGCGCTCTGCGGTCCCGATCCGCACCTGCTCGTCGTCGCTCATGAGGAGACCTCACGGTTCGCGGTTCGCGAGTCCGCCCCGGAACGAGAGCCGGCGATGTACCCGGCGGCAGGGATCATCAGGAACCACACCCACGAGCTGGTGACGAAGAACAGGGCGGTGGCGAGCAGGGGCACCCAGGAGTAGGCGGCCCCGTAGCTCGAGCACCGACCCTGGCGACGACCGCCCGCAGCATCGGCGTGCCGGGTGGTGAAAGCCGGCGACGAGTCTGCGCACTGCGCGGCATCCACCAGCGGCAGGTCACTGAAGAGGGCGTCCAGCTCGGATCGGTTGGTCGCATCGCCCGCGCGGCCACGTCGGTCCTCGTACTCGAACGAGTGCAGGCGCCCGGCCTCGAAGTGAGCCTTCAGGTCTGCGAGGACCCGCTCACGCTCAGTGCTACTGACTCTGGTCTGTTCGGTTTCCATGCCTTGACGATAGGTCGGCCCGGTACGGCCGACCCACGACATCTGTCATGAGTCGGCCGTGCCATCCGGCTGG
>JBBSTU010000023.1:0-29274 GCA_038235595.1 Actinomycetales bacterium | reverse complement strand
TTGTAGGCCCCCTTGCACAGGCGCACCCGCGACCCGGCGGTGGCGAGGTCGCGACAGTCGGCTTCGGTGCGGTGCAGGTAGGCCTGAACGACGGCCCCCACGAAGGGGAAGTCGGCCCGAAGCTCACCGAGGGCCTCGAGCGTGTAGTCGGTCGTGGTGTGGTCTTCCATGTCGAGCGTGACGGTGGTGCCGGCCGCCTTCGCCAGCTGGCAGATCTCACGGGCGTGTTCGAGAGCGAGCTTGCGCCCGTCGTCGGGCAGCGCCTGCCCGAGCGCGCTGAGCTTGAGCGACACTTCCACGATGCCGTTCTCCGTGAGCCCCTGGTCGCGCAACCCCTCGAGCAGCGACAGGTAGGCGTCACGCGTGGCCTGCGCCCGGGCCAGGTCGAGGCAGTCCTCGCCGAGGTAGTCGATGGTCGAGAGCCGGCCGGAGGCCGCCATCTCGGCCGCTGCCGTCACGACATCGGAGCGCTCGGCACCGGGTACGAACCGCTTGACGACCGCCCGCGACACCGGCGCCTTCTCGATGACGTCACGGATCCGCTCCTGCTTCGACAGCTGGAGCAATGAGTTGCGGAGCAGGTCACTGGCGTCCAACGGTCTACCTCCGGTTCGGGGCTGCACTCGGTCGTGCTCTGCCGAATCTACCGCCCGCGTCGACACCACGCGCGTGCCCGGTCGGAGCGGCCCACCGAGTCGAACCGGGAGCCCGTCCCGAGTCGGCGTAGCCACGCCGTCGGCGGCGTACCGTCGGGCGTGCGGGCGCGGTGACCACGCGCCCCACGATCGGGAGGACATCGGATGCCGCTGGGTGGGTTCGGGCGCACAGTGCAGTCAGCCATCTTCCGGGAGGGAGTCTTCGGGCGTCGCCCCGCTGTACCCACCGACGGCACCCAGCTCGAGGATGCCGCCCGACGAGCGATGTCACGCAAGGGATTCGCCTACGTGGCCGGCTCTGCAGGATCTGAGGCGACCGCCCGGGCGAACCTCGCCGCCTTCGACCGGTGGCGCGTCATGCCCCGGATGCTCGTGAACACCAGCGAGCGCAACACCGGCTTGGAGCTGTTCGGGAGGCGCCACGAGAGCCCGCTCATCGCCGCCCCCCTAGGAGTGCTCTCCATGGCCCACACCGAGGCCGACCGGGCCGCGGCCCGTGGCGCACGCGAGCAGGGCGTGACCCACGTCATCAGCACCCAGGCATCGGTACCGATGGAGGACATCGCCCGGGAGCTGGCCGGCAGTGGTCACTGGTACCAGCTCTACTGGAGCAGCGACCACGAGCTCTTCGAGAGCCTCGTGCGCCGTGCCGAGGCCTGCGGCAGCGAGGCGATCGTCGTCACGCTCGACACGGCCTACCTCGCCTGGCGGCCCCGCGACCTCGACCTCGGGCACCTGCCCTTCGCGCGCGGCGAGGGCATCGCACAGTACACGTCCGACCCGGTGTTCCAGCGGCTGGTAGCGCAGCGTCTGGCTGCGACGAGCGAAGCGCCGGTAGACCGCCCCCGCCCCACCCCCGCCGCCATCGGCGCGCTGTGGTCGATGAGCCGCCACCACCCCGGCGACACGCGGGCGAACCTCACCTCGGCGAAGCCGAGGGCGGCGGTCGAGACCTTCCTCGACGTGTTCCCCCGGCCCACGCTCACGTGGGCCGACCTGCCCCGGTTGCGCGCCCTGACCGACCTGCCGATCGTGCTCAAGGGGGTGCTGCACCCCGACGACGCGCGTCGTGCGATCGACGCGGGGGTCGACGGCGTGTACGTGTCGAACCACGGCGGACGTCAGGTGGATCGAGCGGTGGCGGCCCTCGACGCACTGCCCGGCGTCGTCGATGCCGTGCAGTCGCGCGACCGCACGGTGCCGGTCATCTTCGACAGCGGCATCCGTTCTGGGGCAGACGTGTTCGTGGCGCTGTGTCTCGGGGCCGACGCGGTCGGCGTGGGCCGACCCCTCGCCTACGGTCTGGCCCTCGCCGGCGAGGTGGGGGTCTCGGAGGTGCTGCGAAACCTGCGGGCCGAGCTGGACCTGATGATGGCCCTCACCGGATGCACGACGCTGGGCGACCTGCGCCGCGACCGGTTGGTGCAGGTCGGCTCTGCAGCGGGCTGACGCTCGCGGTGACGGGCACCAACGCGATCGTGGTCAGCGGCGCGACAGGTCGACGTGGGCCACCCCGAACGCGACGAGCTGCACCGCAACCTCGTTGCCCACCGCCCCGTCCGGGCTCTGCGACCGCAGTCCGTCGGGCAGCTCGGCCAAGAACGTGACGTCGTGGTCGCGCAGGTTGGTGAGGTGCAGCGTCAGCCGCGTCGGGTCGTCGCCCTGCCGCACCTGGACGTCGACGCCGTCGGCGGGTCTGACCAGCCCCAGGTTCCCCTCCCGGTAGGCCGTCGAACCCGTGGGGGCGAAGCGGTCGAGCGGCAGAATCTCGCTGGCCAGCGCCCCCAACCGGGCGGAGCGCCCGAACCTGGTCGACGCGGCGGGGTCGAACTCGGCGGCCACCCCGAACCGGTACCGGAACCGGGTCGGTCCGGGCTGCCACGGCGGCACGTTGCACGGCCAGAAGTTGTTCATGGCGTAGGAGTACAGATGGCTCGCTGCCTGGGGGAAGCTCGTGGGCCAGGTGCCGCGAACCACGTCACCGGTGGTGAAGAGGGGCGTATCGAGGGGAGTCCAACGCACCTCTCCCTCCTGCGACTGAAGCGAGACCGTATGGGTGACGGCTCCCCACTCGTTCGAGGCACCGGGCCCGTGGTCGGTGCTGGGGCGCACCCAGCCCAGAGGGCGGTCGTAGCGCAGCACCGGGGCCGTGCCGGCGAACGGGAAACACACGTAGACGGCCTCCATGTCGAGACACGGGGCCTTGGTGAGGACGACGTCGAGGTCGCAGACCCCGGTGTCGTCGCGCAGCAGCAGCTCGACGGTGACGTCATCGACACCGACTCCCCCGCCGCACCACCGTAACCGCATCCCGTCGGGCGTGTTCTTTCGGCCGACGTACTCCATCTGCGGTGACTCCGTCACGAGATGGCTTGGTTCGGGGTCGGCGACGTAGCGGAAGTTCTCGATCGGCAGAGTGCGCGCACGGTGGTGACCGTGCACGTCCGCAGGGTGGGCCAGCTCGTTCGAGGCCGCTGCGGCGAAAGGCGTCTCGCCCGCTCGGACGATCTGGCCGAGCCGTACCCCGGCCCCTTCGTCGAGCAGCTCACGGCCCGTGGATCGGTGCCGGATCGACTGCGGCAGCTGCGTCTTCGGGTCGAGCACCACCTCCCAGCCCGGGGTGACGATGGGTTCGTCGAGCGGCGTTGTCGCGAAGCCGTGATGGCGCTCGGGCTCGGACGTCGTGGCGTGCGGCGCGACCTCCCCTCCCGGCACGGTGAAGCGCCCCGCCGTCATCGGCAGGAAGCGCCACGAGTGCGCCGGCAGGGCGCCGAGCCGCAGCCGTACGCGGCGTAGCCCCGCGCAGCTGCTGAGCATTTCGAGCGAGATCGGCTCAGAGTCGCGGTCCAGCAGGTCCACACCGTCCGCCAGGTCGAGCTCGCAGTCGAGGTCGGCCGTCCAGGCGTGCGGGTTGAACACGAGGAATCCCGGCCCGTGCACGTCGGCCTGCTCGGAGAGCTGAGCCAGGTGCCGACGCATCTCGTCGACCGCGACCCGATGGGCGTCGTTGATGTAGCGGGTCTTCCAGCCGAGCTGGTCGGCCACCGGCGAGGCGTGGGGGTGGCTCATGCTCCGGCTCCACGTCAGCGTGTGCTCGGCGGCGATGGACAGGTCAGACCAGGCCCGGTCGAGCTCGGTGCGGTTGGTGCGCACGTTCGGCGCAGCCCCCGAGACCAGGGCCCCCAGGGTCTCGGTCGCCGGCAACAGCGCCTGGGTTCGGCGGTAGGCGGCGAAATCGTCTGCGGCAGAGCCGACTCCGTCTTCCCAGAAGGTGCCGGTCTCGCTGCGCCAGAGCGGCAGGTCGTTGGCGAGGGGTGCGACCGAGGCGAGGTACTCGTCAAAGGTGGAGACCCGGAACCGCGGCCAGTCAAAGACCGCGTTCCAGCGCTCGACGAAGCCGGTGTCACCGTCAGCGAGGTCTTCGTTGTCGGCGTGGGTGCCGATGACGGCCAGGTCGGTCGGAAGGTAGTCGGGCCGCTCGTAGCGCTCGAGGTAGCGCTCCAGGCCGTTGCTGGCGCCGGCCACCGCCTGCGGGTCGGCGGCCATGAACCGCAGCTGCGAGTAGTGGTCGGCGAAGTGGGCCAGCACCTCTTGCCCGTCGGGCCCCTGCCAGCGCACCGGCGACAGCAGGTGCAGCACGTCGCTGGTGTCGGTTGCCGCTCGGCCGTGGTTCGACATGCCGACGAAACCCTCGATACCGAGGTCGGCCAGCACCGACGGGATCGACCGGGAGCAGGTCGGCACGTCGGTGAGGTTGGCGTACCGCATCCCGGTGATTTTCGACGTCGGGAGGGTGCGGGTCAGGTCGGTGGAGCGGTAGAGCTCCTCCAGCCCGACGACGCCAGTGAGGAAGTTGCTGTGGAAGGCGTTGATCCCGATCCGGCCGTCGGCAATGGCCTGATGCATCAGCGCAACCCGGGCCGGCGGCCGGGTGCGCAGGTACTCGGCCACCACGACACTGCCGTCGACGCAGAACCGGAAGTCGGGGTCGAGGTCGATGCGGTCGAGGGCGCGGTCGATGTTGCGACAGTGCAGCTCGAGCACCTTGCCCTGGGTGTCGGTGAAGCCCAGGTCGAGGTGTACGTGCGGGATCAGGTGCAGGGTCCAGCGTCGACACGGCGATACTCGGTGACGGTGCGTGTCGTGGCCGACGTGAACACTGACGTCGGTAGCAGCGTCGAAGCCCGGTACCGGCATCCGCGCACGGAACATCCCGAAGTCACGACCGGAGCGCGCCACCGTCACCTGCGTTCGAGAGCCCGGCCACTCGACGCTGATCGGCTCGGGCGGGCTGGTGCCGGCCGCCCACGTCACGTCGACGTCGACGAGCGGGGCCTCGGCTCCGTCGTGGTGGACGAACAGTGGGGTGGGCCGCAGCGCCACCACGGGCTCGGTGGGCAGGGACGACACCGCCCTGAGCTCTACGTCCGACCAGCGCAGGTAGGCCCCGAACCAACGGCCGTAGTGGGCGCGCGCCGCCGGCAGCACCTCCCCTGGCCCGTAGGTGACCTCGTGGGTGGCGGCCAGCCGTCCCTCTCCGAGCGCGGCCGCCCGGTCGAGGGCCGTCGTGACGGTGAGGGTGTGCCGGCCGGGGGCCAGCCAGGCTGCGGGCAGTCCGACCTCCAGGTGCACGACGCCCGCCACGGGGCCCGGCTCGCCCGTCTGGGTGCGGTCACGCCGAGCGACCATGGGATGGAACAGTCCACGATGGATGCCGTCGAGCGTGATCTCGAGATCGGGACACGGCCCACGTTCGGCCGAGAACCGCAGCGAGAGCACCGCGTCGACGGCGCTCTGCAGCTCGAACTCGACCACCACCCGGTGACCGCGGTAGCCGCCGCTGGCATCGAAGACCCCGGGCTGGAGGGCGGGCCACGTTCCCTCGCCCGTCGACACGTCGAGCCGGGCGGTGGGAAGCCCGTCCTCCACCAGCCACTGCGGGTCGGCGGGGTCGGGAGCGCACCTCCACAGAGAGCTCGAGGTCACGTGAGCCGCCTTCCGGAGTAGGGTCTGTCCGTGGATACTTCAAACTTTACAGTAACTGTCTACGGAGCCGTCGGTGACGGTCTGTGCGACGACACCGCAGCGATCCAGTCCGCGATCGACGCTCGTCACGCCGCCGGTGGTGGCCGGGTCGTGATTCCGGCCGGTGGGACGTTTCGCTGCGGCACGATCTCATTGCGGTCGGGCATCGACCTGCACCTCGAGGCCGGTGCCACCCTGCAGGCCAGCCCCGACGACGCCGACTACACCGTTCGCCGCCAGACCGGGGGACTCTCCAACGGCAGTCCGGACGAGGACTCCGAGCCGAGCACGATGTTCATCACCGCCGAGAACTGTCACGACGTCTCGATCACCGGGCGGGGCACGATCGACGGGGGCGGCCGCTTCTTCATCCAGGCCGATCTGGGCGACATCTACGAGATGACCCACGTGCGGCCGTACACGGTCTTCCTCATCGGCTGCGAGCGAGTGACGATCCGTGACGTGACGGTTCGCGACGGCGCGTACTGGACGGTGCGACTGTCCGGATGCCGCAGCGCCCTCATCGACGCGATCACCATCGCGAACGACCTGAGGCTGCCGAACAACGACGGGATCGACATCGATACGTGTCAGCGCGTGCGCATCGCCAACTGCGACATCGTGACCGCCGACGACGGCATCTGCATCAAGACCTGCCAGGAGTCGAAGGAGTTCGGGGAGTGCTCTGACGTCACGGTCACCGGGTGCACCATCGTCAGCCGGTCGGCCGCCATCTGCATCGGGTCGGAGATCGCCTCGCCCATTCGCAACGTGGTGGTCAGCACCTGCGTCATCTCCGACAGCCATCGCGGCCTGGCCCTCAAGCTGTCGGAGCCGGGCGGGGTGCACAACGTGCTGTTCACCGACATCGTCGTCGAGACGCGGTTCTTCGACTCGCGCTTCTGGGGCGGTGGCGAGCCCATCCACCTCTCGAGCTACCCCTGGCGAGGCGGGAGTGGCACGGCCCGCAACATCCGGTTCCACCACATCCTGGCCCGCAGCGAGAACGGGGTCTTGATCCGCTCCGAGGAGCCAGGCTGCATCAGCGGCCTCGTGCTGTCTGACGTACACGTGGAGATCGACCGCTGGAGTGGCGAGCCGGGCGGGTTCTGGGACCTCATGCCCCACCCGGCCGGCACGCGAGTCGACCACCAGACCAGCGGCATCCACCTCGAACGGCTCACCGACGTACGACTCGACGACTGCGAGGTCGTCTGGGCCCAGCCAGCCGGCTCGCGCGACGCCGATCTCGAACAGGCTCTGACCGTGGTGGACGTGGACGACCTACGAACCACCGGCTTCCGTGGCGAGCCCGCCCAGCTCTGAACCGTTGATGATTTAACCGGTTACAGGGGTTGTGCTGGGGTTTGCGGCCAGTTACTGTAAAACTCGAACTAAGTGATCTCGCGCTGGCCGGCTCGTACCGGCATCCACGAGACGCCCGTCCGCAGCACCGCCCCGAGTTCGACGGAGAACACCATGGGATCGCATCGTCTTCGCACCGCCATCGCCGTTGTTGCGGCGGCCGCCACCGGCGCGCTGTCACTCGGAGGAACCGCGGTGGGTGTCGCTTCCGCGGCCACCAGCACCGGTTCGACGCCGACGGCCGCGGCCGTCGCGGGGCAGGTGAACATCGTCGACAAGGACGCCACGGCCCAGACGAGGTCGCTGTTCTCCTACCTGAGCACCACCCGCGGACAGCAGGTGCTGTTCGGAGCGCAACACACCACCGACAACGGAATCACCTTCACCAGCACCGGGCCGGACGAGACCCGGTCTGACGTGTTGGGCGCCGTAGGCGACTACCCGGCCATCTTCGGCTTCGACACCCTCATCCTCGAGGGCGGGGAAGGGCCCGGCGTGGCAGGCAAGTCACTCATGGAGAACGTGGCCCCGTTCCGAACCGACATCCAGACGGCGCACCGGCTGGGCGGCATCCCCGAGATCAGCGCCCACATGGAGAACTTCGCCACGGGCAAGAACTTCACCGACCCGACCGGCGAGACGGTGAGCCACATCCTGCCCGGCGGCGACAAGAACGCCGCGTTCAACGACTACCTCGACGCCATTGCCGCGCTGGCCAACACCTCGACCGACGCCGAGGGTCAAGCGATCCCGATGATCTTCCGGCCGTTCCACGAGAACACCGGCAACTGGTTCTGGTGGGGCGCCGGACGGGCGACCACGGGCGAGTACAAGGAGCTCTACCGCTACACGGTGGAGTACCTGCGCGACACCCGCCACGTGCACAACCTGCTCTACGCGTTCTCTCCCAACGCCTCCTTCGGTGGCGACCAGACGCGCTACCTGGCCACCTACCCGGGTGACCCGTGGGTCGACATCCTCGGTTACGACGCGTACGAGTACAACAACGATCCCGACAACTCTGATGCCTACGTGGCCAGTGTCGTGAGCGACCTCGCCATGGTCTCGCGCACGGCCGACTCGCACGACAAGATCGCGGCGTTCACGGAGTTCGGCCGCAACGGCGCGCGCACCATCCAGCCCACCGGCAACAAGAGCCTGCAGTTCTTCACCGATCTGCTGAACGGCATCAAGGCCGACCCCGACGCGAGACGGATCGCCTACATGCTGACCTGGGCCAACTTCGGCCCAGGTGAGGTGTACCAGATCTACGTTCCCAACGCGGCGTATACCGACGCTGCGGGCGTGCAGCAGCCGGCGAACGAGCTGCTGCCCGACTTCCAGGCCTTCTACGCCGACAGCTACAGCGGGTTCGCCCGCGACATTCCGGCTGACGCCATGACCCAGACCGGCCTGACCGCGACCCCGGCCACGCCGACCCTGCGCGTGGTCTCTCCCGCCGACGGCGTGCGGATCACCGACCCGACCACCACCGTGCGGGTCAAGGCCACCGTCAACCCGCCGACCTCCGTCTCCTTCACGACCGGCGACGACCCCACCGCACATGCTCTGACCCTCGGCGCCGACGGTTACTGGGAGGCCACCTGGAACATTGGCGCCGAGAACCTCACCAACGCCAGCAGCCGCATCGACGTCACCGCCACCTACCCCGACGGCGGGGCGATGACCGCCACCTCCGCCGTCATCCTCGGCGCCGCCCCGACCCTGCCCAACGGCGTCGTCGACACCTTCGAGGGCTACGGCGACAACGCCGCCCTGCAAGGGGCCTACACCTTCAACAACACGACCTCGAGCGATCTCACGCTCGACACCACCCATGCGTCGGAGGGCAGGAACGGGGCCTCGTTCGCCTACGACTTCAGCGCCAGGGACTACCAGGGCTTCGGCCGGGTCTTCACCCCCGCGCAGGACTGGTCCGGCTTCGACCAGCTGCAGGCCCACCTGCTCCCCGACGGCTCGAACCAGAAGCTCGTGCTGCAGTTCGACGCCGGCGGCGCCACCTTCGAGGCATACCCCTCCCTCGCCGGCACCACCCCGCTTGACCTGACGATCCCCTTCAGCGAGTTCAAGGACAAGGCCGGAACCCACCCGGCCCCCACCGCTGCACAGCTGAAGTCCGTGACCCAGTTCTACGTCTACCTCAACAAGACCGACAGCTACTCCTCGCCCGGCAGCATCGGCCTCGACGACATCCACGCCGGCCTCAGCGTCCCGACTGGTCCGACCGTCATCGACGTGCCGACCGCCCCGGTCTGGACCGACACCTGCGGCCCCGACAACAACGGCAGCTTCTCCGGCTACACCGACACCGACCAGTACACCTGGAAGGTCACCGACCACTCCACGCTCAACGGCAAGGTCGGCATCACCGTCACCGCCAAGCCCGGCTACGCCTTCCCTGACGGCGCACGCACCCGCTGGACCCGCACCCAGAACAACACGCCATGCCTGATCACGGTGCCGACCGCCCCGGTCTGGACCGACACCTGCGGCCCCGACAACAACGGCAGCTTCTCCGGCTACACCGACACCGACCAGTACGCCTGGAAGGTCACCGACCACTCCACGCTCAACGGCAAGGTCGGCATCACCGTGACCGCCAAGCCCGGCTACGCCTTCCCTGACGGCGCACGCACCCGCTGGACCCGCACCCAGAACAACACGCGCTGCGCAGCCACGATCAGCGCCACCACCACGGCGCAGACGTGCCCGACCGCCGGCGGCACGGTGCCCGGGTCACTGACCTTGGTCAAGACCCGCATCCGCACAGCCCACGTCTACGTCGGACCCACCACCGGCACCAAGGCCGGTGACCTGTCGGCCCTGGCGCCAGGTGAGTACCTGGTCATCGCCACCGCCGCGCACGGGTCTGCTTTCACGACCGTTCCCAACGGGTGGAAGCCCAGCCCCACCCGCGACTCGGCCGGCAACGTCGTCAAGGTCAGCCGCGTCGTGACCATCGCCGCTGCCACCTGCTGACACCGCTGCACGGCCGGGTCGCCGGTGCCCTCGACGATGGGGGTCAGTCAACCGGCGGCTGCGGCTGCGGCTTGAACCGACGAACCTCATGTGGCCAGCCGCACGCCTGCGCAACCTTGCCCGCCCACATCGTGGCGGCCTCGTCATCGGCCACGTCGACCACGGCGAACCCACCCAGAAACTCCTTGGTCTCGACGTACGGCCCATCCGTGACCAGCACGGTTCCACTGGTGGGGTCGGCGCTGTAGACCGGACCGTCCTCCTCCTCCAGCCCCCCGGCGAAGACGTACACGCCGGCCGCCTTCATCTCGTCCGTAACCGCCTGGCGAGGGGTCCGCGCCCACGGAACCACTCCTCGGTGTGCTCGCCCACCCACTGCTGGTTGAAGTACAAGAGGTACTCGGCCATGACCGCTCCTTCGTCTCTGGCGGGCCCCGTGGCCCGCGTTCACCAGACCCACGAACGGCGACCCGCGATTACGACACGGTCGTCAGAGAAAAGTTAACCACCGGTGATGGGGCGGCAGCCCTTCTTCTGACCACCGGGGCGCGTAGGCGTCTCAGCCGGCCCGTCCTCCGGCCTGCCACTCGGTCGCGCCACCGTCGTAGGAGATCGTGGCAGACGCCACCGAGACCTCGCCGCCCGTGCCCGACCTCACCGAGACGAGCACGGGGTTCACAAGGCGCGACGGCGGCATCCCGGGGAACGCTCCCTCTCGCGACTGCACCGTCAAGACCTGGCGCGAATCGTTCCAGCGCATCGGCACGAAGGCGAACTCTCCGCCCTCGTAACCGTACCCGTCGCCGGCGTCCTCGTAGAGGTCGAACGCTCCGTCGCGGCCGGGGTAGACCCGAAGCTCGATCGGCCCCCAAGGGTCCTCGTCGGTGTGCTGCATCAGCGGGCCCAACGGGAGGATCGTGCCCGCCCGGACGAACACGGGGATTCGCTCCAACGGGGCCTCGACGAGGATCGTCTGACCACCCTCGTGCCGCTCGCCGGTCCAGAAGTCGAACCATTCGGTGCCGGCCGGCAGATAGACGGATCGCGAACGAGCCACTCCTGTCAGGGGCGTCGAGTCGGGCCCGTGCTCCATCGCGTGCGTCACCGGGCACACGAGCAGCGCCGGGCCGAGCATGAACTGGTCGACGATGTCGTACACCGCCGGGTCATGGCGGAAGTCGAAGGCGAGGGCGCGCATGGGGGTGTAGGCACGGTGGGTGGTCCACCCGCTCAGCGAGTACAGGTAGGGCAGGAGGCGGTACCGCAGGCGCAGGAAAGCCGCGATGGAGTCGTAGACCAGCTCTCCCGGCTCACCGAACCGCCATGGCTCTCGCGGCGTGCAGCGCCCGTGCGACCGGAACACCGGGGTGAACGTGCCCGCCTGAAGCCAGCGCAGGTACAGCTCGCGGTAGCCCAGGTCGAGGTTGCCCTGCTCGTAGTCGCCCGACCAGAACCACAGGTCGCCGGGCGTGACGAAGTAGGCGCCGATGTCGAAGGTCCAGAATGGGGTGCCGGTCACGCACAGGTTGAGCCCGGCAGCGAACTGTCGACGCAGGGAGTCCCACGTCGCCGACCAGTCGCCCGACCAGGTCACCGCGGCGTAGCGCTGCTGGCCGACGAAGCCTGACCGGGTCAGGGTGAAGACCCGCTTGCCGTCGCCCTGAGCACGCAGGCCCTCGTAGAGGCCGGCGGAGTGCGCCAGCGAGTAGCCGTTGATGCGCTCGGGGTCGAGGTACTTCTTCATCGCGTCGGTGTTGATGACCACGCGCTGCCACGGCTGCGGGCGCACGGTCCCCTTCCAGTCGGCCTCGAACGGCTCGGTGCAGTCAGACCAGAAGGCGTCCACCCCGTGCTGGGCGTAGCCTTCGCGCACCTGGGCGGCGTACCGCTCCCGCGCCGCAGGGTCGAAGGCGTCGTAGGTCGAACCGTCACCGAGCAGCTGACCGTGCTCGCGGAACTCCCGCTGGTTGGCGCCGTCGCCGTGCATGTTCGGCCAGATCGACACCATGAGCCGACAGTCCATCGCGTGCAGCTGCTCTACCAGACCCTTCGGGTCGGGGAAACGGTTGGGGTCCAAAGACTTCTGCCCCCACTGCCCCTCAGGCCAGTTCTGCCAGTCCTGCACGATGCAGTCGATCGGCAGGTCTCGAGCGCGGAACTGACCGACGACCTCGACGAGCTCGGCGGCATCCACGTAGCGGTCCTTGCTCTGCACGTAGCCCAGCGCCCAGCGGGGCAGCATCGGCGCCTGCCCGGTGAGGCGGCGCACCTCGCCGACGATGTCGTCGAGCTCCGGCCCGAGAATGAACAGGAAGTCGAGCTCGTCGTCGGTCTCGGTCCAGAAGTAGGTGCAGTGCTGGTCGTCGTGGAAGGAGGCCAGCGACTGGCTGTCCCAGAGGATGCCGTAACCCTGCGTCGAGACGATCATCGGGGCGACGATCTTCATGTTCTGCTGGTAGAGGTACTCGTGGTGCCCGCGGTAGTTGAGGATGCCGTCCTCGTGCTGACCGAGCCCGTAGATCGCCTCGCCGTGCTGGAACTCCAGGCGCAACGTCGTGGAGTAGGCCTGCCGGTCGACGACGGTGTCGGTGCCCGTCACGACCGCCCGCTCCCCGTCGGCGCCGCGCACCGTCGTGATGTCGGTGTCGTCGGAGAACACCGTGCGCAGCACGTCGACCTCCTCGAGCAGCTTCGCATCCTGCCGGTCGTGAGGCTCGCGCACGAGCAGCCGACCAGACGCGTCGGTCCACGTGAACGCCCCTGTGGCACGGTCGATCTCGAGGCGCAACGAAGGGGTCGAGAGCACGAGGATGCCGTCTGCCTCCTCGACCGCGGGAGCGTTGCGTTCCAGCCCGCCCAGCAGCATCCCGTTCGACCGCAGGGACTGGTCTGTGAAGCTCGCGCGGCCCGTGTAGACGACGCGCATCACGCGGTCGCCGATGGCCTCCACCTTGAGGCGGCCGGACGAGGTGGTGATGACGATCGCGTCGCCATCGAGAGTGTGGTCGAGGAGCTTCATGCTGGGACTGCCCCCGATCGAGGGTGCACGAGATGGTTGACGCTCATCAGCACCGGCGGTGAGGTCAGTGCTGACGGTTCGAGGTCGGCGGTGCTGGTCACCGAGAACGTGTACGACTCCCCCGGCAGCAAGGTGACGAGCTGTTCGGAGACCGTTGCGTCGGGGTCGAGGCGGTCAACGCTCAGCACGAGGTCCTTGACCAAGGACTCGGCGGTCACTGTGAGGTCATAGCCGTTGTGGGAGCGCCGTACCTCGGTGCGCAGGGACGGTTCGGGGAAGGGCACATCAAGGTCTTCGGCGAACCACCACCAGGCCCGGCCGTCGTCACTGGCCGACGGGCAGCTCGCGACGAGCAGCTCCTGTGTCGCATCGACCACGCCCTGGAGCGCCGCCCCGAGAATCGAGGTGACTCCCGTTCGAGGTGGCACGTCTATGGTCACCTGCTCGGTCGCCAGGGTCTCCCCGACCAGGTTCGTGCGCCTGACCGTGACGGTGTCGCACCAGGGTTCGGCGCTGTCGTTGCTGGCGATGAGGGCAACCCCCTCCTCACGCGGCTGCAGGAGCAGCACGCGGGGCGCGTTGAGCCGGCGCAGCGCGTACCACAGCGGCTTGCGGCGGCCGTTGCTGTCGATCACGGCCCAGCTGACCGCCGGCCAGCAGTCGTTGAGCTGCCAGACGACGTAACCGGCGTTGCGCGGGGAGTACGAGCGATAGTGCGAAACGGCGCAGCTGATGGCTCGCGCCTGGTCGAGCTGGGTGGTGAAATACCAGTCGTCGAAGCCGGCCGGCGTCGGCACATGACCCGCCCAGCCGCGTTCGAGCTTGAGGTTGCCGTCGATGGCCTTCTGGTGGTTCAGCATTCCCGGCGATTCAGGGGCCGGCTGCTCGTCGTGGACCGCCGGCATCAAGGTGGAGTGGTTCGCTGGGGCCTGGAACCCGAACTCGGCCACGAACCGCGGGATGGCGCTCCGGTACTCGAGGTAGTCGACGCTGAACCAGACCTTCCAGCTGTGCACCGGGCCGTGATCGGGAAGGGTCGGGTGGCTCTCGTCGTTCGGTGACCACGGGCTCGACGGAATGTAGGCCCGACCCGGGTCGATCTCGTCGATGATCGCCGGGAACAGCTCGTGGTAGTAGCGGCCGCCCCAGCCCTCGCCCTCGCCCATCCGCTCCTTGAAGCCCCAGTTGTAGTAGCCCTCGATGTTCTCGTTGCCGCCGCTCCAGAGGGCGAGGGAAGGGTTAGGCGCCAGCCGGGCGACGTGCTCACGCGCCTCGGCCTCGACCTCCTGCCACATCTCCGGAGCCTCGGAGTAGCAGGCACAGGCGAACTGGAAGTCCTGCCAGACGAGAATTCCTTGGCGGTTGCAGGCGTCGTAGAAGTCGTCGCTCTCGTAGATGCCGCCGCCCCAGGCGCGGAGCAGGTTCATCCCGCCTTCGACCGCGCCCTGCACCGCTTGCTCATAGTCGTCGCTGGTCATCCGGCTCGGAAAGCAGTCACCCGGGATCCAGTTCGCTCCCTTGACCCAGACGAACTGGCCGTTGACGTGGAACTCGAAGCTCGTGCCGTGCTCGTCCGGCTCGATACGTACCTCGACCGTGCGAAACCCGATGTCGTGGCTCCACGTGTCGAGCTCGGTGCCACCGCTGGAAGCGCGCACGACCAGCCGGTACAGCGGCTGCTCGCCGTGTCCGCGTGGCCACCACAGTTCCGGCTCGTCGACCGTGAGCGACAGCTCGGCCCGGTCATCCGTCGTCGTCGCAGTGGCGGCGGTCGACGTGGTTCCGTCGGGCGCGTGGAGCTCGACGTCCAGAACGACCTCTTGGGTTGCGGTGCGCTCGAGGGCGACCACCAGCTCCACGTGGCCGTGACCCTGCTCGTCGACGGTGACGTTCGGCACGACGGAGCTCAGCCGCGCCGTCGACCACTGGTGCAGGTGGATCGGCCGCCAGATCCCGGCCGTGGTCAGGGTGGGGCCCCAGTCCCAGCCGAAGTTGGCGGCCATCTTCCGCAGCGCGTTGTAGGGCAGGGCGTCTCCCACCAGCGGCTTGGCCCCCAGGCGCTGCTCCGACTCCCGAGCCGCCCGGAGGGGTGCGTCAAAGTCCACAACGAGCTCGTTGTCGGCCCCCAACGCTGAACGCACGTCGAAGCGGTACGTCCGGTGTTGGTTCTTGGTCCGCCCCACGACGGCGCCGTTCAGCGTCACGGTGGCCACCGTGTCAAGCCCTTCGGCGACCAGGTCGACGCGTTCGTGGCCCTCGTCCACGAACTCGAACGTGGTGCGGTACCGGGCGTCGGTCTCACCGATCCACTGCACCTGCTGCTCGTTGCAGTCGAGGTACGGGTCGGGGATGAGCCGGCCAGCGAGCAGGTCGGTGTGCACGCAGCCGGGCACGGTCGCGGGGATCGCCTCCGGGAGGCCCTGCGGTCGGGGACCCGCTCCGAGACTGAGCGTCCATCCGTTCGAGATCGTCGTTGTCGACATCGGTGAGTCTTCCTGTTGTAGCGGCTTCGTGGGCATCTCAGAAATGAGGGATCCGGGTCAAGATCGGGGATACCGCCCCGTCGCGGGTGCTGCTCACCCGTCTCGAGCCAGCAGCTTCGTCACCCGGTCGCGGACGTCCTGCTCGGTTCCGGCCGTGAGGGCCGAGCCGACTCCGACCGCGACCGCGCCGGCCGCCAGCCAGTCGGAGACGTCATCGATGGCAACGCCGCCGCTCGGAACGAGCTCCACGTGGGGCAGGGGAGCCCGCAGGTGCCGGAAGGAGCCGATCCCCCACAGGGAGGCCGGAAAGAGCTTCACCATGTCGGCGCCGGCCGCGACCGCGGTGACGATCTCGGTCGGGGTGGCGGCCCCGGGCAGGGCGAACATGTCGGCGTCGTGAGCGGCGCGGATCGCCGCCCTGTCGGTGCAGGGAGACACGACGAAGGACGCTCCCGCCCGGGCGCTGGCGCGAACGTCCTCGACCGTGACCGCCGTACCGACGCCGATGTGAACGCTCCCGGCGACCTCGTCCACGAGCTCACGCACGACCTCGAGGGCGTCGGGCGTGGTCAGGGCGACCTCGATGAGATCAACACCGCACAGCACGAGCACCCCGGCGGCCTCCCTGGCCTGCTGCGGCGACGACGTGCGCACGATCGCCACCAGCCGTTGGGCTCTGATGGCCTCAGCCACCGCACCGCGCCGAGTCTCAGCGTCGGACATCGGTCTCTCCTGCCTCGAGGGCGGTCACGTCGTCGGCGAACGGCAGCCCGGCGCTGTCTCCCCGGGTGGCCACACACAGAGCAGACGTGATCGCGGCCGTGGCCAGGGCATCAGCAACGGAAGGGGAGTCGAGCCAGGCGTGCATAAACCCAGCGGCGAACGCGTCTCCCGCCCCGACCGGGTCGACGGCTGTCACCGGAACGACGGGCTGGTGCCAAGACTGGTCGTGGTCGAAGGCCCACGACCCCCGGGCGCCGTCTTTGACGACGACCAGACCGGGCCCGGAGGCGAGGATGGCCCGGGCCGCCGCCTCGGTGTCGCTCTCACCGGCCAGGGCCTCAAGCTCGTCGAGCCCGGCCAGCACCACGTTGCACTGCGAGGCGAGGACGCGCAGCCGCGGGATGGCCACCTCGTCGGTGCACAGCGAGCGGCGCAGGTTGGGGTCGAAGACCACCCTGACGCCTGCCTCCCGAGCGGCCGCGACCGTCGCGCGGGTGCCCTCCCAGGCGCTGTCGCTGAGGATCGGGGTGATTCCGGTGAGGTGCAGCACCCGGGCACTGCGAATGTACGACCCGTCGATGTCACCAGGACACAATGCGGCGCCGGCGGAGTCGGACCGGTAGTACGCGACCTGGATCGGCCGCTCGACCCAGACGTCTCGCAGCAACAGTCCCGTCCGGCGGGTCGCATCGCGGACGACGCGCGACAGGTCGACCCCCTCGGCCCGCAGTCCGCGGACGACGCTGTCTCCCAGGGCGTCCGTGCCGACCCGACCGAAGAAGCCAACTCGGCGCCCGAGTCTCGCCAGGCCGATGGCCACGTTCGCCTCGGCCCCGACGACCTGGCGGGCAAGCCGCTGGCACAGAGCGAGGTCCAGCCCGTCGTCGACGACGAGGCCGACCATGGCCTCCCCGAAGGTGACGACGTCGAGCCCCTCCTGCGTTGCGGGAGCCGGCCGGCCGGATGACCCGCGGACCACCGTCATCGCACCGCCGGCACGGCTGCGGCCGGCCCACGCCGGCGGTCGTGCAGCTCCGTGCGGATCATGTCGGCAGCCTCGAGGACGGTGGGACGTAGGGCGATGAAAACCTAGGGCGGTGTCGGCTCCAACGACTCTTGACCGCGGCGGTCGGAGGACAACTGGCCTCTATTCTTCTTATTATCTCTACAGTAAGTCAAGCACCTGCGACTGCTCATAAACTGACCGGACCGCAGGAGTGGACCGTCGTATCGCTGCTTGGACCGACGAACACCGCTCGGGATCTTTCTGTAGTCTCTACACTAAGAAGCGACGCTGGCTCTGGCCTCGGCGCCGAGTCCTGGTGATGAGCACCGACCGCAAAGGGTGGCACGACGACGTGACAACCAACTCGTCCGGCCCGGGCGCAGCACTGGCCGGCCACCGGGCTCTGCTGCTGGACACGATCCGCGGCGCCGGAGAGATGAGCCGCGCATCGCTCGCCCGCACGACGGGCCTCAACGCAGCCACGGTCACGGTCGCCATCCGCGACCTGATCGCAGACGGTCTCATCGTCGAGGTCGGGCGCGCCGCGTCAACCGGAGGCAAGCCTGCCGTCCTGCTCGCGCTGGCGGCCGAGTCCCGCTACGCGCTCGGAGTCCACCTCGACCACACCTCGATCACCTACGTGATCGCCGACCTCTCCGGCAAGGTCGTCGCCGTCTGGCCCCGTCGGGGGGGCGCCGACGCTCGAGCACCGCAGCTGGTGGTGGAGCGCATCGCCGCAGAGCTGACGACGTTTGTCAGACGCATCGGCATCCCGACCGAGCGGCTGCTGGGGATCGGGTTGGTGTCTCCCGGGCCGGCCACCTCCGCTACCGGGATTGCCCTCTCCTCCCCCGAGATGCGTCCCTGGATCGACTTCCCCCTGGTCGACGCGCTGGCCGCAGCCACCGGCCTGCCCGTGGTGCTGGGCAACGACGCCACGGCGGCAGCGGTCGGCGAGTTCTGGTCGGGGCACGTCGACCCGACGGCCATGTTTGCCGCGCTCTACATGGGAACGGGAATCGGCGCCGGAATCATCATGTCGGGCAACCCGGTCCTCGGCTCGAGCGGCAACGCCGGCGAGATCGGCCACATCTGCGTCGTGCGTGACGGCGCCCTCTGCTGGTGCGGCAGCCACGGCTGCCTCGAGACCGTGGCTGGGGCGGCAGCGATCGTGAACGCCGCCCGGGCCGCTGGACACGCTCCGGTCGGCGAGTTCCTGCACGACCAGTTCGCCGTCGTGGCCCGGGAGGCGCTCGCCGGCCGACCCGCCGCGGTCGCGATCTTCGAGGATGCCGCCGACTACGTTGCCGTCGCAGTCCAGTCGTTGACCAACATCCTCGACCTCGACCACGTGGTGCTGACGGGCCCTGCCTTCGCCCTCGCCGGTGCCCTGTTCGTGCCTGCCATCCAGCGCCAGCTGGCCCACGCGTTCTTCGCTCGGGGCACCCACGGTGTGGAGGTGACCGTCTCGTCGAACGCCGCCTACGCGGCAGCGACGGGCGCGGCCGCCATGGTGCTTCAGAGCGAGCTCGCTCCCCGCTCGACGGTCTCCGGTCGGCCGGTCGCCACCTCGGGGGCGAGCGCCTCGGGAGCCAAGACCCCCGCGGCGCCCGGAAGCGCGACCCCCCCTCCCCTCGCCGCCCTTGACTGACCCGACCCATCGCCTGCACTACGTTCCGCCCCGAAACCGACAGGGAGTCACGCCATGACCGCCACGTGGATCGAGCAGCCCGACCACCGGGCCTGGCTGGTGCGACAGATGCGGCTGCAGCTCGCGTTCGCCCGTCGCTTTCCGCACCCCGACGGTGGTGCGTGGTACCTCGATGACGAGGGGTGCCCCGACGAGACCAAGCCCGTGCACACCTGGGTCTCGGCCCGCATGCTGCACGTCTACAGCCTCGGCCACCTGGCCGGCATCCCCGGTTGCGCCCCCCTCGCCGTGCGCGCGCTCGACGGGCTGCGCGGGCCGCTCCGCGACCCGGCTCACGGGGGCTGGTTCGCCTCCGTCGGTCCGGGACAAGACCGTGACGACGCCAAGGTCGGGTACGCCCACGCGTTCGTCGTCTTCGCCTCCGCCAGCGCCACCGTAGCCGGCCTGCCGGGCGCTCGCGAGGTGCTCGACGAGGCGCTCGACGTTCTCGACACCCGCTTCTGGGAGGAGGGTCCGGGGCTGCACCGTGACTCCGCCGTCGCCGACTGGTCGACCTTCAGCGACTACCGCGGCATCAACGCCAACATGCACGGCGTCGAGGCGCTGCTCTCGGCGTCAGACGCCACCGGTGACGCGCGATGGCGTGAGCGCGCGGCCCGCGTGACCGAGACGGTGCTCGGCTGGGCTGCCAACAACGACTGGCGCATTCCCGAACACTTCCGCGCCGACTGGACCCCCATGATGGAACACCACCGCGACGAGCCGAACCACCCGTTCGAGCCCTACGGTGCGACTGTCGGTCACGGGCTGGAGTGGTCGCGCCTCGCGGTGCAGGTCGCCGCATCTGGAGTCGGTCGAGCCGGGTTGCTGACTGACGGAGCCGCCCGGCTCTTCGACCGCGCGGTGGCCGACGGGTGGGCCGTCGACGGTGCTGACGGCTTCGTCTACACGACCGACTGGTCAGGCACCCCCGTGGTGCGCCAACGGATGCACTGGGTGGTGGCCGAGGCGATCTCGGCAGCCGCCGCGCTGGGCGCCCACACCGGGGATCCTCGCTACGACGGGTGGTACCGCACCTGGTGGGACTACGCGGCCACCCACCTCATCGCCGACAACGGCTCCTGGCGCCACGAGCTCGACCCGCAGAACCGTCCGGCCGCCACGGTCTGGCCCGGTCGTCCCGACCTTTACCACTCGGTGCACGCGACGATGCTGCCGCGCCTGCCCCTGGCCCCGACCGCCCCGACCGCGCTGGCCCGCGGTCTGTTGCGCTGACGCCCCTCATCAGGAGACCTCGAGCCTCATGCACGTCGCACCCGAACCCGCCCACGTCATCGAGCTCACCCACGCCTGGAGCGGTGACCGGCTGCCCGACGGCCGCCCCCGAGTGCCGGATGCCGTTCTCGACCGCCTGCGCGCCGCCACCACGGAGCAGGCCTGGGCCGTGCTGCGCGACGCGGGCTACCATCTTCAGTTCTCGGGCCAGTGGCTACAGACGCATCCCGGAAATGTGATCGTCGGCCGGGCCCTCACCTCTCAGTTCCTGCCCTACCGACCCGATCTCGATGCCGCCGTGGTCGTAGCCGGAGCCCGCGAGGGCCACCACGAGGCCGACAAGCAGAACTCGTGGGTCATCTCGCTGCTGCAGCCTGGCGACGTCATGGTGACCGACATCTTCGGCAAGGTGGCGAACGGCACGGTGATCGGAGACAACCTCGGCACCGCGGTCGCCGTGCGCACCGGCGTCGGTGCCGTCATCGACGGTGGCGTGCGTGACCTGGCCGGGCTGCGGGAGCTCGAGGGCGTCAACGTGTTCTGTCGCGGCACGCACCCCACGGCGATCGCCGACGTCGTGCTGGCCGGGGTCAACCTGCCGGTGCGCATCGGGGAGGCCACCGTGCTGCCCGGCGACGTCGTGCTGGGAACGCCGAGCGGGGTGATTTTCATCCCGGCCCAGCTGGCCGAGCGGGTGGCCGACGTCGCCGAGGACGTCACTGTCCGTGACGAGTTCGGCAAGGGCCGGATCGCCGACGGAACCTTCACCAGTGCCGAGATCGACGTCGAGCCGTGGGCCGGGCCCATCGAGGCGGCCTTCCAGTCGTGGCGCTCCGAGCGCTCCGAACGGGCCGGCGCGACCACATGATCCAGATCGCCGAGTTCCTGCCCCCCGACCCCAGCGACGGGGTGCTCTGGCCGATCGTGAAACAGGCCGGTATCGGACACGCCGTGGGCGGGTTGCCCGCGACCGAGACGCTGGCCGACGGCGAGGCGCCGTGGGACTTCATGCCGCTGTTGCGGATGAAGCAGCTCTACGAGTCGCACGGTTTCGAGCTGGCCGTCATCGAGGCCCGACCTCCACTGAACAACGCCAAACGCGGTCTACCCGGTGGCGAGGCCGAGATCGACACCGTCTGCACCCTCATCGAGAACATGGGCCGACTGGGCATCCCGGTGTGGTGCTACGAGTGGATGGCCGACTTCAACTGGGTGCGCACCAACACCGCGGTGCCCTCTCGCGGCGGGTCGCTGGTCAGCGGCTTCGATGCCGCCCTGTTGGCCGACGCTCCGGGCACCGAGTGGGGGGCCCTGTCGGAGGAGACCCTCTGGGGAACCCTGGAGCACTTCCTTGAACGGGTCGTTCCGGTGGCCGAGCGGGCCGGCGTGCAGCTGGCCATGCATCCCGACGACCCGCCGTTGTCACCCCTGCGCGGGGTGGGGCGAATCATGAGCAGCGTCGCGAACTACGACCGGCTCCTTGACCTGGTGCCCAGCCCGGTCAACGGAATCACCGTGTGTCAAGGCAACTTCCGACTCATGACCGATGACCTGCCGCAGACGATCCGGCACTTCGGCGGCCGCGGCAAGGTGTTCTTCGTGCACATGCGCGACGTGCGAGGAACCGTCGAGTCGTTCGAGGAGACCTGGCACGACGACGGCCCGACCGACCTGTTCGCCTGCCTCGAGGCCTACCGCGACCTCGGGTTCGACGGGGTGCTGCGCCCCGACCACGTGCCGACCGTCGCGGGCGACAGCAACCTCCGCCCGGGCTACTCCCCCTACGGGCGGCTGTTCGCCCTCGGCTACCTCAAGGGCCTGCGCGAGGCGGCCTACCTCCACCACCCGACGAGCGAGAGCGAGCGGAGTGCGCTGACGCCGGAGGGCAGCCCGTGAAGATCGCCGTGACCGGCGCCGGGGGGATGCTCGGTGTCTCGGTGACGAGGGCCGCCCTGGCGGCCGGGCACACTGTCGTCGCCCTCGACCGGGCGGGCTCTGTCGGCTCTGTCGGCTCCGGCCCTGACGATGCCGTGCGAAGGGTCGAGGTCGACCTCACCGACTACCCCGCGGTCCGCAACGCGGTGCAGGGGTGTCACGCCGTCATCCACCTGGCCGCGATCATCTCGCCGCTGATGGCCCCCGAGCCGGCCGTGCACCACAACAACGTCACCGCCAGCTACAACGCGCTGCTCGCGGCCGCCGACAACGGCATCCGAAAGGTCTGCCTCGCCTCGAGCGTGAACGCCATCGGCGGCGCCTACAGCGAGCGACCGCGCTACGACTGGTTCCCGGTCACCGAAGATCACCCGAGCTACTCACAGGACCCGTACTCGCTCTCGAAGTGGATCGGTGAGATGCAGGCGGCCGACTTCGCCCGACGCGACCCGAGCAGCACCATCGCCTCCCTGCGGCTGCACGCCCTGGTGCGCGACGGCGCCCACCTCACCGAGTGGAAGCGCTCGCTGCCCTCGACCGCCCCCAAAGACCTGTGGGGCTACACCGCCCTCGTCGACGCCGCGGCCGCGTGCCTGGCCGCTGTGCGCGCCGACTTCGTCGGCAGCGAGGTCATCTACGTCGTGGCGCCGACCACCACCGCGCCTCGACCGACGGGCGAGCTGTTGCGCGAGCACTACCCCGACGTCCCGATTCGCCGCGACCTCAACGGTGAGAGCGGTTTCGGCGGCTTCTTCGACTGTTCCAAGGCCGAGCGACTTCTGGGGCTGGCCCCTCGGGCGCTCGACGGTGCCCTGAGTGAGGGTGCCTGAGTGAGTGCGACGACCGGCCGGCCGTTTCTCGTCGTCGGCTCCTACACGCCCCCACTGGGTTCGGGTGACGGCATCACGACCTTCGCCCGGGATGCCGTCACCGGCGCGCTGGAGCATCGTGCGGACTATCCCCTGGACTCCCCGTCGTACCTGGCCGCACACCCCGACCTGCCGATCGTCTATGCGGTCAGCGAGTCGGATCCCGGTGTGGTCTCCACGTTCGAGATCACGCCCGACGGACGTCTCATGCTGCTGGGCCAGGTCAGCAGCGGCGGCGCCGGCCCGTGCCACTGCACGGTGACCTCCGACGGCTCACACCTGATCGTGTGCAACTACGGCGACGGCACCGTCGCGGTACTGCCGGTAGGTCGGCATGGCATCGCCGACGCGCCGCCGGCTGTCGTCAGTCGGCGCGGTTCCGGCCCAGACCCACTCCGGCAGGAGGCACCGCATCCCCACTTCGGACTCGACTGCGCAGACGGCACGTTCCTGACCGCCGACCTGGGCACCGACGAGGTGGCCCGGTACCGCATCGACGAGACGGGCCCCGCGCTCCTCGTGGAGACCGTTACGCTGCCCCCGGGAACGGGCCCGCGTCAGGTGGCCGCGCTGGCCCGCCCGTCCACCGGTGACGAGCGAGCCGACGCCCTGGTCGTCGTCGGCGAGCTCAGCTCAACCCTCACGTACCTGCCGCACGGCATCCACACGTCCGAGGTCGAACAGTCGACCACTCCGGCGCAGGGGCCCGATGCCCCAGCGGGCACCCGCAGCTATCCGGCCCACCTCGAAGTCGCACCGGGCGGAGACGTGCTCTACCTGAGCAACCGGGGGGCCGACTGCGTCAGCGCCTTCGCGGTCGGCGAAGACGGGTTGCGGATCGTCGATCGCGTTCGCGTCGGCGCCTGGCCCCGACACTTCGCCGTCGTCGGGTCGTTCCTCTACGTCGCCGCTGAGCGCGGGCACGCGATCGACCTGATCCGCACCGACCACCGCAGCGGCCACCTCGAACGCGTGGGTCAGGTAGCCCCCGTCGCCAGCCCCGCGTGCATTCTGCCGGTCACCGTTCCGACGTGACGGGCAGGTCGGTCGCGCCTCAGCCACCCCTCGATCAACCTTGGAGATGACATGAACGAATCTGACCAGACCACGAGACTCTTTCAGGCGGTCGGCTGGGACGAGCCGGTCTGCGGCATGACCTGGGGCCACCCGGGCGTCCGAGGTACGTGGACCGCCCCGGCGGCCGAGCAGTCGATGGCGGCCCTGTCTGACCTCAACCTCAACTGGGTGACGCTGGCCTACGCCGCCGTGCAGCAGACGGCCCAGTCGACCACCGTCCCGTTCCGCGAGGCACCCTCGCTCACCGACGACGAAGTTCGCGCCGTCGTGGGACGAGCCCGCTCACAGGGGCTCAAGGTGTGCCTCAAGCCCATGGTCAACGTGGCCGACGGAACCTGGCGGGCCTACATCGGCTTCTTCGACTGGGACGTGCCGGGCGAGCCCACCTGGGGCGACTGGTTCGCGTCCTACACCGAGTACATCGTGCACCAGGCTCGCCTCGCCGCCGAGCTCGACGTCGAGCTCTTCTGCATCGGGTGCGAGACGGTGCGGGCCGACTCCCAAGATCTGCTGTGGCGTCAGCTCATCAGCGAGGTGCGTGCGGTGTACGACGGGCCGATCACGTACAACTGCGACAAGTACCAGGAGGACCACGTGACCTGGTGGGATGCCGTCGATGTCATCTCCTCCAGCGGCTACTATCCCAGCGGCGAGTGGGAGACCCAGCTCGACCGCATCCAGGCCGTCGTCGAGCGCGAGGGGAAGCCGTTCTGCTTTCTCGAGGCCGGCTGCCCCAGCCGCGATGGCGCGCAGGCTCGCCCGAACGACTGGACCCTCGTTGGCGCGCCGAACGAGCAGGTCCAGGCCGACTACCTCGCCGAGATGCTGACCGCAGCCGGCGCCCGGCCCTGGGTCGGCGGCTTCATGCTGTGGGACTGGCCCGCCGAGCTGTACGACGTGACGCAGGCCGCCCGCAACGATGACTACTGCGTCTACGGCAAGCAGGCCGCCGTCGTCGTGGCTGAGCACTACCGCTTGGCTACCAACCGCTGACCGCCATGCTCAGGTCGTGAGGCGGGCCCGAGCGACCAGGGCGCCGGCCTGTTTGACCACGCGGGTGCGCGGCGACACCTCCAGGGTGCGGATGCCGGGCACGGCACCGACCTGCTCGGTAACCAGGCGGTACAGCGCGCGGTGGTCGCGGCAGACCACCACGGCCGTCAAGTTGTGCGGCCCGGTGATAGCGGCGGCGAAGGTCACGTCGGGCAGCTGCGCCAGCGCCGTGCCACAGGCGTGCAGATCCGCCGGGGCGGTGGTCATCCACAGCTGGGCCGTCACCTTCCACCCGAGGGCCTCAGACGACAGGTCGACGTCCACCACGGCGATTCCACGCTCCAGCAGCAGGTGGAGCCGGCGTGCGGCACGCCCCTCGCTCATCCCCGCACAGGCACCGAGCTGGGCGTAGCTGGACCGACCGTCCAGCACCATCTGGTTCAGAATCGCCTCATCGCCGTCGTCGATCTCGCTGCCTGGGGTGCGGTCGCCCACCTGCGGGACCGGCGTCCTCGCTCCGTCGGCGCCTCCCGCCACCGATCTCAGCTCCTCCTCCTGTCGGCTGGTGAGCGCGCCGGCCAGCCCCGCCCAGTCGTCGGGTCGCCCGGCCCGAAACTGGTGGAGGGTCATCGCGGCGCTGACTCCCAGTACCGGTGCGGTTCGAGCGAGCTGTCCGAGCAGCAGCTCTTCCCGGTCTGCAGCCGATCGGGAACGCGCCACGCACACCACCTCGGCCGCGCCGCCCCCGATCGACACCCAACCGATGTCCTGCCGCTTGGCCAGAGCCTGAGCCAGCGCCGCCGTGCCGTTCGGGGTGCACCTGATCCGCACCACCCAGGTGCTCTCCCCGAGCGCCTCGCTGTTCACCACGGCCGTCACCCGCACCACTCCTGCGGCTCGCAACCGCCGGTACCGTCGGGCGACGGTCTGCTCCGAGGTGCCCAAGGTGACGGCGAGCTGACTGAACGAGCCTCGCGGCGCCAGCTGTAGAGCACGAACGATCGACCGGTCCAGATCGTCAAGGGTGACAGAATCCGCGCTCACCCCAATATTCTTAACCTATTTCCGCGTCTTGCCGATGGGCGCCGACGCGAGGAGATCATCCGGTTGATAGTTGGATGACATCACCGATCGGCGTCAAAACGTACGGTCTTCCACGCTGACCGAGGAGCAACCATGCCTGACGCCCACGAGACCGCCCGCCCCGGCAGACACCGGTACCCGCGAGGTGAGGCTCCGGTCGGCGGCCCGGAGGGCAACAAGTGGTGGACATTGACGGGGGTCTGTTTCGGCACCTTCATGCTGTTGCTCGACGTCACCATCGTCAACGTCGCCCTGCCCGACATCCAGTCGTCGCTCGGCTCGAGCTTCGCAGACCTGCAGTGGGTCATCGACGCGTACGCCCTGACGCTGGCCTCGCTGCTGCTGACGGCGGGATCGCTGTCTGACATCTTCGGACGCCGCCGGCTCTACATCATCGGGCTGGTGGTCTTCACCATTGCCTCCACCCTGTGTGGCATCGCCCAGACCACCTTGGTGCTGCAGCTGAGCCGCGGCCTGCAGGGCGTCGGCGGCGCCATCATGTTCACCGTCTCACTGGCCCTGCTGGCCAGCGCTTTCCAGGGCAAGGACCGAGGCACCGCCTTCGGCATCTGGGGCTCCATCACCGGTGTCGCCGTGGCGGTCGGGCCGGTGGTCGGGGGCGTGCTGGTCTCGTCGCTGTCGTGGCGGTGGATCTTCTTCGTCAACATCCCCATCGGTATCGCAGCGTTGGTGATCACCGTGCTGAAGGTCGCCGAGTCACGCAACCCCAAGGCCCACGGCCCCGACTGGGTCGGCTTCGTGGTCTTCACCGGGTCGCTGAGCCTGCTGGTCTACGCACTCATCGAATCGGGGCAGAAGGGCTTCGGCGACACCGTCGTCGCCACCTGCTTCATCGCGGCAGCCGCGCTGATGGTCGCCTTCGTGCTGTTCGAGATGCGCACCGCCACCCCGATGCTCGACCTCAGCCTGTTTCGCAAACCAACGTTCTCAGGCGGTGCGATCGCCGCGTTCGGCATCAGCTCCGGCATCTTCTCGATGCTGCTCTACCTCACGCTCTACCTGCAGAACGTGCTGGGCTACACCGCCCTGCAGACCGGCCTCCGACTGCTGGTGCTGTCCGGTGCGATCCTGGTCGTCTCTGGGGTCGCGGGCCGTCTCAGCTCTCACCTCCCGGCACGGTTGCTGATCGGGCCCGGTCTGGCCCTGACGGGCGTCGGCATGCTGCTCATGCGCGGGTTGGATGCCTCGTCGTCGTGGACTCACCTGATCCCCGGGTTCGTCGTGGCGGGCATCGGTGTCGGCATGGTCAACCCCCCGTTGGCCTCCACGGCCGTCGGCGTGGTGCCTCCGCGCCTGGCGGGGATGGCTTCTGGTGTGAACAGCACCTTCCGCCAGGTCGGCATCGCGACCGGAATCGCGCTGCTCGGCACCCTCTTCGCCTCTCGTCTGGAGAGCGCGGTCACGAGTGCCACCGCGGGAACTGCTCTCGCCGGACGCGGCGAGTCGTTGGCCACTCTCGTTCAGTCCGGTCAGCTGAAGGCCGCGCTACCGAAGTTCCCGAGGGCGCAGATCCCGGTCGTCGAACAGATCGCGGCCACCGGTTTCACGTCAGCGCTCAACGGCATCCTGCTGGTCGCGGCGGCTGTCGCCCTGATCACGGCCGTCGCGGCGTTCGCGCTGATCCGCACGAAAGACTTCCACTCCGCCGACGACGAGCAGGCCGAGACGACCGGCCGCGAGCACAGCGACGAGCCGGACGCTGAGGATGCCGAGCTGGCCGTGGTGGGCTGAGCCAGGCGTTGGGCGTCGCGTGCCGTGCCGTCAATCGCGCGTGGTGAAGCGAATCAGGTGCCAGGATGCCGCGCCCACGGTCAGCAACGGGGTTCCCGAAGCGAGACCGGTGAGGCCGTCGGGATCGGTGTCGCGCACCCGCCGTGCCGTGACGCGGTCGGGGTGGTCGGCCGTGTTCGTGAGAGTCGGGTCGCCACCCCCCATCGCCAGGTGCTCCACGACCTCCAGCGGGCCGAACGCACTCAGGTCGATCTTCGTGTCGATCGCGTCGCTGTGGCAGCGGTTGACCAGGCTGACCGTGATCGCTCCGCTGTCGGCGTCGTGGGTGGCCGAGACGAGCAGAGCACTGGCGTCGCCGTACGTGGTCGTGGTCAGACTCGGCCCGGTGACTCGAAGGTCCAGCACCGTTCCCCGACTGTGTTGCGACATCAGCGCGAAGGGCGCAAAGGTGCTCTGGCGCCAGGCGGGCCCACCTCCCTGGGTCTGAATCGGTGCGATGACGTTGACCAGCTGCGCCTGGCAGGCCAGACCCACGCGATCGGAGTGGTTGAGCAGGGTCATCAGCAGGGAGGCCACGACGACGGCGTCATCGACGGTGTACTCCTCCTCGATGAGGGGTCGAGGCTGGTCGGTCCATTCGAGGTCGTCCTCGCCGACGAACGCGGACTGACGCCACACGTTCCACTCGTCGAACGAGACCATGATCTGCCGGCCCGACTTCTTCGCTGCCGCCACGTGGTCCGCCGACGCCACGACGGCGTGGATGTACTGGTCCATGTCGACCGAGCTGCACAGGAACGACTGCCGGTCGACGGCGTGAGGGTCGTAGTAGGCGTGGGCCGAGATGTAGTCGACGACCTCGAGGGAGCGCCCGAGCACGTCGGCCTCCCAGGCACCGAAGGTCGGCATACCCCGGCCGCTGCTGCCGCAGGCGACGAGCGACAGCGTCTGGTCGAATCGCTTGAGGGCCTGGCCGGTACGAGCGGCCAGCTTCCCGTAGTCGGCGGAGCTGAGATGGCCCAGCTGCCACGGACCGTCCATCTCGTTGCCGAGGCACCAGAGCCTGATGTCGAACGGCGCCGCGGCCCCGTTGCGAATCCGGCGTTCCGAGAGCTCGCTGCCGCCGGGGTGGTTGCAGTACTCGACCAGGTCGAGCGCCTCCTGCAGGCCTCGGGTTCCGAGGTTCACCGCCATGACCGGCTCGGCCCCGACCTCGCCGAGCCACGCCATGAACTCATGCAGACCGAACTGGTTGGTCTCCGTGGACTTCCAGGCCGCATCGAGCCGGGCGGGCCGGTGCTCTGGTGCACCGACGGAGTCCTCCCAGCGGAATCCCGAGACGAAGTTTCCCCCCGGGTAGCG